>NZ_JBEORR010000008.1:185025-295576 GCF_040302345.1 Streptomyces sp. NPDC126510 | reverse complement strand
ACCGACTCGAACGGCTGACGAACGGTACCGGTCCCACTCAGGGGCGCGGGGAACTGCGCGAAGAGCCCCCGCGGCGCGGCACACGACGACGGCGGGAACCCACGGCTTACGCCCCCACCTTGACCGACTCGAACGGCTGACGAACGGTACCGGTCCCACTCAGGGGCGCGGGGAACTGCGCGAAGAGCCCCCGCGGCGCGGCACACGACGACGGCGGAACCTACGGCTTACGCCCGACACCGCAGTACGCATCAACCGCGCCACCGGAACCCGCACCGTCGCCCCCGGACCCCTCCGGCCGCCACTCGGGAACCCGCACCACTCCCGGCTCCACCAGCTCCAGCCCATCGAAGAACCCGGCGATCTCCGCGACCGGCCGTACGTGATACGGCACCGCCCCACTCGCGTTGTACGCCTCCGACGCGGCGATCATTCCCTCACTGGTCGCCGTGCTGTCGCTGATCACCAGGTGGCTGCCGGCCGGCAGCCCGGCCATGAGCTGCCGCACCAGCTCGCGCGCCCGCTCGTACTCGGCGACGTGACCGAGGGTGTTGAGGATCATCAGACCGACCGGCCGGGACAGATCGAGCGTGCCGGCGGCGGCCTTCAGGACGGCCTCCGGGTCGTACAGGTCGGCGTCCAGGTACGCGGTCCTGCCCTCGGGCGTGCTGGTGAGCAGCGCGTTGGCGTGGGCCAGCACGATGGGGTCGTTGTCGACGTAGACGATCCGGGCGTCCGGGGCGACCCGTTGGGCCACTTCGTGCGTGTTGTCGGCGGTGGGCAGCCCGGTGCCGACGTCCAGGAACTGCCGTACGCCCTGCTCACCGGCCAGGTATTCGACGGCCCGCCCCAGGAACCGGCGGCTCGTGACCGCCACGTCGACGAGCCCCGGGAAGATCGACTTGATCTGGTCGCCGATCTCGCGGTCGACCTCGTAGTTGTCCTTGCCGCCGACGAAGTAGTTCCAGAAGCGGGCCGAGTGCGGCTTGGAGGTGTCGATACGGTCGCGCAGGCTGTCGTCGGACACGGCGGGGCCTCCTGGGGGTGGGGAAGGGGGACCGGCCCACCAACCTAGGGGAACTTCCCGGCAGCGCAGGGTTGTTGCCCCTCCTGGGGATCCGCCTGCCGTGGGGTTTCGGCCACGGCGGGCACTGCTAGACCCCGTGGGAGGCGATACCGCCCAACTCCCCGCCGCCCTCGTGCCCGTGGCGCTGGGTGACCAGCCAGAACGACCACGCCAGGGACCACATCAGCAGCCCGGCGGCGATCGGCGTCCCGAACAGGATCAGCAGCCCGGCCCCGATGTTCGCTCCGACGCCCCCCGCGGTCAGGATCCGCCACCCCACACCAAGCATGAGCCCGAGGGCCACCAGCGGCCCGAGCACTCCCCACCACCGCTGGTCCATCGCCCCGCGCAGCGAGGCCCGCACGAGCACCGCGGCACCGGCCACCGCCAGAACCAGCGCGAGCCCCCCGGCGACCGCGGCCACGCCGTCCCCGATGTCCCACGGCTGGAACGCGTAGTCCAGCTCACTGGCCGGCAACCCGGCGTAGTTCTGCTGCCCCATCAGACCCCAGGCGGCCACAGGCACACCACCGGCAAGAGCGGCTCCGGCCGCGACGATTCCCCGATTCCTCATACAGCCAGGATTCCCGGACACCGCGGGTCCCGTCATGAGCACCCGTACTCAAGTACGTCGCACACCTGGGCGCGTGCGCGCACCCCTCGGCGGCGCCGCCGGGCGGTCACCGGCAACGCCCCGGCGAGGCCCCCGCGCTGTCAGTGCCGTCGCGTAGGGTTCCCGCCATGGCACTCTCGGACATATCGCGCGTCGAGATCGAGAAGGCGATCGAGGAGTGTGACTGTCTCGGGCGTGACGCCTTCCTGAAGACGTACGGGTTCCGGCGTGCGCGTCGCTACGTGCTGGTGCACGAGGGCAAGCAGTACGACTCCAAGGCGATCGTCGGCGCGGCACACGGCTTCCTGCCGGGCGAACGCCCCCTGACCCCCGACACACCGGGCTTCTCCGGCGGCGCGGACCACGCCGCCCGCCGGCTCGAACGCCTCGGCTACGACGTCGTCGACGAGCAGGGGGCAGCCGGGCCGGCCCACGAGGAGCTGATCCACCGCATCACCCGCCTGCAGGTGAACCGCTCGGCGAACCACCTGGCCCTGTACAAGCCGATCGCACTGCTGTGGGCCATGGGCCGGGCACTGCGGGGCGAGCCCCGGCTCCTCCCCTGGACCGAGACCGAAGCAGCCCTCAAGCGCCTGTTGCAGAGGCACGGGTACAGGGGGGAGCGGCCGCGTCCGGACTACCCGATCGCGTCCCTCTACCGCGACGGCGTATGGGAGTTGCGCGAGTACACCGGCCCGGTGACCACTGCCCACGGAGACGCCGGGGTGAAGCGCTGGTTCGCCACGAACCAACCCCTCGGCGGCCTCGCCGAGCCCGTGTACGACCTTTTCCGGCACTCCACCGTCACGCGTCTGGCCGTCCTCGACGAACTAGTGGGCACCTTCTTCGAGGACCTCGACGCGGCCCCGTTCCTCGCCGACGTGGGCCTGGACGGCCTCGACCCGGCCGAACCGCACCCCCGGCCCGGCCCCGCACCGGAGCGGTGGCTCCTGACCGCGGCCGAGTACGAACGCGGCTGCACGTTCGTCGAGGAACGGGAAGCACAGACCCACGGCCGTCGCCGCACCGGCACCACCCACCGTCCGGTCCGCTCCCGCACGGCCCGCTACCTGGTCCTGAGCCGTAGCGGGGGCCGCTGCGAGAACCCCAACTGCACGGGCCAGCCCGCCGATGTGACCGACGACGACCACCCGATCCTCGAAGTCGACCACGTCGTGGACCTCACCCGGGGCGGACGCGACCACCCGAGCCAGATGGTGGCTCTCTGCCCCAACTGCCATGCCGTCAAGACCCGGGGGCGCACGCGGGAGGCGCTGCGCGAGACCCTGCTCAGGGTCGCGTCCGAGCGACATGCGGCGAGCGGTGGTGGAAGGCCTGCCGCCGGGCCACCCCTCTAGGCTCCTCCGGACCGCCCTGTGGCGCGACGGCGTGGTCGCCGTCGCGCCGGGGGCTCACGTGGGGGCCACCGCGCGGCCCGTCTGGGGGGAGATCGTTCCCGCGCACAGGCCTCGGGACGCCAGGCCCTGGGCGATGCGGGGGATGGCCGCAACGGTGTTGGCGGGTCCGTCGTGCATCAGGATGATCTGGCCGTTGGTGAGTCGGGCGGCGGACCGGACGATCGCGTCGGTGCTCACGCCGTTCCAGTCCTGTGAGTCGACGTCCCAGATGATCTCGGTCAGGCCGTACCGGGCCGCGACCGACCTCACCGTCGCGTTGGTCTCGCCGTACGGCGGGCGGAACAGCTTCGGCGTGCCCCCTCCCGCGTTGGCGATGGCCTGCTGGGTGCGGGAGATCTCGGAGTCGATCTGCGCCTGGCTCAGTTGGGTCAGGTGCGGGTGGGTGTAGCTGTGGTTGGCGACCCACATGCCGGCGGCCACCTGCGCCCGGACCAGGGACGGGTTGGCGGCCGCGGACCGGCCCACGTTGAACATCGTGGCCCGCAACCCGTTGTGGCGGAGCACGTCGAGCAGCTTCGTCGTGTTGCCGGACGGGCCGTCGTCGAAGGTGAGCCCGACGTAGCCGGTGCAGGCGGCGGCCCGCGCCGGCGCGGCGGCAGAGGCCGTGACGGTCGTGACGGTGAGGGCCGCGGCCGCCACCGTCGCGAGCATCGCCGGCACGGCCCCCGTCCTCATGGCCCCACCCTGATGCTGGAGTTGCCGCTGCTGCGGTATCCCTCGGTCGCCATGATCATGTAGTACTTGAAGTTGCCCAGGGGCATCCCGGCCCGGGCCCACGCGTCGAAGTGGTTGCCGGCCGTGATGGTGCCGCCCGTCCGCTTGGACTGCCGCACGCTCCAGTACTGGTCGAAGGTGCGTACGCCCTCGACGGACGGGGCGTTGTAGCGCGTCGTCTTGTAGATGTCGTACGTGCCGCCGTCGCTGGTGACGGTGCCCTTGTAGGTGCCGGTGGGCCGGTAGGTGCCCCAGTTGTCGACGATGTAGTACTCGACGAGCGGGTTCGCCGTCCAGCCGTACAGCGTCAGGTAGGCGTTGCCGGACGGGTTGAACGAGCCCGAGTACGTCACGGTGCGGCGGGCCCCGGTGCTCCAGCCCTTGCCGGCGACGAAGTTCCCGGTGTTGCGCCATGAGGTGCTGTAACTGCCGCCGGACGACAGGGTCATGGAGACCGTGCCCGGCGCGTCCGTCCAGAACGAGTAGTAGTAGCCGTTGTTGGTGCCCGTCTGGTTGGTGGTGACGACGGTGTCGGCGTGCGCGGTGCCCGGCATCGTGAGCGCCGCGGCCGCGACCAGCAGCATGGTGCAGGTGCTGCTGATGAGCAGCCGTAAGCGGCCTGGTGACTTCTGCATGGGTGTGCTTCCTCCTCGTCCGAGTGGGGGTGGGTCGACGGGGGAGCTCTGTCATCGGGGAGTGTTGGCCGGGCCCTTTCGACTGTCAATGGTTTCGTCGGCTATTGCGAAATGTTCGGGCCATCATGGAGACGAACTGTTCCGAATTTCCGCTGTTCATCGCGGAGATGACGATCGCGGAGAAGTGATCTCCATGCGATGGCAGCCCTGGCCGCCCCGAACACTGAATCCATCTCGTCGAATGTTTCGAAGAGTTTCCGGAGTAAGTCCATGTCACGTCGAGGTCGGCCCATGTACTCTCCGCGAGTGACATCGACGTCCGCCGCGACGCCCGCCACTCCGTCCGATGAGGATGCCGAGTGCCTGGCCCTCACCCGCGCTCTGCGCCGCCGAGGCGTGCTGGTGCTCTCCGCGTTCGCCCTGCTGTGGGCCGTGGCGGCGGCCTCCGGGACCGGCTCGGCGACGGATGTCGTGCCGCTCGGCATCGAGGCGGCGGCGGTACTGCTCACCGCGGCGGCGATCCACCTGGGGTATCGCAAGGACGCCACGCCCTCGCCCCGGATGGTGAACCTGCCCCCCAACTGGGCGTGTGGCGTGGGCATCGTCAACACCGTCGAGCTGGTGGCCGTCTTCGCCGTCATCGCCGCGTCCAACGCCGCAGGCCGGCCCGAGGTCGTCCCCGCGGGCATCGCCCTCGTCGTGGGCCTGCACTTCTTCCCGCTCGCCCGGCTGTACGACCAGTGGCAGTACCGGTGGACGGCGTCGCTGCTGACGGCCGTCGCGGTCGCCGGGTTCGTCCTCGTCGCGGCGGGCCTCGCTGGCGAGACCGTGCGGGTCGTGGTGGGCCTGGGCAGCGCGCTGGTGTTGTGGGCCTCGTCGTACCACCTGGCGCTGCGCGGCTAGGTTCCGTTCGCGCCGGGGGCCGGCACGGCCGGGCGGCCGAGAGGTGCACCCCCGTGCGGCTCACTCAGCCGCGCAGGCCCCCGTCAGGTAATCCAGCTCGGGATCGGGCGGCCCGCACTGGAGGATCGCGTCCACCGCCGGCCACACCTCGACGGGCACGGGGTAGCAGTAGATCATCCAGGGATCGTCGGCATCCGGGGTGATCACCTCCCGCAACAGCAGAAGCTGCTCACGGCTGATGGGGTGCTCGACCTGCAAGGTGTCGTCCGCCTTGCTGAACCCCTCCAGGACCCAGATGGCGTCGGGCGCTCCCGCGGGCGTCTGCCCGTCCTCAGACCCTGTGCCAATCGGTTGACCGGGACGCAGCGTCATCGAAGCGGCTTCAAGCGGGCCTTGAGGAGGCAGAACTCATTGCCTTCGGGGTCCATGAGAACGTGCCACGGCTCCTCGCCGGTCTGGCCGATGTCGGCCGGGCGCGCCCCGAGCTTCAGGAGGCGTTCGAGCTCGGCGTCCTGGTCGCGGTCGGTGGCGTTGACGTCGATGTGCAGCCGGGACTTCCCGGGCTCCGGCTCGTGACTGGGGTTGAGGATGATCGTCGGCTGCGGCCCGCCGAACCCTTCGCGCGGGCCGATCTCGAGGGAGCCGTCGTCCTCGCGGTCGAGTACGACGAAGTCCAGGACCTCGCACCAGAACCGTGCCAGCAGCTCGGGATCGCGGCAGCCGAGCACGAGCTCACTGATACGACATGCCATGGACGAAACCCACCTTCGGTGTCGGAACGGCCGGGGCCATCCCGCGCGGAGCTCTCGAACAACCCCTGCGGGAACGCGCTCGTGACCGTACCGGGCGGGGGGAGCCGGTGCGAATGTTTTTGGTCCGTGCCCATGCCCGCCTGTGGAAGTTCTGGGCGAATTCGAAGACGTACCGCACATCAGACTTACGTACCGGAATCCGCCCTTGCCCGGAATGCCCGGATTGGACTCCGATGATGGTTCGAGTGACCGACGACTCCCTGTTCGCTCGAACTTCGAGGCAAGGTGAGTGAGTGCACATCTCGGATTCCGAGCGGGAGCGGGATCCCGGCGCTGCCGAGAAGGCGATCTACGGAGGATCGGCGACGCGATACGTGCTGCAGCGGCGATGGCGCGGGACTCCTGGGCATGTAGTGGGGCCGTGCGATGGCAATGAAGAAGGTGCCCGGGAGGTGGCGGCAAATCCCAAGCGGTTCGACCGCAACGTCGGAAAAAGGGGGAGACATGGCAAAGCTCTGCGTTGTCGGTGCCGGCGTCGTCGGACAGGCAACAGGGAAAGGGTTCCTCAAACTCGGCCATGACGTCACATTCGTTGATGTCAATGCCGATACGGTGGAACAGATTCGCAGCAACGGTTTCAGCGCCATCTTTCCGGAGGAGATTATCCTGCGTGATGTCGAGGCGGTATTCATTTCTGTCCCGACTCCTACAGCGGAGGATGGGGTAAATCTGTCCTCTCTCGATCAAGCGTGCCATGATATTGATTCTGCACTGGCTGTATTCCAGAGTAGGCCAGTCATCGTCTTTAGAAGTACGATACTTCCCGGTACTACCAGAAAGCACCTCGTCCCTCTTTTGGAGAAGGCTGCTGGTGATAGCCGGGTGGGGGAGCACGTGTGCTACAACCCCGAGTACCTCAGGGAGCGGCACGCTCAGAGAGACTTCGATTGTCCGAGGATCATCACGATTGGGCAGAGCGTCCGTAGTGAGGATGCGGCTCACAGGCTGGCTGAGCTCTATCATCCTTTTGATGCAAAGGTCTACCGATGCGGCTATGAGGAAGCAGAGTTCCAGAAGTACGTCAACAATCTGTTCAATGCTGCCAAAATCTCCTTCTTCAATGAGATGCGAGAAATGGCAAAGGGTTTGGGTATAGACCCCACTCTGGCATTCCAGCTGACGGTGCGCAGCGCTCAAGGCATGTGGGATCCGTTGTATGGCATCCATGACAAGGGGGTGTACGGGGGAGCCTGCCTGCCAAAAGACACCAATGCCTGGATCGAATACATGGAGGAGTCGGGGTTCAACCCGATCTTCATGCAGGCAGTCCGGGAAATCAATCGAAGCATTGGAGGTGCGTGAATGTCACAATGGTGACGGATGCCCGACGGTCCTGCAGCCTGTTGTCCCGGGCGGTCCGTCGCCACCGCAGATGCTCACCGGTCGGCGTCGCCCCGATGCCGGGACGGTAATTCGCTTGCCCGGGCCACGGGTCGACGCTGCA
The DNA here is from genome assembly GCF_040302345.1 of Streptomyces sp. NPDC126510. Taxonomy (NCBI): domain Bacteria; kingdom Bacillati; phylum Actinomycetota; class Actinomycetes; order Kitasatosporales; family Streptomycetaceae; genus Streptomyces; species Streptomyces sp. NPDC126510. Next base: position 287,971 of record NZ_JBEORR010000008.1, on the reverse strand, counting down.
CTGTGGGGCGGACACCACGAGTCGTGGTGCGGGTATCCCGAGGAGGCAGCGGCAGTGATGGAGATCCGTCCCACGACCGACAAGGATCTCGACGTCTTCGTCGACACCGTTCATGCCGCGTTCGGGCGCTTCCCGGAGACCCCGGTCGAGGGCGGTGGACTCTGGTGGTCGGCGCTCGAAACGGAGCACTGCCTGCTCGCACTGACGGCGGACGGCCGGCCCGTCGGCACCGCCGCCACGCACTCCTTCGAGCTCACCCTGCCCGGCGGGACCCTCGTCCCGGCCCCGGGGGTGACCGCCGTCGGCGTCCTGCCCTCGCACCGGCGCCAGGGCGTGCTCACCGCGATGATGCGGTATCAGCTCGCCGAGCTGCGGGCCCGTGGGGAGCTCCTGTCCGTACTGCTGGCCTCCGAGGCCTCGATCTACGGCAGATTCGGCTACGGACCGGCGACTCACACAGCGCAGCTGACGGTCCCGCGCCACAACGCCGCCCTCGCCACGCCCCGGGCACGCGAAGCGTCGGAGGCGCAGGCTACCGGCCCGGGCGACGGCTCGGTCGAGGTGCTGCGCCGGGCCGACTGCGACGAGATCCTGGAAGACGTCTACGACCGGTACCGCCGCGCCCAGCCCGGCGCGTTGTCCCGGCCGCACCGCTGGTGGGCCCTGCGCGCGGGGCAGCCCCCGATCTCGCCGGAGCCGCGCTACATCGCCGTCCACCGGGACGCCACCGGAGCCCCGGACGGGTACGCCGCCTACTCCATCGAGTCCGGCACCCTGACGGTCGACGAGACCATCGCCACCGACGACGCCGTCTTCATGGCCCTGGCCCGCTTCGTCCTCGCACACGACCTGGTCTCCCAGGTCGTGTTCAAGCACCTCCCGCCCGAACACCCGCTGCGCTGGCAGCTCGCGGACTTCCGCGCCGGCCGGGTGGGCGGCGACATGGACTGGCTCTGGGTACGGCTGCTGGACGTCCCGCGTGCGCTGACCGCACGCGGCTGGTTCGCGGACGGCGAGCTCGTCCTCGATGTCCACGACCCGTTCCTCGGCGAACGCGACCGCTACCGACTGACCGTCCGCGACGGCAAGGCCGACTGCGCCCCGACGGACCGGAAGCCCGACCTCTCCCTGGACGTCCGCGATCTGGGCTCGGTCTACCTCGGCGGCACCGACCCGAGCACGCTCGTGCGCGCCGGACACATCCGGGCACACCACCCGGACGCGGCACCGCTCGCCGACACCCTCTTCCGGGCCGAACGCTCCCCGCACTGCCTGCACTGGTTCTGACCCACACCTCGCAGACCCGCGCAGGGGCCGCCATCGGGGTCCCGGTCACGCGAACACCGTGACCGGGACCCCGACATCAGCCACCGCCACCGATCGCGCCACGGCTACGGACACGGATACGGATACCGCGACGACGGGTGACTCCGCCCGGCGCTAGTTCCGGTACCGGAACACGATGCGCCCGCGCGTCAGGTCGTACGGCGGGAGCTCCACCAGTACCCGGTCCTCCAGCATGATCTTGATGAAGTTCTTGCGGATCTTCCCGCTGATGTGCGCGAGCACCTGGTGGCCGTTCTCCAGCTCCACCGTGAACATGGCGCTGCGCAGGCACTCGACGACCCTGCCCTCGACCTCGATGACGTTCTTGTTCTTCGTCATCGCACCAGCTCCAGGTTGCTGCTCACCGGCCGGGCGCCGGCGTCCTCGAACAGCGCCGTGGCCGCGTGGTTGGACTCGTGGACCTCGGTCCAGGCCGCGGTGAACCCGGAGCGGTGCGCCGTCACCAGCGCATGGGCCAGCAGGGCCCGCGCGATGCCGCGGCGCCGCTCGCCCGCCCGGACCGCGACCAGCCCGATGCGCGGCCGGATCGCCGTCACCACCCGGATCAGCCCCAGGTAGCGGTCCGGTGCCGCGGCCACCGCGTACTTCGACGGGTCGACGACGGTGTCACCCTCGACGCGGGGAATCACCTCGGCGGGCATCGACTGCCACCACCCGGCAGTCGCCTCGACTTCGTCCCGGATCGCGCGGTCCACCTCCCGCAGCAGACCTTCGTCCGCCTGACCGGCCGGCACGATCGTCACGCCCGAAGGCGGCAGGACCCCTTCGAGCCCGGTGACCCGCGGGTCGGTCGGTACGGCGTACTCCCACTCGCGGCGCCGGACCGTGAAACCGGCCCGCCGCCAGCCGGCCGTCAGCTCGGCGTCCGCTTCGTCGACGACCGTGTACAGCGGCGTCGGCAGTTCCGCCACCATCACCTCGGCGAGTCGGTCGAAGGCGACGTCGTGCCAGGCGTCGATGCTGACGAACAGGCGTCCGTCGGGCCGGTGGTGCGCATGCCCGCGGCCGACCACCAAGTCGTCGTCCAGGGCGTGCCATTGCCTGTCCGCGACGCGCGTGATCATCACCGCGTGCTCGCTCAGGCCGGATGCGAAAGGCTTTGTGTCCATCGGAGTCTCCCTTCCAGGAGTGCCTCGGTCTCAGGCGCTCCTGGCGACACCGAACGTCAGCCGCCGGACCGTGACGGGTTGAGGGAGCACCCACGGGTAACTGCGTTCACGGGGCTCACCTCCCTACGGCGACTTCACGGTCCACCGGCAACCTAGCAGCGGGCGGTCGCGCCGCTCAAAGCCTTTTTCCGACCACCCAGGCGGTCGGGGGGCGGCTGATCGAACCAGCCGCCCCCCGACTCGCTCAGGCAGGCTTACGGAATGTAGCCGTAGTCCAACTGACCGGCCAGCCTCGTCCTGTCGTCCTTCAGGGACAGTACGAGCGTGCGTGCGAGGGTGCCGCCGAAGCGGTTCCCGCCGTCAGCCGTCGGGACCGTGTCGATGAAGCTCTCCACCAGCCCGTTGGGCATCACGTAGTGCGAGTACTGCTGTGTCGGGGCGTCCTCGGGGTTGCCCAGGACCAGCGCGCTGCCGTTGAGCGGCCGGTAGTCGCTGCGCAGCCCCGGGCCGACGAACCCGTAGAGGCCGTCCCAGCCGCTCAGCCCCGGCGCGAATGTGAACTTGTGGCTGATCGTGAACAGGTAGTACTTGCCGCCGCGGATGATCAGGTGCGGCCGTTCGGTCTGCTGGTTCACGCAGTTGGCCGAGAGCAGCGGGGGCTGGAGCTTCCAGTTGTCCATGCTGTCGCCGTCGGCCGTGGCCAGCCCGATGTTGCCCGTGTAGTACTTCGAGTCCTCCGGCACCTCGTGGCCGGCCGGGAGGTCACCCAGGTCGCGCTTGGTGCACTGGTACGAGCCCGCGGTACCGCCCGTGTTGCCCTCGAACAGCAGGTGGACCTTGCGGTCCCGCGGGTCGCGGAAGACGAACGGGTCGCGGAAGGCGTAGATGATCGGGCCTTGTTGCGACTGTTCGAGGGTCTGGTACATCTTGCCGTCGGCCTCGGCGATGATGCGGTGGTCCCGGAAGCCGGAGAACCACACGCGGTTCTTGTCCGCGTGGATCTTTCCGGTCGCCTGCGCCAGGCGCTGCAGCGCGTCGCTGGGGTCGACCCCGCCGTTGTCGCGCCCGGAGGCGGTGTAGAAGGACTGCACCTTGTCGCCGATGAGCGCCGTCGAGCCGGCCCACTCACGTGAGCCGAACGAGGTGCCGGCCGGGAACAGGTCGCCGCCGTACTTCCAGCTCTTGGCGTCGCGCGAGTAGAAGTAGCCGATCTTCGCGTACCAGTGACGGTCACCGAACGGCACAGAGCGCGGGGCCGTCAGCGAGAAGATGACGTGCCAGCCCTTGTAGGTGGCGGTCCGGGTGCTGAGCTTGGTGAGCGGCCAGGTGTCCCACACCCACACCTTGTCGGTCATCACCGGGAAGTCGGGTGACACGCGAGGGGCGGTGTTGGTCCTGTCCTGCTTGAGTTTCAGGGCGTCCGCGCGGGACCAGACGGCTGTGTGGTCGTCGTCGGCGGTGTACTGCCGTGTGCCCGTCCCGGACACGTCGTGGGGGGAGGCGGAAGCGGGAGTGATGATGCCGCTCAGCGTCGCGAAGGCTGCCAGACCCGTCGCCAGCCGGAGCACCGCTCGTCTTGCTCTGTACATACGTCACCCTTGGGGGGAAGAGGGAACGAATGGAAGCTGTGGAGCCGGTTCCATCGCTGACGGTACCTCAGTTGGCCTAAAAAGCGGTGAACTCGTGAGGTGAAAATTTACGTACGAGAGGCGATCGGTGTCGCGTCATGGAAGTTAATGGAAGCCGATCCAACGTGGTCGGCGCGGCGTGGATCAGGCTTCGGCGGCGGCCGTCGTGTGCCGGCGCACGAGCTCCAGTTCCAGCAGCTGCTCGACGGGCTCGCCGAGGGGCCGGCCGATGCGTTCCAGCAGCAGACGCGCGGCGATCCCGCCGCTGGTGCGCAGGGGCTGGCGAACTGTGGTCAGCCCGACGTAGGCCGCCACGTCGAGGTCGTCGAAGCCGACCACGGACAGTTCCCGGGGGACTCGCACGCCCGCCGAGCTCGCCGCTTCGATCACCCCGAGCGCCCGGGTGTCGGACGCGGTGACGATCGCGCTCGGGGGCTCCGGAAGGGCCAGCAACTCGTCGGTGAGGCGGTGCGCCACCGCGCGGCCGTGCGGTCCGACGCGGACGTACGGCTCCTCCAGCGCGAGGCCGTACGCCTTGAGCGCCAGCTCGCAGCCCTCTCGCCGACGGGCGCTCGCGCTGAAACGGAAACGATCGTCGGCGGCATCGCCCATGAACGCGATGCGACGATGGCCGAGTTGCAGCAGATGACGCGTCGCCAGCATGCCGCCGCGCACGTCGTCGATCACCACGCGTGGCAGGTCCGGGTGCTCACAGTCCAGCAGCACCGTGGGCAGACCGGCCCGTGCCAGCTGCTCCGCTTCGTCGTCGGTGGGCGCGAGCGAGATCGCCAGCAGCCCGTCGAAGCGGTCTCCGGCCGCCACCGCCCGGTACTGCTGATCACGCTGGTCCGGCGAGGCCACGTCGAGCAGAGTGAGGTCGTGGTCGCTGCCGTGCAGCACGTGCGAGATGCCGCGCAGCCGCTCGACGACGGACGGTTCGGTGGCGAAGGGCGCGATGACGGCGATGCTCTGGGTGCGTCCCGTGGACAGCGCGCGAGCGCGCCGGTTGGGCCGGTAGTCCAGGTCCCGGATCACCCGCAGCACCCGCTCGCGGGTGTCCTCGCTGACGTTCCGGCTGTCGTTCAGGACGCGCGAAACCGTGCCGACGCCCACCCCGGCCCGGGCCGCGACATCGCCGATGGTCGCCCGTTCTCCCACGGCCGTACAGTACCCGAACTCGCAGAATTAGCTGCCCTGCACACATTTCCGGTTGCCCGGTGCCGGCCGGCCCCTCAACTGCTCTTCCGCCCGGGTCCGCACCGCTCGCGGGAGGTGCTTCGGCCCGTCGGTGACCGTCGCCTCAGATGCGTTGCTCCCCCGACCCACGGACGATCAGCCGGGTGGGAACGGTGATCGTGCGGGCCCGGGAGCGGTCACCGTCGAGCCGGGCCAGGGCGGCGGTCGCGGCGCTGCGGCCGATTTCCTCCGGGTCCTGGGCGACGACCGTGAGGGCCGGTTCCAGCGCTTCGGCGAGGGAGACGTCGTCGAAGGCCACGACGGCCACGTTCTTGCGCTTGCTGCGGGCGAGCTCGGCGACGATGCCGAGCGCCATGATGTTGTTCCCGGCGAACAGGGCCGTGGGGGGATCGGGCAGTTCGAGGAGCTGCGCCGTCATGGCCTCCGCTCCCTGCTGATCGTGCGCGCTGACGACCAGGGAGCGGTCGTGGGGGATGTCGGCTTCCTGCAGGGCGGCCCGGTACCCGGCGAGGCGTTCGCGACGGGTGTACAGCTTGACCGGCAGGTCGCCGACGAAGCCGATGCGGCGGTGCCCGTGGGCGATGAGGTGCGCGACGCCCTCCTGCGCCCCCGCACGGTTGGAGCTGACGACGCTGTCCGTGGACAGGCCGACCCCCGGCCGGTCGAGGAAGACGACGGGCAGTCCCGCCGTACGGTGCGACTTGAGGTCGGAGTGGTCGGCGCCGACGGACGGCACGACGATCAGGATGCTGACGCGCCGTGCGAGGAACTGAGCCGTCAGGGCGCGTTCGCGCTCGGGGTCGTCCGCGGACGACCCCATGAGCAGCGTCAGTCCGCGGTCCCGGACCGTGTCCTCGATGCCCCGGGCCACGGCGCCGAAGAAGGGGTTGCCCAGGTCGGGGATGACCAGCCCTATGGTCGTGTCCGGACCGCCGACGCGGATGTTGCGGGCCATGAGGTTCGGCTGGAAGCCCAACTCCGCCACCGCGGCGAGCACTTGCTCCCGCGTCCGGGCCGAGACGGGCCCGTCCTCGTTGAGGACCCGGGAGACCGTCTTGGCGCTGACACCCACTTCTCTGGCGACATCGGCCAAGGTGGGTCTGCGGCTCGCTGCCATGGAGTAAACCGTCTCCTGGATGCTCCCGGTTCCGGGCCGCGGCCTCGGCCGGAACGTGCGGGAGCGGGGTTGCGCTGTCAGGTGGCCTGTACTCCGGCGGCCTTCGCGGCCTCGGAATCCGCTACGACAGTATCTCCGGCCTCGTCGACGGTGAGGGCGCCCGTCATGATGGCCACGACCTCCGCCATGGAGTAGTCGGACGGCTTGATCACGGCGGCGCGCCGGCCCAGCCGGTGGACGTGGATCCGGTCGGCGATCTCGAAGACGTGCGGCATGTTGTGGCTGATCAGGACGACCGGCATGCCCTTGTCGCGGACGCGGCGGATCAGGTCGAGGACCTGGCCGGACTCCTTGACGCCGAGGGCGGCGGTGGGTTCGTCCATGACGACGACGCTGCGGGCCCAGGCGACCGCCCGGGCCACCGCGACGGCCTGCCGCTGTCCGCCGGAGAGGGTCTCGACGGCCTGGGTGAGCGAACGCAGGCCGATCTTCAGGTCCGCCATGTGCTCGGCGGCCTCCTGGCGCATGCGCTTCTTGTCGAGCATGCGGAAGGCGCTGCCGAGGACGCCCGGGCGGCGCAGCTCACGGCCGAGGAACATGTTCGAGGCGATGTCCATGGACGCCGCCACGGCGAGGTCCTGGTACACCGTCTCGATGCCGTGGGCGCGGGCGCTCTGCGGGCCGGAGAACTGGATCGGCTCGCCGTTCAGGCGGATTTCCCCCTCGTCCGGTACCACCGCTCCGGTGAGGGCCTTGATGAGGCTGGTCTTGCCGGCGCCGTTGTCGCCGATGACGGCGAGGACCTCGCCGGGCATCAGGTCGAAGTCGGCGCCGTCGATCGCGGTGACCTGGCCGTAGCGCTTGACGAGACCGCGAGCCTGCAGCACGGGGGTCTCGGTGGTGGTCGTGGTCATCGGGCCTTCCTCCGGGAGATCTGGTCGACGGTCACCGCGAGGATCACCAGGACACCGGTGATCAGGGTCTGGTAGATCGAGGCGACGCCCATCAGCTGGAGCCCGTTGCGGAAGACACCGACGATGAGGACGCCGATGAACGTGCCCAGGACCGAGCCCCGTCCGCCGAAGAGGCTGGTGCCGCCGAGCACCACGGCGGTGATGCTGTCGAGGTTGTCGGTCTGCCCGGCCTGCGGATCGCCGACTCCGGTGCGGGAGATGAGCAGCAGGGCGGCGATGCCGTACAGCACACCTGCCGCGGTGTAGACGCCGATGGTCAGGCGGGAGGTGCGGATGCCGTTCAGCCGCGCCGCTTCCGGGCTGTTGCCCAGCGCGTAGACGTGCCGGCCCCAGCCGGTGCTGCTCAGCGCGTAGGCGAGGAGGAGGAACAGGGCGATGGTGACCAGCGAGCCGTAGGTGATGTCGGTCTTGCCCAGCGGGAAGGTCTGCCCGAGGGCCGTCAGCGGGCCGGGCAGGTTGCTGACCGTCTGCTCCTCGGAGTAGATGTGCGTCAGCGCGAACGCCACGTTGAGCATGCCCAGGGTGACGATGAACGGCGGCAGCGGGATCTTCTGCACGAGTGCCCCGTTGAGCATGCCGAAGCCGCCGCAGACGGCCAGGCCCAGCGCGATCGCGGCGAGCGGTGGCAGGGAGCCCTCGGCGGCCATCTTCGCGATCACGATGCTGCCGAACGCCATCACCGCTCCGCAGGACAGGTCGATGCCCGCGGTGAGGATGATGAGCGTCTGGCCGATGGCCAGCGTGCCGACGACCATGACCTGCTGGACGATCAGCGAGAAGTTCCCGCCGGTGAGGAACTGGTCGGTCGACACGGAGAAGAAGACACAGGCCAGGAGGAGCGCGATCAGCGGGCCGGTGGTCGGCTGGGTGAGCACTCTGCGGACCGTGGTCGGCGCTTTGAGATCGGCGTACGGCGTGGACGTGGAGGGTGGCGTGGACGTGGCAGTCATGCGAGGTCCTTGTCGGAAGACAGAAGTCCGTGTCCGTCCCTTTGGGGCGGCAGGAGGACGAGGAGGCGGCCGTCCCGGGTCGGGGAGGAGGGGCCGGCCGCCCCGCCGAGAGGTGTCGAAACGGTGGCAGCGGGGAGCCGGCGGCTCAGCCCCAGCAGTTCTCCAGGCCGTAGGCGGTGTCCTTCGAAGCGACCCCGTCCTGTGCCTTGTCGGTGATCAGGGTGACCCCGGTGTCGGTGTAACCCGACGCCTTCTTGCCGTCCTTGGCGTACGTCACGACGGCCTTGACGCCCTCGGCGGCCATCTTCAGCGGGTACTGCTGCGAGGTCGCGGCGATCTTGCCGTCCTTGACGGCCTTGGTGCCGGTACAGCCGCCGTCGACGGAGACGATCAGGACGTCCTTCTCCCGGCCCTTGGCCTTGAGCGCGGTGTACGCGCCCAGCGCGGCGGGCTCGTTGATGGTGTAGACGACGTTGATGCCGGGTTCCTTCTGGAGGCAGTTCTCCATCGCCGTCTGGCCCTTGGACTGGTCGCCGCCGGTGTCCTGAGCACAGGCGACGTCCTTGTCGGTGGCGCCGAAGCCCTTGAGGAAACCGTTGTGCCGCTGGACGCCGACGGACACACCCGGCGCGAGGTCCAGGGCGGCTATCTTCGCGGTCTTGCCCTTCATGGCGGCCTTGGCGTACTCGCCGATCAGCTCACCGGCCTTGAGGTTGTCGGTGGCGAAGAGGGCGTCGACCGCGCTCTGCGGCTCGGTCGGGGTGTCCAGGGCGATGACCAGGACGCCCTTGGCCTTGGCCTTCTCGATCGCGGGCACGATCGCCTTGGAGTCGCTCGGGGTGATCAGGATGCCCTTCACACCGGCGGCGACCATGTTCTCGATCGCGGTGACCTGCCCGGCGTTGTCGCCGTCGAACTTGCCGGCGGCGGTCATGAGCTTGACGCCTTCGGCCTTCGCGGACTTCTCCGCGCCCTCCTTCATCTTGACGAAGAACGGGTTGGTGTCCGTCTTGGTGATCAGGCCGACCTTGACCTCGCCCGAGCCGGTGCTCGCGCTGCCCGATCCCGATCCGGATCCACAGGCGGTCAGGGTGAGGGCCGCGATGCCCGTGCACGCGGCGGCTCTGAGCAGGGAGGAGGACAGACGAGAGGTGCGTGACATGAACGACTCCAGCGGGATGTCGGGCGGGTGGCCGGCAGGGGAGGCCTGCCGTCCCGCGATGTCAACGATGACCGATGTCATCGTTGACACTGCTTGGCGAGGATGATGGACTCCGCTCACCGGCAACGTCAATGCCTTGCACTCGTCACAAATCGGCAACGCCCCTCGGCGGCCGCCCGCCCCGCAGCCGCCCCTCGGCCTGCCCGGGTCATGCCCGTTTCCGCTCCGCGCGCCCCAGAGAAGAGCAGCCCATGAGCCCGCCCCAGATCACCGTCCTCGGCGAATGCGTCGCCGACGCGTTCACCGAACCCGCACCCGCCCGGGGCGAACTCGCCCTGCGCGTCCTGCCGGGCGGCGGGCCGGCCAACACGGCGGTGGCCCTGGCACGCCTGGGCACCCCGGCCCGCTTCCTCGCACGGCTGTCCGGCGACGTGTTCGGCCGCCTCTTCCGGGCCCACCTCGCGGCATCCGGCGTCGACCTCTCGCACGCCGTGGAGGCCGCCGAGCCCAGCACACTCGCCGTCGCCGAACTGGACGCCCAGGGCCAGGCCGCGTTCTCCTTCCACGCCCAGGCCACGGCCGACTGGCAGTGGACGACCGCGGAACTCGCCGGGGTGGACCTGGCCGGCACCGCCTGTGTGCACACCGGTTCGCTGGCCCTGGTCAGGGACCCCGGGGCGGCGGTGGTGGAGGACTTCCTGGCAGCGGCCGCCCCGCGGGCCACCATCAGCATCGACCCCAACGTCCGCCCGCTCCTGGTGCACCCCGAGGTCTACCGCGCCCGGCTGGCGCACTGGTGCGGCCTCGCCGACGTGCTGCGGCTGAGCGAGGACGACCTGGATCTCCTGCTGCCGGGAACACCGCCCGAGCAGGCGTGCGACACCTGGCATGCGGCGGGGACACGGCTCGTGGTGATCACGCGCGGCGCCGGCGGAGCACTGGCCTCACTCGACGGGGAACGCGTGCGGGTGCCCGCGGTGGCGACGGCGGTCGTCGACACGGTCGGTGCGGGGGACTCCTTCACGGCAGGCCTGCTGCACCACCTCGGCACCCAGGGACTCCTCGGCGGCAGGCTGACGGACCTGCGCCTCGCCGACGTCGAGGCCGCCTGCCTGTTCGCCGTGCAGGTGGCAGCCCTGACCTGCTCGGTCGCCGGCCCGAACCCGCCCTGGCGGGACCAGCTGGCGCAGCTCACGCCGGACGCGTCAGCGGTCCGGCACCTCGACTCCGCCCACTGACAAGGACAGCAACCATGACGAAGACCCTGCTCGCCGAGTTCACCGCCCGAGAGGGAGCGGAGGACGAGGTCGCCCGCCTGATCCAGGAGTACGCCCAGAAGGTACGCGAGGAGGAAGGCAACCTGGCCTTCGACGTCTACACCAAGGCCGCCAGCCCCCGCGCCTACTGGATCTTCGAGGTCTACCGCGACGAGGACGCCTTCCAGGCACACCTGAACGCCCCGTACGGCGCTCCCTTCAACGCCGTCCTCACTCCGCTGATCGAGGAGGACGCCTCCGTGCTGACGTTCCTCGATCCGCTGGCCACGCGTCCCTGAGGGGCGTGGGCCGAGGCCCGCTCGCCGGAGGCTTCGGGCACGGCCTCGTGCCGAAAACTCCTGTGCGTCGCCTCGCGCACCTCTGCGATCATCCCCGAATGGCGCACAGTTTCGAATCGCTGGTCATCCGGCACACCCATCGCCTGCCCTCCCCCAAGGGATCCGCGGGGGACGGAGCCACCGCCGCCCGGCAGTTCGACGCGGCGCTGACCTCCGTGGGCTTCAAGCTCTCCGCCGAGCTGCTGGAGCGGCTTTCCGGGCTGTCCGAGGCCGCGGTCGTGCACACCGCCCGGCGAACGCTGGCCACGGTGAGCGAGATGGTGGGCGACCACGTCCGGCACAACTCCTACTTCATCGACTTCCCGGCGAACGTGCCGGACACCGAAGAGTTCTGGATGCGGTGCGTGGCGAAGGCGCTCGCTGACGACACGTCGCGCGAGAGCGTGCTGGCGCAGCTGGCGCACGGGGTCGTGAACCTGCTCAGCCTCCCCGCGTACGGCCGCTACCAGCACACCTACGAGGAGATGCTCGCGGCACAGGACGAGCTGATCGCCTCGGCGGGCGACCGGGTGACCGTCCTGCACCTCGGGCGGGACCTGGACGACGAACTCACCGATCTCTACCTGGCCCTGGCGGGCAGCACGACGCCCCTGGGCGAGGACCACCTGCGCGACCTCAAGACCCTCGCCGAGCGGTGCGCGCCCGGCCCCCAGCCGGAGTGGATCCCCGTCCGGGAGAACCGGGCGGTCGTCAACGAGGCCCGCCTCGGCGTCGGCGCCGGCCTCCTGCTGGACACCGTCACCGATGTGCTGCGGCTGGCCTGCGCCCTGTCGGGGGGCGATGTCACGCTCCAGGAGCCGACCCGGTTCCGGAGGCTGTCGCGGCCGGTCCGCCGGGGGCTGCTCGCGGGCCTCGACGCGGTGGTGGCGGCGAACCCGGCGAAGCTCGCCGACGTGCACGCGCACCGGGAGCCCTTCAAGCGCCTCGGTGAGCGTCTCCATCCGCACGAGTACCCGCGCTGGCCGCACGCCGCCGACGTGTTCGCCGTGGCGCGGGGCGAGAAGGAGGCACGGTCCTTCGACGGCCGCGTCGAGAAGCTGCTCGACGAGTTCGACGTCACCGGTGCGGTGAAGCTGCTGAAGTCCGCTCCCGGCAAGCTGTTCCGCGCACTGGACCTCCTGCTGCGCATCGCCGCCGACCAGGAGGAGCGGGACGCGGTGGTGGCCGCCGCGGTGGAGGTCGCCCCCGAGGTCTCCGGCCGGGTCGTCCTCTCGGTCCGTGAGCACTTCCACAACCGGCAGCGGGAGACCGGCGAACCCCGCATCTTCGTCAACCGCCGGGGCCGCGCCTGGGTGGCCCCCGACGACCGGCCCCCGGTACCGGCCGCCGACCGCGACCGGCTGATCGCCGCCCTCGACGCCGAGATGCGCCGCCGGCTCCCGGCGCCGGGCCGGCTGCTGCTCGACCCCGAGATCCTCGACGTGGCGCTCCCGCTCAGCGGCAGGGCGACCGCGAACGGGTTCGGCGTACTCCCGCGGGGTTCGGTCTCGCGGGTCGACGGCGAGCTGCTGCGCTTCTTCGTGTACTGGAAGCAGACCGAGCTCCGCACCGACTACGACCTGTCGGCCCTGCTTCTGCGCGGCGACTACAGCACCGACTCCTGGCTCTCCTACACGGCCCTCACAGCCGTAGGGGGCAAGCACTCGGGCGATGTCACCGAGGCGCCCGACGGAGCCTCGGAGTTCATCGATCTGTCCCTGGACCGGGTACGCGGCACGTACATCGTTCCGCAGGTCAACATCTTCGCGGGCGAAGGCTTCGAGGACGTCGAGGAGTCGTTCTTCGGGTTCATGCTGCGCGAAGGTGAGCAGAAGGGCCGTCCGTTCGAGCCGCGCACGGTGCGGATGAAGTCGGAGCTGCGCGGGGTCGGCCGGGTGGCACTGCCGCTGGTCTTCCGGCGCGGGGACGACGGCACGTGGCGGGCGAAGTGGCTGCACCTGTATCTGAAGGGCATCTCGGAGGCGAACCGGGTCGAGGAGAACCAGGTGTCGGTGTCCAAGGTGGTGCGTGCCCTCGTGGAGCGCGAGCAGCTGACGACGAGGTACCTGGTCGACCTGATGTCCCGCGACACCACGGCCATGGACCTGTGGGACGGCGGGTCGGTCCCGGAGGAGCCCGTGACGTACATCGGTCTCGAACGTCCCGAGGGGCTGCACCCGGACTCCCGGATCATCACCCTCGAAAATCTGCGCGACCTGGTCCCGGCCTGAGTGCTAGCGTTGCCGACGGCGAGGCCATGAAGGGGCTTCCTTCTCATTCACTCCAAATGACTCAAGTTCCTTCGCTCTCCTCGCCCTCGACTCCGACGGAGAGGCGCCCACACGGCGCCTCTCCGTTGTCGTATGCGCCGACAGCCCGGGGGGCTCGTCACCGCCGGACGGACTTCAGCTACCACGCCCGCAGCTCGTCGAGGGTGGCGGTGCCTCCTTCGGCGAAGACCTCGACGCCGGTGCTGGACGGGTCGGGGAAGATCTGGTCGGTGATCACGGCCTCGCCGCTGCCGCCGAAGACCTCCACGGACGACCAGTCGACGAGGATCCGCAGCTTGACCTTGCCCTTCTCGGCCTTCAGGGGAGCGGTCTGGATGCCGGGGAACGTGCTGTTGAAGTCCCCGGCGCCGGAGCGGGTGCGGTCGACGTACAGCTCCTGTGTCGTGGTGTCGTAGCCGATGACGGTCTCCTCACCGCCCGCCCCGGTGCGCACCTTCAGGCCGAAGCGGTCCGCGTCCTTGAGGGAGAAGGTCGCCTCGATGTCGAGCGCCTTGCCCTTGGCCCCGAAGCCGGTCAGGGACTTCGAGGTGTCCTCGACCACGACACCGGACGCCGTCGCCGGGACCTTCGGGCGGAGCGACGCCAGGCTGCCCACCGGCTTGCTGGTCAGCCGGATCCGGCCGTCGATCGTGCGCAGGGCCATCTCCCGGGGGATGCTCTGCGCGCCGCGCCAGGGGGTGGTCGGGACGGACTGGCCGTAGTCCCAGTTGTTCATCCAGCCGATCATGTAGCGCTTGCCGCCCGGCGCGTCCTCCCAGGACACGGCCGCGTAGTAGTCCTTGCCGTAGTCGGCCCAGTCGGCGCGCTGCACGACGGACTTGGCGGGCTGGTCGGCGGCGGTGAACCGGTCGGCCAGGACGTGGCCCCAGCCGCCGGTGTTCATGTCGCGGATCTGGATCTGCGCCTGCTTGCCGGCGAACGGGCGCATGTCGAAGGACGCCCAGTCCAGGGCCTCGCTGTCGGTGCCGGTCGCGCTGCGGACGACCTTGCCGTCGACGATCAGGTTGACCGACGTCTCCTGGGAGGCGCGCGGGGCCGGAGTGTCGGACATGACGATGTGATCGACGTTGAGGTGGCCCCAGCCACCGGTGTTGTCGTCGACGATCCGGATCCGCGCCTTCTTGCCGGCGAGGTCGCCGACGTCCCACGAGGCCCAGTTGAGCGCTTCGGCGTCCCTCCCGGTGGCGCTGCGGACGACCTGGCCGTCCACGAGGAGCTCGATCGCGGTGGGACGGTCGGAGCCGACCGGGTGGTTGCCGCCGCCGACGAGGAAGTCGATGTACTTCCTGTCGACGGTGAACTCGGGCGAGGTGAGGGTGCCGGTGGTGGAGTCGCCGTCGCGGAAGGTGTTGACCAGGCCGCTGCCCAGGTATCCGGAGACCTGTTGCTGGCCGGGGAGGGTGCCGGTGGCCGGTGCGGCGCCGAAGGCGTCCCCGGTCGCCGTCCAGCCGCCGTACGTTCCGCCCTCGAAGTCGGCGAGGACCGTGCCCTCGGGCGGAGTGCTGTCCAGGACGGTACCGGCCTCGTGCGGATGCCGCCCGCCACCGATCTTGAAGTTCAGATAGGGGCTGTTCACGGTGAAGGGGGGAGAGGTGAGGAGGCCGGTCGCGCCGTCACCGCCGTGGAAGCTGTTGGCGAGACCCTTGCCGTCGAAGCCCGACACGGTTCCCTGACCGTCCACCGCACCCGCTGCCGGCCCTTGCCCGAACGCGTTCCCGGTCGCCGTCCAGTCACCGAAGCCGGCGCCTTCGAAGTCCTGCACGACGTCGCCGGCGGGCGGTGTGTAGGTGCCCTTGTCGTCCGAGGTGAACGTCTTGCCGTCGAAGTCCCCGACGAAGTACTGGGCGGCCGAACCGCCCGCGATGCCACCGGGGTTGATGTTGACCACCAGGACCCACTTGATTCTCTTCTTGTCCCCGTCGACCGCGAGGGGGAACAGGTCCGGGCACTCCCACACGCCACCGGCCGCGCCGGCCGGCCCGAACTCGCTCTGCAGCTCCCAGTCCTTGAGGTTCTTCGACGAGTAGAACAGCACCTTGTGCTCGGCGGACAGCGACACCGTCATCAGCCAGCTCTTGGTCGGCGCGTACCACTGCACCTTGGGGTCGCGGAAGTCCTTGGAGCCGATGTCGATGACGGGATTGCCCTGGTACTTGGTCCAGGTGCGGCCCCGGTCGGTGCTGTAGGCCAGCGACTGGGCCTGCTTGCCGCCGTCTCTGTAGGCGCTGGTGTAGATCGCCACCATGGGCGGATTCTTCTTCGTACCGAACCCGGTGGTGTTGTCCCGGTCGACGACCGCGCTGCCGGAGAACACCATCTCCTCGTCGTCGTGCGACAGGGCGAGCGGCAACTCCTCCCAGTGCACCAGGTCCTTGCTCACCGCGTGCCCCCAGGACATGTCGCCCCAGGAGTTGCCGTTCGGGTTGTACTGGTAGAAGAGGTGGTATTCGCCCTGGTAGTACACGAGGCCGTTGGGGTCGTTCATCCAGTTCTTCTCCGGGGTGAAGTGGAACTGGGGCCGGTAGGTCTCGGTGTACGCCGGGGCGTCGGCTGCGACGGCCCCGGGGGCGAGCGGGGCTGCCGACAGGGCGCAGACGGTCACCACCGTCGCCATCCGTATGCGGGCATGCCGGGATACGCGTACACGGCTCATCGTGTCTCCTTGTCCCACGGCCGTCCACGCAGCGGCGACCGAGGCCCCCTGCGCGCCGGACCGAGAAGTGCACCCCGGGCCGACGGTGGCTCACCTGCCATCGACCGAGGGTGTCATCGTTGACATGTGTCATCGATGACAGCGGCTGCCCGATTATGAGACCCAGCCAGGTGGCCGCGTCAACGGTGGCGGTGCGAAATTGTTTCGGTGGGGGACCTGCGATCGGTCGGGCGCCCACCGCACACCGCCCACCGTCGGCCGCCGACCGGACGAGCGGGAGACGGCGCGCGCGGTCATCAGCGCACGGACCACGGGGCGCATCGCCGACACGTAGTCTGTATACACAAGGGTGTACGCAAGGATGGACAGGGAGTCTCATGGCCCGGACGACTGGCAAGAGCGAGGCGGTCTACGGGCGCCTGAAGGGTGACATCGAGTCACTGCGGTTGCGGCCGGGGGCCAGGCTGAGCGAGGTCCAGCTGGGCGAGGAGCTGGGGGCCTCACGGACGCCGGTGCGGGAGGCGATCCGGCGGCTGGCCCGGGAAGGGCTCGTCGACTTCGTACCGGGGGAGGTGGCCCGGGTGGCCGCCATCTCCCTGGGCGGTGTGCGCGCCCTGTTCGAGTTCCGGATGCTGCTGGAGCCCCGGGCGGCCGCCTCGGTCGCCACCGCGGGCTCGGCCGACGAGCGGGTGCCGGCACCGTTCCGTGAACTGCTGGAGCGGCTGGAGGCGTTCGACGAGTCCTTCCGCGCGCTTGACCCCGCCGCACAGGCGGGCTCCTACCAGGAGTTCTACGACATCACCGAGGCGTTCGACCAGGCGGTCATCGCGGCCTGCCGCAACCCCTACCTCGCCCGCACGATCCGCGACCTGCGCAGTCAGACCGTACGCCTGCGCCACCTCTCGCACAGCGGACCGCGCCGCATGCTGACCTCGCTGGAGGAGCACCGCGCGATGCTGAAGGCGGTCACGCACGGGGACGCCCAGGCGGCGGAGGCGGCCTGCCGGCACCACCTCGCGCAGACCCTGACGGCGCTCATCGACAGTCTGACCAGCCAGGATCTGGCACTCGCCGCGGACGTGTCGCTGGACGTCGCGGGCTGAGACACCCCTTCACCGCCGAGGAAGGCACCGGGCCACCCGCGCCTTCCGGCCTGTGCTTCTTCATGGGAAGTCCTGTATACAGGAGTGGATACAACAACGTACCGACGCGAGAGGCCGCCTCATGCCGCACACCGTCGGCGCCGCCGACCTGCTGGGCTACGCCGCCGCCACAGTCGAGGCACACGGCGTCCCGCCCGCGGACGCACGTCTGCTCGCGGACACGCTGGTGACCGCGGAGCTGTGGGGGCACGCGTCCCACGGCATGCTGCGCCTGCCCTGGTACCTCGACCGCCTCGCGAGCGGGGCCACCACGGCCGTCGCGGCCCCGGAGGTCGTCAGCGACAACGGCGCCGTCATCGTGGTCGACGGCCATGACGGTCTCGGTCAGGTGCTCACCGACCGCGCGGTGGCCCTGGGCGTGGAGCGCGCCCGTCGGCACGGCATCAGCGCGGTCGCCGTGCGCAACTCCGGCCACTTCGGGACCGCGGCGTACTTCACGCGCAGGGCCGCCGAGCAGGGCTGCGTGGCGCTGCTGGCCACCAACGCCAGCCCGGCCATGGCCCCTTGGGGCGGCAAGGAGAAGCGAGTCGGCACCAATCCGTGGTCCATCGCCGCCCCCGGCGGCCGCTACGGCACGGTCGTGATGGACATCGCGAACACCGCCGTGGCGCGCGGCAAGATCTACCACGCCGGGAAACGCGGTGCGCCGATCCCCGAAGGCTGGGCGGCCGACACCGAGGGCGTGCCGACGACCGATCCGCGGCGGGCGATCGAGGGCCTGATCCTGCCGATGGCCGGCCACAAGGGGTATGCCATCTCCTTCATGTTCGACGTGCTGGCGGGCGTGCTGACCGGCAGCGCCTTCGGCTCGGCGGTCGTGGGCCCCTACCGGTCCACCGGCCGCAGCGGCGTCGGCCATCTGCTGCTGTGCGTCGACATCCGGTCGATGGCCGACCCGGTCGAGTTCGCGCAGCGGATGGAAGCCCTGATCGAGGAGACCAAGGCCACCCCCGCCGCGCCCGGCACCGACGAGATCTTCGTCCCCGGTGAGCCGGAGATCCGCACCGCCGAGCGGCTGCGCACCGAGGGCATCACGCTCGCCGACGACACCTGGGCCGCCCTCGCACGGATCGCCGACGCCGCCGCCGTACCCCTGCCCCGTTCCGTCACTTCCCAGGAGCTGCCCGCATGATCGCCCTGACCGTGTCCCTCCGCGTCGTGCCCGGCTGCCGTGCGGACTTCCTCGAGGCCATCGAGGAGAACGCCGAGCGTTCCTTCACCGACGAGCCCGGCTGCCGTTACTTCGACGTCGTCTGCGACCTGGCCGACGACCACCACTTCGTCTTCCACGAGATCTACGACGACGAGGCCGCCGTCGAAGCCCACCGCGCCGCACCCCACTTCCGGGTCTGGCGCGCGGCCGCGGCGAAGTACGTCGTCCCCGGCAGCCAGGTCAACACGCTCTCCCGTCGCCTGTTCCACCACTCCTGACCTCTCGATCGGAGCCGTCGCATGTGCACCGAGCCCGTCGCACCGAGCCTGCTCATCCACCCCGACAAGGTCGAACGCTTCGACCGCGGCGGCGGTGTGGCCACCCTCCCCTACGTCGGCAAGTGGAACTCGGAGAAGTCCGTCGTCACGACCGGCCAGACCGTCTTCCGGCCCGGCACCGGCCTGCCCCTGCACAGCCACAACGTCGAGGAGTCCGTGCTGATCCTCGAAGGCGAGGCGACCGCGGAGATCGACGGCGAGTTCTTCGACCTGGAGCCCGGCCAGGCCACCTGGGTGCCGGCCGGGACACCGCACCGCTTCCTCAACCGCGGCGAGGGCGTCATGCGGATCTACTGGGTCTACGGCGGCCGGGACGTCACCCGCACCATCACCGTCACCGGCGAGACCTTCGAGCACCTCTCGGAGCACGACAGGGGAGGGGCACCCACCGCATGAGCGGCATCCTGCAGACCGTCGACCCGTCCACCGGTGAGCCGACCGCCCGGTACGAAGGATGGGACGCGGACCGTATCGAGACCGCTGTGGCACGGGCCCACGCCGCGAGCCGTGCCTGGGCCCTGGTGCCGGTCACCGAGCGGGCCGCGCGTGCCCGCCGCCTGGCTCGGACCCTGCGCGAGCACAAGGCCCCTCTCGCTTCCCTGGCCGTCGCCGAGATGGGCAAGCCGGTCGGCGAGGCCGAGGGCGAGGTGGAGAAGTCAGCGGTCACGGCCGAGTACTACGCCCGGCAGGGCCCCGGCATCCTCGCCGACGAGCGCGTCGAGATCGACGGGGCCGGCGGGGCTGGCGGGGCCGGCGGGGCCGGCGGGACACAAGCCTGGGTGGCCTACGAGCCCGCCGGACTCGTCCTGGCCGTGATGCCGTGGAACTTCCCCGTCTGGCAGGTCATGCGCTTCGCCATCCCCTCCCTGGTGGCCGGCAACGGCGTCCTGCTCAAGCACGCCTCCAACGTCACCGGCAGCGCGCTCGCCCTCCAGGACCTCTTCGTGCAAGCCGGTTTCCCCGAGCACCTGGTGACCGCGCTGGTGATCGCCGACAGCGACGTGCCCGAGGTGACGGCGCGGCTCATCGAGGACGACCGCGTCGCGGCCGTCACCCTCACCGGAAGCAACCGGGCGGGCTCGGCCGTCGGTTCGGCGGCCGGGCGCGCGGCGAAGAAGGCCGTGCTGGAACTGGGCGGCTCGGACGCCTTCGTGGTCCTGGACGACGCCGACATCGGCGTGGCCGCGGCGGCCGCGGTGAAGGCGCGCTTCACCAACTCCGGGCAGAGCTGCGTCTGCGCGAAGCGGTTCATCGTCGCCGCCCCCGTGGCGGATGAGTTCACCGCCGCGTTCGTGGCCGGTGTCGAATCCCTGCGCGTCGGCGACCCGCGCGAACGGCAGACGCAGGTCGGCCCGCTCGCCCGGGACGACCTGCGGGCGGCGATCCAGCGGCAGGTCGAGGAGTCCGTAGCCGCCGGAGCCCGGCTCCTGACCGGCGGCAAGCCCCTGCCCGGCGACGGCTTCTTCTACCGGCCCACCGTCCTGGGCGACACCGGCCCGGGAATGCCCGCCTTCGACGAGGAGACCTTCGGCCCGCTCGCCGCCATCGCCGTCGCCCGGGACGACGAGGACGCCGTACGGCTCGCGAACGCCACGCCGTACGGGCTCGGCCTGAGCATCTGGACGGCCGACACGGGCCGTGGGGTCGCCCTGGCCCGCCGTGTCACCAGCGGAGCGGCCTTCGTCAACGCGATCGTCGCCTCCGACCCCCGCCTGCCCTTCGGCGGCACCAAGCGCAGCGGCCACGGCCGCGAACTCGCCGCCGCCGGCATCCGCGAGTTCACCAACACCCGCACCTACTGGGTCACCGCCTGACCGGATCACGCCCTGCCGCAACACCGCACGGGACCCGGCTCGGACAAGCGTGCCAAGGGTGAAAAGTCACATGTGGCAGTGCCTGCGAAGACGTGAACTGCCACCCTCGAAAACGGTGTTGGAGGGCCCCAGCCGGGCCTTCGACCACCTCGGGGAGACGTCACGGCCTATGCGGGGGGCGAATGTGACACAGCGGCAGACGGTCGGAACACCCACCTCATCCGGTCCGGGCGGCGAGGAGCGGCGCAGCTCTCCGCGTCACGTCGCGTGCGTCATGGACGGCAACGGGCGGTGGGCCGCGCAGCGGGCACTGCCGCGGACATCGGGCCACCGTGCCGCGGAGGCGGCGGTGATCGACGTCATCGAGGCGGCCCGTTCGGCCGGTGTCGGCTGGCTGAGCCTGTACGCGTTCTCCACCGAGAACTGGCGCCGCCCGAGCGCCGAGGTCGACTTCCTCATGCACCTGGTGCGCCGCGTGGTGCGCAAACACGCCCCGCTGCTGCTCGCCCGCGGTATCCGCTGCCGCTTCCTCGGCGTGACCGATCCGCGGGTCCCCCCGGCACTGGCCCGGGACTTCGCCGACCTGATGACCCTGACCGGCGACAACCGCGGCATGACGCTGACGGTCGCCTTCGATCACGGTGGGCGCAGGGACATCGTGGAGGCCGCACGGTCACTGATCCGCGCCGGCGTGCCGGCCGAGGCGGTGGACGAGGAGAGTTTCGCCGCACATCTGCCCTTCCCCGACACCCCCGACGTCGATCTGGTCATCCGGACGTCAGGGGAGCAGCGCATCTCCAACTTCATGCTCTGGCAGGTCGCCTACGCCGAGTGGGTGTTCCCGCCGGTGCTGTGGCCCGACTTCCGCGCGCCGCACTTCCTGGAGTGCCTGGACACCTACCGGCAACGTGAGCGCCGCTTCGGTGGCGTGGTGCCGCATCAGAACGGAGAACCCCGACCATGAGCCACGCGGACAGCGACGCCCCCGGCAGCACCGGTGCCGACCGGACCGAAAGCGACGCCGGCTTACCGCAGCCGGACACCGAAGGCGGGACAGCACCGGTGTTCGGGCCCGGCTCGCAGTTCCACGCGTTCTTCAACGACCCCCGCTGGGCACTGGCCATGATCCGGGCGACCGTCCTGGAGGCGGCCCACCCGCAGATCGGGGGCGCCCTGATCGACAACTCCACGTTCGTCGCCCATCCCTGGCGGCGGCTGCGCAACACCCTCATGAGTCTGCAGCGCATGTTCGGCGCCGACGACCACGTCAGGCAACGGGAGGCGGCCCGGCTCAACCGCCTGCACGCACGGCTGAACGGCACCGACCCGCGAGGCCGCCCCTACGACGCGATGGACCCCGACGTGCGGGCCTGGGTGGTCGCGACGATATTCGAGAGCGCCGTCACCATGTGCCGGCTCAGCGGCCAGCCCCTCGACCAGCAGGCCATGGAGCGGCTGTATGCGGAGTTCCGGGCATTCCTCGCGGCCATGGGCGACGAGGCCGGTCACCTGCCGCCCTCCTTGCACGCGTTCTGGAGTTACTACGACCGGGTGGTGGAGGAGGAGCTGGAGAACACGGAGGCGATGCGCATCATCCTCTACAAGCTCTTCGACCACCTCCCGGCCCCGCCGCTGCTGAACGGCCTGCCCACCCTGTGGGCCGCCGGCCGCACCGTCGCCGGTCCCCTCATCGGGACCATCACCGTGGCGTCCCTGCCCGAGCCGTTCCGCCGACGGGCAGGGCTGCCGGAACTGCCCGGCGCACAGACCCTGATGCAAGGCGCCTACCTGGCCGCCGGCCTGGCCCGCCTCCTGCCGGACGGCTGGCTCCAGGCCGGCACCATCACCGACCTGCTGTCCCTCTCCCTCGACAGCGACGACCCGCGAGCACGCACGATCACCGCCCTGCGCGACAGGATGAACCGGGCCGCGGCCCTCATCAGGCTCGTCTCCCCGCTGCTCCCCGAACCGGAGCCCGCCCCGCAGGACACGACCCGCCGCAGCGCCGAGACGTTCTTCGCCGAGGTGCTGGACCAGACCGGCAACGGCTACCTGGACTGGCCCGACCTCGCCGCCATGGCGCGCGAACTGTCCAGCCGCCTCGACTTGGACGAACCCGAGGAGACCCGGCTCTACAACGCCTTCGCCGACTGGTGGCGCGAACTGCAGACCGCCCTCGACACCGACGGCGACGGCCGCGTCAGCGCCCAGGAGTACGCCGTGGCCGTTCCCTCCCTGGCCGGACCCGCACTGATCAGAGTCGCCGAAGTCCTCTTCGACGCCACCGACAAGGACGGCAACCAGACCATCGACGCGGACGAACACCGCGCCCTGTTCCGCACCGCCTTCCGACGCGACACAGCCGGCACGGCGGACACCGGGACGCAGTACACACGCAGCGCGTTCATCAAGGACTTCCTGTCCTTCATGTCCGGCCGCCGGCGCACCACCCCCTACGACCCGCTCCTCGCCCAGGCCTGACCGCCGGCCGGCGTCCGCCGCGGGGACCTGCCCGCGGCCGTGTCCACCGGCGGGCGCAGCCAAGCGGTCGGCCGGTTCCGGTGCGCTGTCCGGTCGGCCGGCCGGAGGGGCGGATCAGCGCAGCCCCGCGAAGAGATCGTTCTCCGGCACGGCCGCACCGGTGGCGTCCTTGACCCGCACGAAGGTCTCCACGCCCATCAACTCGCCGAACCTCTCCTTGCCCATCTTGAGGAAGAAGATGTTCTCGCCCTGACTGGCGTGCGCGGCCAGCGCGTCGAACTTCTGGCCGCTGAACTCGGTGGTGTCCACCCACGTGGTGATCTCATCGTCGGGGAGGCCGATCTCGGCCATCGCGGCGGCCTCGGCAGGATCCGGCTCCGGCATGTCCGGATGGAACTCGCGCATGATCTCGCCGAACCGCCGCATCATCGAGCGGGGCATCGTGGTCCAGTACACCTTCGGTGTCCGCGCGGTCATCTCCAGCGCCGCCATGGTGATGCGGTGGGCCTGGATGTGGTCGGGATGGCCGTAGAAGCCGTTCTCGTCATAGGTGACGACCACATCAGGCTGGTACTGCCGCATGAGTTCCGCGAGCCGGGCAGCGCCTTCCTCGACGGGGGTCCGCCAGAAGGAACCGGGGGCGTCGTTGCTCGGCCAGCCCATCATCCCGGAGTCGGCGTAATCCAGCGTCTCCAGATCGCCGATCCCCAGCACGGCACAGCTCGCCTCGAGTTCTCGACGGCGCATCAAGGCGACCGCGGCCGGATCGTGCGCCGGATCGCCGGGTTTGACACCCCCCGGTCCGTCACCGCAACCGCCGTCGGTACACGTCACGAGAACCGTGCGGATGCCCTCCGCCGCGTACCGCGCCAGGACCCCTCCGGTTCCCGTGGCCTCGTCGTCGGGGTGGGCGTGTACGGCCATGAGCGTCAAGGGCCGGTCAGTCATGCGGCAGTCCTCCTGCAGAGATACGTCTTGGTCCGAGTGCGTGGCGGGCCCGAGGGTCCCGCGATCGATGCAACCGTGCCGGCCGGGCCGGCTGTTCCCGGGCTCCTCGCGTACGAGCGGCACCGCATCCCGATGGCCACCGCATACGGCCTCTCAGCAGGCGCGCACCCGGGGGTCGAGCGCGCCACCGAAGCGGTCTCCGCCGGCTACGGCGCCTTCCACGCCTTCGGGAGGCGCGGCACGTGGTCCACCCACGCCATGTCGGCCGTCGCGATGAGCGACCCGCCCGCCACCGTCGCGGGGGTCACACCGGTGAACGCCACGACATCCCGGTGCAGATGCGACTGGTCCGCGTAGCCGCAGTCGGCCGCGACCCTGGCCGCCTCCTGGCCCACGGCGAGACGGGTGGCGGCCCGGTCGAAGCGGACGAGCTTCACGGCGCGCTTGGGCGGCAGGCCGAGCTGCGCGTGGAAGCGGGACCACAGGCGCTTGCGGCTCCAGCCCAGCTCGTCGGCCAGCCCCTCGACCCGCACCTGGCCGTGCCCGGCGACGATACGGTCCCAGGCCCAAGCCAGCTCCGGCTCGATGGCGGGCCCCGCGGAGGGCAGCGGGGCGAGGAACGCTTCGACGAGCGCGAAGCGTTCCTCCCAGGAGGCCGCCTCGGCCAGCTGCTCGCGCAGCCGGCCTGCCCGCCGCTCTCCCCACAGGTCGTCCACGGTCACCACGGAGCCCTCGAGCTCAGCAGGACTCACGCTCAACACGGCGCCCGCGATGGCGGGGGACAGGCGCACCTGCATCCACTCGACGTTCGCGGCCCGCACTCGTGCCGTACCGCCGACACCGAAGCCGAGCCCGGTGACCAGGCTGCCGCGGTGCTGCCGCCCCGTCGACTCGTCGATGCCGAGCGCCGCCTCGCCGCAGGCCAGCGCCAGCGTCAGCACGGGGTGCGGGTCGAGCCGGTGATCGACCGGAGCCGGGCCGCGGTCGCGCAGCCCCGCCAGGACGACGCCGGGTACGCGGCCGGGCCGGGCCGGACGCGTGACCTGCCACACGGGGTCAACAACACGCTGTCGCACGGCAGTTGGCATGCCCCCATGCTACGGGGCCCGCCCGGACGGAACATTTCTCCAATCCGGGGTACCGCAGCCGCGGCGAAGGTGAGCGCATGACTTCCACCGGAACCACCGCGCCGCCGCCACCGGGCGTGGCCCGTCTGTTGCGCCCGTACGCGGGCGGCTTCGCCGTCGTCGTGGCCCTGCAGGTCATCGGCGCTGTCGCCGGCCTGGCGCCCCTGCTCGCGGTCGTCGAGCTCGGCCGTACGCTGCTGTCGCCGGGGCCGGCCGACGACGGGCACGTGCGCAACGTGGTGATCGCGGGCGCGGCAGGGCTGCTGGTACGGCTGCTGTTCACGGCCGCCTCGTCCGGCGTCGGGCACCTCCTCGACACCCGGGTGCAGCTGTCGCTGCGCCGGCAACTCGCCGAGCGGCTCGGGCGGGTGCCGATCGGCCGGCTGGCGCGGCGGCGCAGCGGGGAGCTGGCGAAGCTGGTGGGCGAGGACGTCAGCGCCGTGCACCCGCTCATCGCCCACACGCCGGGCGAGCTGGTCTCCGCCTTCGTGGTGCCGCTGGTCTCGCTCGGCTACCTCCTCACCGTGGACTGGCGGCTGACCCTGATCACGCTGATCCCCGTGCTGCTGGCGGTCGCGCTGGTGCCGCTGATGATGACCCCCACGCGGCTGCGCGAGCAGAAGGAGTTCGACGCCGCGATGGGGCGGATCTCGGCGTCGGTGGTCGAGTTCGTGCAGGGCATCGCGGTGGTGAAGGCGTTCGGCGGATCGGAGCGGGCGCACGGCAAGTACCGTGCCGCGGTGGGCGAGTTCACCCGGAGCTTCTACCGGATGGTGCGCGGTCTTTCCGGGGTCGCCGCCGGGATGCAGGTCGCGCTGTCGCCGCCGTTCGTACTGCTGGCGGTGCTGGTCGGCGGCGCGTACCGGATCACCGGGGGCGGACTCGCCCCGGCGGACCTGCTGCCCTTCCTGCTCCTCGGCCTCGGGTTGACCGCGCCCGTGGCCGCGCTCGGGCACGGCTTCGACGACCTGCAGGCCGCGCGGCGCGCCGTCGGCCGCGTCCGGGACGTACTCGCCGAGCCGTCGCTGCCCGAGCCCGTACGACCGACGGCGCCCGAGGGACACCGGGTGGAGCTGCGGGACGTCCGCTTCGGGTACGAGGGCGCCGCGGCCGGGCGTGAGGTGCTGCGGGGTATCGACCTGGTGCTGGAGCCGGGGACGATCACGGCCGTGGTCGGGCCGTCCGGCAGCGGCAAGTCCACGCTGGTGCGATTGCTGACGCGGTTCTACGACCCGACGCACGGCTCCGTGCTCCTCGGCGGAGTCGACCTGCGGGAAGTGGGCAGTCAGGAGCTGTACCGGCGGGTGTCCTTCGTCTTCCAGGACGTCCGGCTGCTGCGCGCCTCGGTCGCGGACAACATCGCCCTCGCCGTCCCGCACGCCGACCGCGACGCCGTCGTCCGCGCCGCCCGCCGGGCGAGCATCCACGATCGCGTCCTCGAACTGCCCCGCGGCTACGACTCGGTGATCGGCGAGGACGCCCGCCTCTCCGGCGGCGAGGCGCAGCGCGTCTCGATCGCCCGCGCCCTGCTCGCAGAAGCCCCCGTCCTGGTCCTCGACGAGGCCACCGCCTTCGCCGACCCGCTGACCGAGCAGGCGGTGCGTGAAGCGCTGGCGCAGACCCGGCAGCAGCGGACGACGCTGGTGATCGCCCACCGCCTGGAGACGGTCGCCGACGCCGACACTGTCGTGATGCTGCGCGACGGCGAGATCGTGGAGCAGGGGACGACCACGGAGCTCCTCGCGCGCAACGGCGCGTTCGCCGAGTTCTGGAAGATCCACGCCGACGCTGTGGCAGCCGGTGCCATGGAGGGGGGAGAGGCCCGATGATCAGCACCTTGCTGCGGGTTCTCGGCCACGAGTACGCCCGGCCGGTGCGCCGCACCGTCGCCCTGATGACGGCGACCGCACTCGCCGAGGGGCTGTCGTACGCCCTGTTGGTGCCCGTGCTGCGCGCGCTCCTCGGCAGCACACCCGAGGACGCCCGGCCCTGGCTGGCCGGCTTCGGCGCGGCGGTCGCGGTCTACGCGGTGCTGCGGTACGTCAGCGACCGCTCCGGTTTCCGCGTGGGCACGACGATGCTGAACGGCATGTACGAGCGCCTCGGTGAACACCTCGCCCGGTTGCCCATCGGCTGGTACCAGCCCGGCCGCACCGGCGAGGTGTCCGTCCTCGCGAGTCAGGGCGTGTTGCAGGCGATGAGTGTGATCGCGCACCTGCTGGCTCCGTTCATCTCCGCCTGTGTGACGCCGCTGACGATCGTCGCCGTGATGCTCGCCTTCAACTGGCAACTGGGACTCGCCGGCCTGGCCGCCGTGCCCTTGGTGGCCGCGGTCCAACTCCACACGGCCCGCGCGACGACAGCGGCCGACACCGAGCGCGTGGAACGCGAGCGCGCGGCCACCGGCCGCGTCATCGAGTACCTCCAGGCCCAGCCGGTGCTGCGCGCAGGCGGCCGCACCGGCGAGCGATTCGGTCTGCTGGACGACTCCCTGAAGGCACTGCGCCGCGCCTCGCGTCGCTCCACCCTTTCGGCGCTGCCGGGTGTGCTGGGTCTCGCGGTCACCGTGCAGGCGGTGTTCACCGCGCTGCTCGCCCTCGGTGCGTACCTCGCCCTCGGCGGGGACACCGGCGCGGCCGAGGTTCTCGCACTCCTGGTGCTCGCCGCCCGCTGCGCCGACCCGCTGCTGTCCCTCGCCGAGATGAGCGGCGGCATCCGCGCCGCCCGCGCCGAACTCACCCGCCTCGACGACGTCCTCACCACCGAGCCGCTGCCGGAGCCCCGCGCCCCGCGCGAACCGTCCTGCCACGACATCGAGTTCGACGCGGTCACCTTCCGGCACGGAGACCGCGCGGTCGCCGACGGGGTGACGCTGTCCGTACCCGAGGGCGGGCGGCTCGCCGTCGTCGGGCCCTCGGGCGCGGGCAAGACGACGCTGCTGCAGCTGCTCGCCCGCTTCTACGACGTCGACGCGGGCGCGGTGCGGATCGGCGGCGTGGACGTACGGGAGATGGACACCGCGGCGCTGATGGCGCGGATCGCCATCGTCTTCCAGGATGTTTACCTTTTCGACGGCACGATCGAGGAGAACGTGCGCCTCGGCCGCCCCGACGCCACCGACGCCGAGGTGCGGGCCGCGGCCGCCGCGGCCCGTCTCGACGAGGTGATCGAGCGGCTGCCCGGCGGCTGGTCGGCGGACGTGGGGGAGGGCGGGGCGCTGCTGTCGGGCGGCGAGCGGCAGCGCGTCTCCATCGCCCGCGCGCTGCTGAAGGACGCGCCGATCGTGCTGCTCGACGAGGTCACCTCGGCCCTGGACCCGGTGAACGAGGCTGCCGTGCACGCCGGCATCGAGGAGTTGATGGCGGGCCGGACCGTGGTACTGGTGGCGCACCGCATGGCGACCGTGCGCCGGGCCGACCGCGTCGCGTTCCTGGACGCCGGGCGGGTGGTCGAACAGGGCAGCCACGAGGAGTTGCTGCGATGCGCCGGCCGGTACGCCGCGTACTGGGACCTGTCCCTGGCCGGGGCGGCGGGGCGGGACCGAGACGGCCGTGCCCCGGTCGTCGCCCCGACCGCGCGGGGCCTCGGTGGGAAAGCCAGGCGGTCGAGATAGCCTCCCGCGATGACCTCGGCACGCGGAGGACTTCGACCGGCACGTCGGCTTCACCTACACCGTCCTGTCGGTCCCGTGGGATGAAGTCATCGGCTGTGTCTACGTGTACGGCTCACGTCAGGAGCCTGGTGTGACGGACGTCCGCTCCTGGGTCCGGGCGGACCGTGCTGCGCTCGACACCGAGGTCTGTCGCAGGTGTGCTTGAGGGCCGAGTTCCACCGTGCCTGTTTCGCTTTACGCGGCCGTCGTCCTGACAATCGCCATGGACCTCCGCCGGGGTGGGAGCCGGTCCGGCATCCCGCCCCTGACCGGAACGGCCTCTCAGGCCAGGACCGCCGGATTCGCGCAATGGGCGAGGCTGCCGTCCGCCAGGAATCTGGCGACTTCCGAGGCGACGATGGAGGCGGCGTTGAGAGCGGTCTGCTTGCTGGCGCCGGCCAGATGCGGCGTCATGACGATGTTGGGGGTGCTCAGCAGGCGTGAGTCCGCGGGAACCGGCTCGTGGGGGAAGACGTCGAAGGCGGCGCCGAACAGCCTTTCCTCGTTCAGGGCGTCACACACCGCGTCGTAGTCCAGGAGCGATCCGCGGGCACAGTTGACCAGTACGCTCCCCGGTGGCATGAGGTCGATCATCGCGCGGGACAGCAGGCCCTCGGTCTGAGCGGTGGCGCGGGCGTGGACGGTGACGAACGTCGAGCGCCGCATGAGGTCGGCCAGATCGGTGACCTCGCCGAGTGCCACGTCGTCCGCGCCGACCCATGGATCGGCGACGAGCACCCGCGCGCCGAATCCGCTGACGATCCTGGCCACGCGGGACCCGATCGCGCCGTACCCGACGATTCCGACGGTGCTGCCCTCGAGTTCCGGGCCGACCCTGTCGAACATGTAGTAGTCACCCCGCCAGGTGCCGACGGCGAGATCCGCGTGGGTGGCGGGGACGCGCCGTGCCGCGGCCAGCATCAGCGCGACGGTGTGCTCGGCGGTGGCGGTGGCGTTGCGTCCGGGGGCGAAGGAGACCGCGACGCCGTGCCGGGTGGCGGCCTCGAGGTTGGCGTTCACCGGGCCGCCCCGGCTGACGCAGAACAGGCGCAGATCGGGGCTGGCCTTCAGGATCCTCTCGGTGAGGGGAGCCATCTGGGTGACACAGATCTCCACTCCGTCGAGGGCCTCGATCAGCTGGTCCTCGGTGCCGGAGGCCTCGCGTACCTCGGCCACCTCGCCGAAGGGCTCGACCGGCCAGGGCAGGGTCAGTTCCCGGAAGGCCGCGGTGGGAGCCACCGGGCGGAGGCTGTCGATGAACAGGGAGTTGAGGACGAAGTGGTCACCGG
This sequence comes from Streptomyces sp. NPDC126510, assembly GCF_040302345.1. Classification (NCBI taxonomy): domain Bacteria; kingdom Bacillati; phylum Actinomycetota; class Actinomycetes; order Kitasatosporales; family Streptomycetaceae; genus Streptomyces; species Streptomyces sp. NPDC126510. The sequence goes on along the minus strand of NZ_JBEORR010000008.1, from coordinate 257,984 downwards.
CGGTGAGAATGGTGGTCACCTGAGGGCTCCTTGGGCCACGGGACGGTTCAGCGTGAGCAGCGAGGGCACGCCGTCCCGCAGGATGAGTTCGTTGAGCGCGCAGTTGTCCAGGACCGGGAAGACACGGCGGTAGTCGCTCATGCGCAGGCCGAGCAGCCGGCACAGGGCGAGCCGGATCGCCGTGGAGTGGCCCACGACGAGGACGCGGCCCTCCTGGTGCTGTTCCTGGAGGTCGGTGAGGAACTCCAGGTAGCGGTCGCCCGCCGCCCGTGGGTCCTCGCCGCCGGGAAAGTGATGGGCGACCGGGTCGGCCTGGAACGCGGCGAGGGCGTCCGGAAAGCGCTGCCCGATCTCCGCGCGCGTGAGCCCCTCCGCGACGCCGAAGTCGAGTTCGCGCAACCTCGGATCCACACCCAGCGGCACCCCGGCGCGCGCGGCGCTCGCCTGTGCGGTCTGCTGCGAGCGGGTCAGTGAGGATGCCCAGACGGCGGTCAGACCGGCTTGCTCCGCCCAGTCCGCGAGCGCACGGGCCTGCTCGTGGCCGCGCTCGGTCAACGCGACGTCGCTGCCGCCCGCATAGCGGTTCTCGGCGTGCCAGACGGTTTCCCCGTGCCGGACGAAGATGACGTGGAGGCTCATGAGGCCGTCCTTTCTCGCGCGTGGGCCGCGACGGGGTGGGGGAGCCAGCCGCGTCGGGCGAGCAGCTCGGTCAGCCGCAGATAGCCGTCCTGGTGCTGATCCGCGACGGAGTCCCGTGGTTCGATCGTCCGGTCGAGGCGCACCATCGTGGCGGCGGCGCGGTCCAGGGACCCGTGGGTCGACGCGGCCAGCACCGCCATGCCGAGTGCCGGTTGGGCATGGCGGGGCAGCGTCACGGGGCGCCTCAGCACATCGGCGCGCAACTGGTTCCACACGGGGTTGCGTGTCGCCCCGCCGGTGAGGACGACCGCGCCGTCGGTCGGGGCGCCGAGCATGTCCAGGTAGTCGAAGCAGAGGCGTTCGATGTACGCGGTGCCCTGCAACAGCGCCGCGAAGGACTCCGCCTCGCCCACGGGCTCGCGGCTGGCGAAGCCGCGGGCGTCCGGTGCGACGAAGGGGAATCGCTCGCCCGGGGAGACCAGCGGATAGCGCAGCAGATCGGTGGGGAGCAGGGCCGCGGCCTCGCGGGTGAGACGGCTCAGGTCGGCCGCCGCGAACTCGCGTGCGACGAGTCCCGCTCCCACGCTGGAGGCTCCGCCGGGCAGCCAACGGCCGGTGGGCGACCGGTGGGAGTAGACCACTCCGTGCGGGTCGTGGACGAGTTCCTCGGTGACACCCTTCAGCACCAGAGTGGTGCCCAGCACCGAGTTCCAGCTGCCGAGGGCGGTCGCACCGGAACCCAGCTGGGCCGCGCAGCCGTCGGTCATCCCGGCGATGACGGCCGTGCCTTCGGGCAGTCCGGTCTCGTCGGCGGCTTGGGCACAGACCCGGCCGATGACCGTGCCGGGCAGCACCAGGTCCGGCAGCACCGCGCGCGGGACACCCAGGGCGGCGAGGACCTCCTCGGGCCAGGTCACGTCCGCCGCGTCGGCGCCGGTCTTGAGAGCGTTGCTGGTGTCGGTGGGTGTCTCGTGACCCACGAGCCGGCGGTTGACCACGTCGTTCTGATGGGCCAGCCGCCAGCCGTCCTCTGCGGCCCGGGGAAACCTGGTGAGCAGCCAGCGGAGCTTCGGCAGCCCCCAGGAGCGCTGCATCCTGCGGTAACCGGCCTTCGCCCACTGGTCGGTACCGGCGGCGTTGACCTGTTCCGTCTCCGCCGAGGCACGGCCGTCGTCGTACATCAGAGCCGGTGTCACACAGGCGCCGCTCCGGTCCAGCAAGGTGATGGTGCCGGAGGTGGCGTCGACGGCCACGCCCCGCACCCCGCGCAGCTCGGCACCCGCGGCGCGCGCCTGTCCGATCGCCGCGCACACCGCCCGCCACCATTCCTCGGGATCCTGCTCGTGCCGGTCACCGTCGCGGTGACTGGTCAGCGGAGACGATCCCTCTCCGAGCAACCGGCCGCCGGACGTGACCACGACCACGCGGACACCCTGGGTTCCCAGGTCGACGCCGAGCCAGGCGTCCTCCGCCGGGCCGGTCATGAGGGGGCTCCGCCGCCGGGACGGAGGCGTTCGTGGTCGAGCGCCCAAACGGGCTCGGACCGTTCCCGCAGCCGCAGGAAATCGGCGTACCGGCCGGTGAATTCGGCACTTCTCGCCGCGTCGGGCTCGTACGCGACGGCGTACGCGAGGTGCCGGGCGGCGGCGGTCGGGAAGTCCGCCTCCCGGCCGGTGGCCACCAGGCCGGTCAGCCAGGCCCCGCGGGCACCGACCTCGGCGTCGAGCGGAACCGTCACCGCGAGACCGGTCATGTCGGCGATCAGCTGCGGCCAGAAGTCGCTGCGCGCACCCCCACCGCACAGCGCCAGCCGCTCCGGTGTGCCCGTGGCGGCGGCCAGGCAGTCGCGGATGGTCATGGTGACGCCCTCCACGAGCGCGCGGGCGACGTCCTCCCGGCCGGCGTCCAGGGAGAGACCGGACAGGGAGCCGCGCGCGGTGGGATCGAAGAACGGGGCGCGTTCCCCGGCGGGGGACAGGTAGGGAACGAACCGCACCCCGGCCGTGTCCCGCCCGCCCTGTGCGGCCAGAGCCATGAGATCCGCGGCGGAGGCCACTCCGAGCAGCCGGGCACCCCAGTCCAGGACGTCACAACCGCTCATGGTCGGGAAGGCACGCAGGTAGCGGCCCGGTACGCCCAGCGTGACGGTGATGCCCACCGGGTCGTCGGTGACCACCGTGTCGGTGACGGCCTCCGCGGCCAGGGTGGTGCCGAGGATGCAGCACGCCTGCCCCACGTCCACCACGCCCGCCCCGATGGCGGTGGCGCAGATGTCGTACGGCGCCATCACCACCGGGACACCGGCGGGCAGACCGGTCTCGGCGGCCGCCGCCCCGCTGAGCGCGGTGACGCGGTGTTCGTCGTCACGCAGCGGGGGAAGCAACCGCCGGGCCCATTCCAGACCGTAGAGCTCGAACAGCCGGTCGGACCAGGCACGCCGCCTGATGTCCATGAACGGTGCCGAGGCGTCCGACTCGTCGACGGCGGGTTCTCCCGTAAGCCTCAGATACAGCCAGCCGCCGCAGGTCAGCAGATGTTCCGAACGTGCCACCCGGTCGGGGTCGTGTTCGCCGAGCCAGGAGAGTACGGCGTTGGGCATGCCGGTGGACACCCGGGAACCGGTGATGCGGAAGGCTTCCTCCACCACCCCGTCCCGTTCCCACGCGGTGACCCGGGCCGCCGCCCGGCCGTCGTTCCACAGCACCGCGGGTCCGGTGGGCCGGCCACGGCCGTCGACCAGCCAGGCGCCGTCGCCCTGCGCGGTGAGGGCGACCATGCCCGGTGGCTCCGGAAGAGCCGTGAGGACCTCCCGGACGGCGGTGCACACCGCGGCCCACACCTCGGACATGTCCTGCTCGGACCAGCCAGGGCGGGGCCGGCTGACCTGGGTGGGCTGGCGGCTCACCGCCAGTTCCGTCCCGTCGTCGGCGTATCCCACCGCCTTGATGGTGGTGGTGCCGGCGTCGATTGCGATCGCGGTCATGTGCCTCACCCCCGACCGTGTGCCTGCCGGGACCGGCGGGCCACGGCGTCCAGGCCGACGGCGATGAACAGCACCACGCCGGTGATCACGAAACGGTAGGAGGAGTCGAGGTTGAGCAGGGTGAGACCGCTGGAGATCGACTGGATGACCAGGATGCCGAGCAGGGCCGAGAAGGCCGAGCCGCGACCGCCGAACAGGCTCGTGCCGCCGATCACCGCCGCGGCGATGGCGTTGAGGTTGACGTCTCCACCGCCGGCGCTCTGGTTCGCCGCGGCCAGCCGCGACGCCGCGAGGATGCCGCCGAGCGCGGCCAGGCCGGAACAGATGACGAACACCGACGTGTACACGCCCCGCACGTCGATGCCCGCCCTGCGGGCGGCCTCCGCATTGCCGCCGACCGCGTGGACGGACCGCCCGTACTTGGTCCGGGTGAGTACGTAGTGCAGCACCAGCACCAAGCCGACGAAGAGCACGAACATCCAGGCGAGGCCACGGGTACGGCACAGGTAGTAGACCATGAACAGCAGGCCCGCCAGCAGCAACAGCGACTTCGCGAGGAGCAGCCGCAGCGGCGACGAGGAGAGCCCGGCGCGGCGACGCGTACGGGCGCGTACGCATCCGGCGGCCAGGTAGCCGGCGGCGGCCGCCACCGCCAGCGCGTAGGCCAGCCAGTCGGGGACGAACCACAACTGCGCGAACTTCACGAGGGTGGAGTCGTAGGGGAGGTTGATCGCGGTCTCGCCCTGCAACACCAGCAGTTGCACTCCGAGGAAGGCCAGCAGGCCGGCCAGGGTGACCACGAAGCTGGGCACCCCGATGCGGTTGAACGCCTGGCCGTAGAGCCATCCGATCAGGCAGCCGGCGGCCACGGCCGCGAGGACCGCCAGCCACATCGGCTGCTCGAACCGGACCATGACGACGGCGGTGACCGCCCCCGACAGTCCGCTGACCGACCCCACGGAGAGGTCGATCTGGCCGACCAGAAGGACGCAGACGATCCCCAGGGCGATCACGCCGATCGGGACCATGTCGAAGGACAGGTTCACCAGGTTGGTGCTGGACAGGAAGGTGGGATTCAGGAGCTGGAAGATGGTCCAGATCACCACGATGCCCGCGACGACCGGCAGCGCGCCCAGGTCTCCGCCCCGGACCCGGCGTACTCCCGCCCTGACGCTGTCCGCGATGCCCTGAGGAGTCGCGAGACGCTCGTCCCGCAGGTCGGTGGGCGTCGCCACCGGAGTGTGGAGAGAGCTCACGTCGATTCCTTCTCTTCCCGCCGACGGTGCGGACGACGGGCGGCTCGCTGTGCCACCACGTTGTCGGCCGCGCCGGTGATCGCGGCGACGATCTCCTCGGAGGAGACGTCCCGGGCGTCGAACACGCCGTTGTTGCGGCCCAGTCGGAGGACGGCGACACGGTCGGCGACCGCCCGCACGTCCTCCATGTTGTGGCTGATCATCACCACGCCGAGTCCGTTGTCCTTGAGCCGCTCGACCAGGTTCAGCACCTCGGCCGTCTGCGCGACGCCCAGGGCCGCCGTCGGCTCGTCCAGCAGGACGATCTTGGGGCTGCTGAGCAGGGACCTCGCGATGGCGACCGTCTGCCGCTGACCGCCCGACAGGGCGGCCACCGGTACGTCGAGGGTGGGGATCCGCGCCGACAGCTCGCGCAGCAGTTCCCAGGCGCGCTTCTCCATGGCGACCTCGTCCAGCATCCACGGCCTCAGTTCCTGGCCCAGGAACAGGTTCGCCTTGACGTCGAGGTTTTCGCACAGCGCGAGATCCTGGAAGACGGTCGCCACCCCCAACTCGTGGGCCTCGGCGGGCGAGCTCAGGGAGACCTCCTCGCCGTGGAAGAAGACCTTCCCCGCGTCGGCGGCGTAGACGCCGGAAAGGACCTTCACCAGCGTGGACTTGCCGGCCCCGTTGTCCCCGACGATGGCCACCACCTCGCCGGCCGAGACGTCGAGGTCGATGTCGGTGAGCGCGGCGACCGCGCCGAAGTGCTTGCAGATTCCCCGCAGCGACAACACGGTGTCCGCCTTGCGGGGGACCGTGGTGGCCGTGCTCACGGACCGCTCTTCTCCGGAGGCCAAGGCAGTCACTGGATGCCCAGGCGGCGGCAGGCGGCGGCGTACTCCGGGGTGCACACGTCCTTGGCCTTGAGCGCGCCGTCGGCACCGAAGATGACCTTCTTGAGGTTCTCCTGCGTCACGACGGTCGGCTCGAACAGCTGGGAGGGAGTGTCGAACAGCGTGGTGCCGGCCTTGGGCTTCTTGCCCTGCAGCAGCTCGTAGGCGACGTTCGCGGCGGCTTCGGCGACGGTCTTGATGGGCTTGGAGATCGTGTTGTACTGGTCTCCCGCGACGATGCGCTGCACCGCGGCCAGCTCCGCGTCGTTGCCGGTGACCGGCGGGACCTTCACGTCCGCGGCCTTGAACGCGGCGATCGCGCCGCCGCCGGTGCCGTCGTTGGCCGCCACCACACCGGCGATCCGGCCCTTGTACTGGGCGATCTGACCGCTCACCCACTGCTGTGCCTTCTCCGGCGCCCAGTCCGGGGTGTCGTACTCGGCGAGCAGGTCGAACCCGCTGTCGTCGACGGCCTTGTGGATGCCCTTCTTGATCAGCGCGGCGGCGGCGTCGGTGGGGGACCCGTTGACCTCGAGCAGGCCGCCCTTGGCCTTGGTCGCCTTCAGGTGATCGACCAGGGACTGCCCGATCGCCGTGCCGATCGCCTCGTTGTCGAACGAGACGTAGAAGTCGGCCGGCTTCTTCGGAATGGGACGGTCGTAGGCGACCACCTTGACGCCCTGGGACTGTGCCGTCTGCACGATCGTGGCCGCCGCGGTCGAGTCGACGGGGTCGAGCACGATCACCTTCGCGCCCTGCGCCATGGCGGAGTTGGCCTGCTGCTGCTGGAGCGAGGCGTTGCTGTTGGCGTTCTGGTAGATCACCTTGCAGCCCGAGCACAGCTCGCCCATGCGCTTCTTGAACAGCGGAGCGTCGTACTGCTCGTAGCGGGTGGAGGCGAGGTCGGGCATCAGGAACGCGACCTTCCCCGTCGCGGCCTTCCCCGTCGAGGACTTGCCCTGGGTGGTGTCGCCCGGCTCCTCGGCGCATGCCGTGAGGACACTCAGGGCGACGAGGCCGGTGAGAACACCGGTGGCCAGTCTTCTCATGTTCACTCCTTGATCCGGGGCCGCGAAGGCGCCAGCCGGTAGCGGTGAGTCAGGCGCGAGACGTAACGCACAAGTAAGGTGACGGCACTCGGAAGTGTCAACAGATCGCGGGAAATGAACAGGATTGGCGTTCTCTTCGATCATTTAGAGTGTCTGATTGCCCGGCATGGACGAACATCCAGGACTTGATCCAGGTGGTCGAGTGCAGGCCGTAAACGGCATCAACGGTTTCTCCGCAGGCGGGCGGCCCAGTGACGGCGGGGCGGAATCCGAGACGTACGAGGATGTTCGCTTCACACCGATCGAACAAGGGGGGGCGTATGCAAGCGAACGAACCGCAGACCGGGGACGCGGGCGGGCGAGGACCGATCGACAGACGCGAGCGGATCAAGAACCGCGTCGTCGACGAAGGCTTCGTCCGCATCGAACAGCTCGCGAGCGAGCTGGGCGTCACACCGATGACGATCCGCCGCGACCTGGACTACCTCCAGGGCAAGGGGTGGCTCAGAAAGGTGCGGGGTGGGGCGACCGCGCAGCCCTCGACGGCGTTCCACGGTGACGTCCGGCACCGCACCCAGGCCATGGCGAAGCAGAAGAGCGCGCTGGCCCGTGCCGCGCTGCAGTTCGTCAAGCCCGGCCAGTCCCTCGTCCTCGACGACAGCACATCCGCCCTCGCCCTCGCCGGACTGCTTCCGCAGCGGGCACCGCTGACGGTCATCACCAACTTCGTGCCCGTCGTCCAGCTCCTCGCCGGCAGCGCCGGGATAGAGCTGATAGCGCTGGGCGGCCTCTACTACCCGGCCTACGACGCCTTCCTCGGCATCCGGACCGTCGACGCCGTGAGCACCCTGCACGCCGATGTTCTGTTCGCCTCCACGACCGCCATCACCCGCGGCCACTGCTACCACCAGTCCCAGGAGACGGTGGCGGTCAAGCGGGCGCTGATGGACGCCTGCGACCGCAGAGTTCTGCTCGTCGACCACAGCAAGTTCCAGCGGCGCGGGCTGTACCAGCTCGCCCCCCTCACCGCCTTCGACCTCGTCATCGTCGACCCCGACATCCCGGAGTCGGACCTCGACTCACTGCAGAGCCAGGGCGTGGACGTCCTGGTCGGCAGGCACGACTAGCGGGTCGCGGACCGTTCGTGAGGCAGGGGCGGGTCACCTTGCTCCCCTGCCGTGCATGGCAGCAGGGGTCGCTTCGACGGCGCAGCGGAACGCCCCTGCTTCAGGCGGTCAGGGCAGGTCTCGGCGGACCAGCGCCTGAGCGAACGGTTCTCCGGTGGCCCGGGCGTAGGCCACCCGCTCGCGCACCTCGCTGAGGGTGCGTGGGCGGTAGCCGGGGCCGCCGCAGCAGCTTTTGTGGAAGCGAACACCGGCGTGCAGCAACAAGGAGAGAGTGCGCCAGGCGGCGGTGTCCCGCCTCTTGGGTGCCGCGAAGGCGGAGCCGACATGGATCAGGGGTTCGGCGCAGCGTGGACAGACCCGGTCGTGGTCGTGGAGGCCGGGGTAGGGCTGCTTGTACGAGGCCCGGCAGGGCAGGCAGACGTACGAGGTCTTTCCGTGGGCCATGCGGCCAGGGTAGAGCCGCCCCAGGATCGGGTTCGACGGAGTTTCGGCCGCACGCGCCATGCATGGGCGTAGATCGTGGCTGACACCTGCACCTGTCACGACTCCGGCACGGAGAGACCTCCGTCCCGATCCCGTACGGCGGTCGCGAGGTCAGGGCAGCCGACCGGCCTCGTACAGCGCGTCGAAGACCAGCCCGTCGATGGCGGAGACCCGGTCCCTGTCGGCGTAGCGGAACCACGCCTTCTCAGCGATCTCCCGTGACGGGGTCAACTCGCCGCGGTGATCGGCGGTGTAGCAGATCATCCGGAACGGGCCGTGCTCCGGATGGCCCTCGCCGATCTCGAAGGTGCCGAAGTGCACCATGGAACCGGGGTCGATCGCCGCCCGCAGTTCCTCGTCGATCTCCCGCACCAGAGTCTCGCCGTCGGACTCACCCGGCTCACGGTGACCACCCGGGAGGTAGAAGCGATCCCTGCCGTGACTACGCGTCACGAGCACCAGATCGTCCCGGACCAGGACCCACGCCACCTTCTCCGGCACACCGTTGCCATTCGCCATGACGGGACCGTATCGGTGTGGCACGGCGCCAGAAACGGTGAGAGGCCGGGCCGGGCCGGAAGAAAAGCCCTCCTGAGCTGGTCCTCGTCCCGGTGCGCCCGGGCAGGATTCGAACCTGCGACACCCGCGGCGGGTCGGCCACGGCGTTCAGCCGTCTGGACCGCTACGCGCCGGGAGCCCGGTACTGGACTTGCCCCGCTTTGCGCAGGGCATCCATGGTCTCGTCGACGGTCAGGAGAACGGTCGTCTCGAACGAGCTGAGTGCGCCGCCTCCGCTGATCGCCAGGGCGACCGCGGCCATGGAGACGTTGTCGGGGGCCTCCCACAGGTTGTAACCGTCGCGGGCGCCGAACGCGTACCAAAAGCCGTGGAGCTTGCCGCCGACGGACTCGATGTACGACTGAGCGGCCCTTCCGCGGTCCTCAGGCCGGTCGATAAGCCTCGCCCAGGTCTCCGGCGTGTAGCTGAACCTCGATAGATAGAGCGGCATCATGTCTCCCTTTCGTCCCAGCAAGGGATGCCCCCGCAGAGTGGGGTACGTCTCCGAGGCCGCCCGCGTATCCCTCGAACGGCCGGGATGATGACCGGCATGGCCACCGCCGGAGCGACCCAACCGCCCCGGGGCTACAGCGACGAAGCTCTCAGCTTGGGAAGCTTGGGTTCCATGGGGCCGATCGGCTTGCCGACCTGCTGCGGAGCGGGCTCATGACCTGAGGGCGTGCTGGATCGGTGGCCGCTGTTCTTCGTGGCTCCCAGCACTATCTGCCACGGGGGGCATGTTCAGGGGGTGAGTCAGCGGCGCCGCGGATCCGGCCGCCGGGGCCGAGGCCGGTGGGGGCGGTCAACGACTGGGCCGCGGTCTGCGGGTTGAACGGCTTTGGCGCTGGGCGCGGAGCTGCCCACTGGCCGGACGCAGCGAGCGGAGACGAGCCGCTACTCAAGCCACCGAATCGTCGACAGAATGACTGATATGACGTCATTGCTGGCCTTACTGGCGGCTCCGTTCGGAGCGGTGCTGACCACACTGATCGGCGTGTTCGTCGGGAGCATCGTCAGTAGAAGAGCTCAAGATCGCCACTGGATCAGGGAACAGCAGGCGGCAGCGTGCGTCCGCGTACTGCGGGAATCATCCTCAGTGCTTGTAGACCTCAGCGACATGGACCGCAACCGACCCGACGACATCCCTCAAGGCGTGCTGGCCCCGACGACAGTCGACTGGCGCCCCTGGGGCGAGGCCCTCGGCAGCGTCAATCTCGTTGCCAGCAGGGACATTGCAGCAGCCGCGCACGCCATTGACGAGCAGATCTGGCGGTTTCACATTGCCATTCGGCGGGGTCTGGCTCCAGAGGAGAACTGGATGGAGCTCAGGGGGAGAGTCGTCGCAGCACAGGGACACTTCATAGCCGTCGCCCGTCGGCATCTCTCACTCACCGGAGAGACCCTTCAGCGCCTCGACGGACGCCCCGCACCCGACGACCCGATCTGGAGGACGGGGCGGCTCTGAAGCCCAGCCTGACCGAGCTACAGACATGAGCGCGCCGCAATGCGAACGGCACTTTGACGGTCTCCGGCCGGGCGGTAAGAGCCGGCTGCGAACGGTCTGGCGACGCAGGTTCCCGCCGTCGTTCTCGCCTGCGTGCCCGAGGAAGACGCGGCGGCAGCCGTCTCGGCCTCTGTGACGCGGGAGCCCGGGCAGAGACGAGAGAACGGCCGGAGCTGGACTCCTGAGCTGAGCACGGTCCGGTCGACCAGCTGATGGCCCAGAGCCAGCCGGCGCACACCGAAAGCCCCCTAGGGATCTTGATGAGCTGGGGGGTCGTCATTGATCACACTGTCGAGCGGCCTCGGACGGCCCAGCGGTTAGCTCGCATCACGTAGAGGCTCACTGGCCTCGTAACAGGCATCCGGCCACTTTGCTTCGCCCCCGCCAAGGATGACGTCCCCGCACAGGGGCGTGCTCAGCAGCCCACCGTCGATGCCCACCTTGAGGAGCGTCTGCTTCTGCTCCGGAGTCGCGGCGTCTGCCATCGTCTCCGTGGGCCTCAGTACCGGCTTGGGCTCCCAATCCAGGTCGGAGTGAAGCAGCGTGGCCGACTGTTGCCCCCACTTCTGCACAAAGATCATTGGCTCCCCGGTGTCGTTGACGAAGTAGGAGACGTAGTCCCTGTCTCCGATGGGGAAGCCGCTCATCTGTGTCGAGCGACCGCTCCCGACTACATCACCCCAGGTCGAACGCGTTCGGCAGGCCGGCCTTGAAGCGGAAGTGGTCGTGGCGCTTGAGGCTCTCGAGCTCCGGCGGCCTGAACAGCGGGGTGACCGTGCAGCGCGGCGCACTCGAGCCTGCTTGATCCAACAGGGCATTGACCGCCTGACGGGCCGAGGCGTTCGCGCCCTCCATGGTGGCGAGGTCGATGTCCACGGCGACGTAATCCCCGGACAGGAAGAAGTTCGGGACCGTGGTCCTGGCCGAAGGGCGGTTGTGCAGCGTGCCCACGGGGTGGATCAGCAGCTCGTCCTGGTTGGTCGGGTGCGGAGTGCCGATCCCGTCTACTCCGGGGTCCAGGAACCACGAGTGCAGCGTGCCGTCGCGCAGCACTGTCCTGCCGGTGTCGTTGAGTGCGTCCTTGAGCTGTGCCCACACCTCGCGTGCGACCTCCTCGCGGGTGCACTGTTTAGCCGTTTTGCCGTACAGGACGCCGGGCTTGTCCCACTCGGAGATATCCACCGACAGACACTCCTTGGCCACGCCGTCGCCGTAGTCGGCGGCGAAGTCCCGCCCTGGCCAGTGCCGGGCCTGGGCGATCGCGGTCAGCGACCATGGGGAATCGATGCAGTTGAAGTGGCCCTGTACCACGGGCGGCGTCTCGGTCAGATAGAACTGAAGGCCCGTCATCCAGTCTGTCCGCAGCTTGTCGCAGCGTGCCAACTGTGGGTCGGCAGCGCGTAATCCGGCATTCCAGGTGCGCCGCGCGTGCTCCACCGGCATGGCGGAGACATAGTGATCGGCGGTTATGGAGCGAAGGACGCCGTCCGTATCCTCGATGACGGCCTCGGAGACCAGCCCGTCTCCGCCCAGCCTCACCTCGTGCACGGTCCAGCCGATACGGAACTTCACACCCAGGGAAGTGAGATGAGCCACCCAGGGGTCGATCCAGGCCTCATTGGTGGGTGCGTTGAGGATCCGATCGGGTGGGCCGTCCGCACCCCGGCCGAGCACGTTGAACACGAAGGCCTCGCCGAGGGCGCCGACCGTGCGGGTGCTGGCCACCTCGGCCTTGGTGGCGACGATGTTGCGGGTGACGCCGACCGCGAGGATGCGCTGGTACTCCTTCGACATCTGCCCGGCGCGTACGAAAGTCCACCAAGGGGTGGCTTCCCAGGTGGAGTTGCGGCGCGCGTCGCAACTGGTCAGGAAGACGACGGCGCGGTTCACGAAGTACGTGATCTCATGCAGAGGAAGATTGAATCCCGTCTCCAGGAGGCCGGTGAGGGCGCGTCTGATGTCGTCGAGGGTGAGCTCGGCGGGCTCTTTCTCCCCGGGGATGGGTATCCGCAGATCCTCGCGGCCGTCGTTCCGCGCGAACATCATCTCCTTCGGTGCGATCAGGTTGTCCCAGACGCCACCCGCGTTCCCAGGAAAGGGGATGCGCCGCATGGTGTCGGGGAGGTTGTGGTAGATCCCCGGGATGAAGCGGAACCCGTGCTCCGCGGGCAGTGGCTTGCGGCCTCCCTTCGCGCTGTCCGGTACGTCCATGGAGCGGGCCTTGCCGCCGAGCGCCCGGCGCTCGTAGACGGTCACCGCGAAGCCCCGCTCGGCGAGTTCATGCGCCGCGGTCAGCCCGGCGACGCCACCGCCGAGCACGGCGACGGCCTGCTGCCGTCCCTGCGCCGGTGCCGCTGAAGCCGCCGTGCCGGTGCCCAGCGCCACCACCCCGCCTGCGGCCGCGGCCCCGACCACAAAGGTGCGTCGCGTGCTGCCCGTTCGCCCCATGACCGGTCTCCCCTACCGTCGGTAACACCTGCCGTCCGGCGGAGGAGCCTAAGGGAGTACCCCTAGACGCGAAAGGCATGGACATGACTGACGTGGGCATGCGCGCGAATGTGGCGCGTTTGCGTTGTCGGAGAGCCGACCCCTCACCGCCAGGGGTGATCGAAGTGGCATAGACGGCATGCCGTATCGCACCCCGCGCAGGAACCGGTAAGCGTCGTCGACGGTGACGGGTGGCCAAGAGCCGGGTAGCGCAGGGTGGGGATCGCGCTCGGGTTCGTCCGGGCGCGGGGCGATCACGCCGAGGCCGTGAAGGACGCGGTCCACCTCGGGGTACTGGCCACGCGATTCTTCCAGACGCTGTTGGAGTCGCGATGCTGTCGCGGGCCTTGTCGATGGATCCGTAGATCGCCGCTGTCCGCTGTTCGAACCTGGGAGCGCCGTCAGCTGGCCCGACACCCGCTTTAGGAGTTCGATCTACCCTCGCCTTGGTCCGGACTCGCCTCTGGCACCGGTGCCGGACGTGGTTGCCGCGTGTCGCTGCCGTCCACGCTCGTTGATGTCAGCGTTGGATGTCAGCGGAGAAGCTCCGGCACCGGGCAGGCCTCCAAAGCCTCGTCCGGCCGGTCGGCCCAGCGCCACCAGACATGCCGACTGGCACACCCCCAGAGCGACCGGCAGGCGCGCCGGCCATCGTCCTCCCGCCTGGAGAGGACAAAGCCGCCCGCCTTCATGGGCTGGCTGCACTCAGGGCAGTCCGGGGCGTCGGCCATGCGACGCACCCTAACGGAGCGACCTCTTCATCCCGAAGCAACTTGGGTGGGCGCCTGACCATGGGACGGTGTGCCTCTCACATGCTGCGATGGTCCGCAGGTGTGCGCGGTTGTCCGCCGCTGTCTGTCGGCGTTGTCACGCAGTTAGACGCTCAAGGTGCTTGATCTCAGGTCCCTGCTGGACCAGCTCCATGGCGTTCGTAGAGCTGTTTCACTTGCTTGACCCAGAAGCCGAACTTCTCATCGGCCGACGCGCTCATGGGCAGAAGCTGAAGCTCCTTGGCCAACTGATAGAAGCCAGAGCCAGCGTCGTTGGCACCCAGGTAGTTCACCAGGGCCGAGAGCATGACAGGCGGGTCTGAGGGGGCCATCTCCTGGTCTCGTTCCACGATCAGTCCGAGCAGATGCCCCATCGCGGCCCGTTCGTCAGCACGCTCGAAGTCGAAGGGACGGCAGCCGGTTCGCCTGGCCAGAGTCACGTTGAGCTCCGTGTACGAGGTGAGCTTGCCCAGCTTCGCTCGCTCGACGAGGAAGCCACGACCGACATGTACCAGCTCGTCCCATTCACTGTCCGCGCGGCCGTATCCAGACATCCCCGCCCCCTGAGCTACATAGATCCGTGAGCGGGAACGTACAGTGCCGGCGCAGTGCCCACAATCGCTCGATGGGCTAGTCACCGCAGCTCCCGGGCACGGCGAGAAACACCCCATCTTGCGCGACCGCCACCCCTGGGGGAACGGGTACGGTCGGGGGGCTCTGACCTGGGGGTTCGCTGCTGGCGGCTGTGGCTCTTCTGTCACTGTCGGTCGTCGGTGGTTGGCCTCGGACGGCCCAGGGACGGCCCGGAGAGGTCCCTTCTATGAGCCGGTGATCCATGCGTCAGCAACTGACTCGCCATGTTGGTCTATCACTGATTGTTGTCGATCCTGGGTATCCCCAGACACATCGGGTCGTCCCCTGCGATCATCCGGCCATGGATTACGAACCTCTTGCCGCCGCAGTCGTGGCTGCATCTGGTCTAGTGGGCCTCTATTTCCAGACCCGCAGTCCCAACGTGCATGCAGCAGAGGAGATCAAGCGGGAGCTAGACATCCTTGCGTCGCTACCGGAGGGCAGCCAGCTCCGGGCGCCGCTTCAGAGCCGGGTCGAGGACTCGCTGAGGCGGTACATCGCTGGCAATACGCCGGAGAGCCGCACCAGGGACTGGGCTGGCGTCACTGCGTCCATGGTCATGTGCATTGGCGCAGCTTTCCTCACATGGATGGCCATCAGCAATGGTGGGTGGTGGTGGTCAGGTCTTGTCATCGCCGTCCCGTTTGCTGCCGTTGGTCTGATCTCCTTTCCTGACGCTTTTGTAAAAGCGGAGCGTGATGCTCGAGGACGACGCATAGGACCGATTGCTAATCGTTCTGGCGTGTCAGACAGCGACAGCGCTGCTGTCTGACACCTGCCCGCGTGAGGTCAGCGGAGTCTCAATGGCCCGGGCGCAAGTGCCGGCGCGCGGCGCCTGGAGCACCAGTTTGGAAGATCGCGTATCTGGATCACGTCTTGCGACCGGGACAGAGCCATCGCGGACCGCCTTGGGGCCATGATCCGGGGCGGCGGGGGAGCGGCCTCAGGTTCCCCGCAAGAGGACGACGAGCGGACGTAGTGGCACGCGTGTGGCACGGCGCCTGATACGACGAAGGGCCAGCCTGGGAGGAAACCCCTCCTGAGCTGGCCCTTATCTCTGTGCCCCCGGCAGGATTCGAACCTGCGACACCCGCTTTAGGAGAGCGGTGCTCTATCCCCTGAGCTACGAAGGCAGTGGCAGTGGACGCAAGCAGCGCCGTGCCTGTGGTCTGGGAGGACCACAGGCGTCAGCGTACCGGATGCGGGTCGGGCGGGTGTGGGGGTCAGGTCAGGGAGACGCGGCGGGTGGGTGTGGGGGCGGGGCGGGGGTGCGGGGCGGACAGCGGGGGCGGGGAGAGGCCGGGTGGGGCGGTCGAGGTCCGGGCCGGGGGCGCTCATGACGCCGGGACCCTGGTGAAGCGGGACGCCGTGTGGAGGTCTGTCTGGATGCGGGTCGCCGTGGTGGTCAGTTCCGGGAGGAGGTCCGTCACGCACTCCTTCAGGGTGTGCCGGCTCGCGTGCATCGCTGCGTTCAGGGCCGCCACCACCCGGCCCGACCGGTCGCGGATCGGGACCGCGAGGGAGCGGAGGCCCTCTTCCAGTTCCTCGTCCACCAGGGCGTAGCCCTGCGAGCGGACCGAGGCCAGGACCCCTTCGTCACCGGTGTTCGGAGCCGTGCCGGCGGGCGCGTCCGCCAGCAGGACCCTGCCCAGTGCCGTCGCGTACGCCGGCAGGCGTGTGCCCACGGTGATGTTCACGCTCATCACCCGGGACGTCGCCACCCGCGCCGTGTACTGGATCTCCTCGCCGGAGTCCGACAGCACCGCCAGTGACGTCGATTCGTGGATGCGGGACGTCAGATCGGCCAGGTGGGGCTGGGCGATCTCGGGGAGGGACGTACGGGACAGGGGCGGGAAGCCGAGGGAGAGGACCCGGGGGGTCAGGGTGAACGTGCGGCCCGTCGGGGCCACCAGGCCCAAGTGTTCGTAGGTGATCAGGGCGCGGCGGGCCGTCGCCCGGGCCAGGCCCGTCGCCCGGGCCACCTCCGTGAGGGTCAGCTCCGGCCTGCCCTCGCCGAACACCGTCAGGACGGTCAGGCCACGGGCCAGGGATTCGATGAACTCGCGGCCCAGCTGCTGCTTGGACGCGCCTGTCCAGAGCGCCAGGTCTGAGGGGGGCGGGCCGGGCTCGGGGGGTGGCGTGTTGTGGAGTTCTCGTTCCATGGTCTCCACCGCGGACCGCAGTCTCGGGAGCAGCGTCGTGCGCAGGTGGTGCGCGGTGTGGCGGCTCGTGTGGCTGACCACGCTCGCCACGCATGCGATCCTGCCGTCCGTTCCCGGGGCTCGGACCGGTACCGAGATCGCCACCAGGCCCGGCTCGATCAGCTGCTCGTCCAGGGACCAGCCGTTCGCCGACGCCTCTTGCGTGCGGCGTGCGAACGTCTCGTCGTCCCGCGCTTCCGCCCCGTATCTGCGCGGCGGTACGGCCGTGAACGACAAGTCCCTCGGGTCCGACGCCCTGCGGTGTCGCCAGCGCTGCCAGTCCGTGGCCGTCCACTCCGTCGCGAACAGCGGCCCGGGCGCGGTGCGTTCGGCGGGGAGCAGGTCGCCGATGCGGAAGCTGAGGGACATCGCGCGGCGGCGGGTCGCCTGGTGGATGAAGCGGATGCCGTCGAGGTCGGCGACCGCGAGTGAGACCGACTCGTCCAGTTCGTCGGCCAGGGCGTCCGCGTGCGGGGCGAGCAGAGCGGGCAGGCGCAGGGCCGACATATAGGCGTTGCCCAGCTCCATCAGGCGCGGGGAGAGGTGGACGTCCCGGCCGTCGAAGCGGACGTAGCCCATGCGGGCGAGCGTGGCCGTGATGCGGTCCACCGTGGAGCGGGCGAGGCCGGTGGCGCGTTCCAGGCCGCTCAGGCTCAGCGTGCCGCCCGCCTCCGTCAGTTCCCGCAGGACCGTGATGCCGCGGATGAGGGGGGTGACCGCCTCCTCGGGGACGTCCCTCTGCCCCGACTCGTCGGCCGGCGGGGCGGCACCCTCCTGGGACTCGGGCATGGGCTTCGCTGGCATCGGCTCTCCGGTACGGCGCTCGCGACGGTCGCGGCAAGCCCACCGTAATCCGAGTGATCTCGAATCATCCGAGTAATCCGAGATAGGCGGCCCGGTGGCCGGGTGGCCAGGCAGTCGGTGGCCGAGTGACCATCCCCAGGCAGCAGGCAGCAGGCAGCAGGCAGCAGGCAGCAGGCAGCAGGCAGCAGGCAGCAGGCAGCAGGCAGCAGGCAGCAGGCAGCAGGCACAGCCAGTCAGGTAGCCCGGCGGCCCAATGCCACCCCCCTGCACTACTCCCTCGTCACCCGCACCCGATACCCCCCGTCCACCCTCGCACCCGCCCCCGCCCCCGTCCCCGCCACTCCCGCCCCCACCCCCATCACCTCGATCGTGATGCCCCGGCCCGGGTCCCTGAACGTCTCCCCGGGAGTGAACGGCGCGTCCGAGAGTTCCGCGTGGACGTTCGGTGCGCGCGTGCAGCCGCCGCTGTTGCGGCGGGAGTCGGTGACGGTGACCGGGCCCATGCCGGTGTCCACCTCCGCGTCGACCCTGTAGATCAGGACGCCCGGGCGGCACACCGCCTCGTCGTTGCCGGCGTGGGTGCGCAGTTCGACGGCGTAGCCGGTGCGGCCGTCGAGGGGGATGAAGACCAGCTTGGAGCCACCGGCCCGGGCCAGCGGCGTCAGGGTGTACTCCGTGGTGCCGGGGGATGCCGCGCAGTGGACCTGGGCGGCGTCGAGCCAGCCCAGCTTCCACTTGTGCCAGCCGAGGAAGTCGTTGTTGGCGCCCCAGTCCTCGCTCATGATGTCCCAGTGGCCGACCGCGCCCCCGCCCTCCGCGGTGTACAGGTCGGGAAGGCCGAAGACGTGGCCGTTCTCGTGGGGGAGGACGCGGTAGCCCGTGCGGTCGTAGGAGCCGGAGCCGTCGTCCTGGCGGGAGTAGACGAAGGACGCGTTGGCCACGGGAATGCCGTCGGCCACCGGGGCGTCCGGGTTGCCGGCGAAGGTGACGGACAGGACGGTGTCCAGGGCGGAGGGGCCGGCGTTGGGGCTGACCAGGACGTTCAGCAGGTCGTACGCGCGGAAGTCCACCTCCGGGTCGGCCACGGCCACGAGGTCCTGGACCAGGGTGCGGTAGCCGGGCTCGAACGGAGCCCCGCGCTCTATGCCGTACTCCCGGAAGGACTTCGGCATCCGCAGCCAGCCGGGGATCGGCGTCTCCGGGCGGTAGTCGAGGCGGCCGTAGGAGCTGGTGCGGAACCACTCGCGGGTCTGCGGGAAGAACTCGCGGAAGCGGTCCTGGGCGTCGCCCGCGCCGGGGGCGTCGGAGAAGTCGATCATCAGGGTGAGAGCGCGGACGACGCCGGTGGAGCGGGTGTAGCCGGTGGCGGTGGGGATGCCCTCGGACATCTGGACCTCGCGTGCGCCGCGGATCATGCAGGGGCCGTGTTCGGGGGTGTGGGACAGGACGATGGGCCCTGCTCCCGCCGTGCTGGAGCCCGGGGCGAGCCGGCCCGTGCCGGCCGAGGTGCTGACGGTGAAGGTCAGGGCGCTCACACAGGCCAGGGCGGCTAGCCGCCGCCTGGGTATCCGGCGGCGGGGCGGGCGCGTGCCGCCCGGGCGGGGGCGCCGGGGCGGCGGCTGTATGCAAGGGACCTGCAAGAGACCTCCCGCGCCGCGGCAGCCTCCCGTCTCCGGCTGCACCCTTGCGCTCACCCTGCGTCGCTGGGTGGGGGGACGCGCGCTGGAAGAGACCGATCGTGGGTTTCCCGTCGGTAGCGGTGGGGGGCACGCGGCGGGTTTGTGAGCCAGGTCACAAAGAATTTCCTCCGGAGCGGGAAATACCGGGGACCTACTCCCCGTTTAGCCATGTGTCCGACCGAAACGGGGACCCGCTCCCCGGATCGGAGCACCACCCGCTTTCCACCACGAGGAGTACGCCGTGCAGACCGCCAGCCCCGAAGCGCGCAAGGTGCCCCGGCCCCGCGCCGACGCCCTGCGCAACCGGGAGCGGATCGTCACCGCCGCCCGGGAGATGTTCGTCGAGCACGGCCCCGAGGTGCCGCTCGACGAGATCGCCCGCCGGGCCGGCGTCGGCAATGCCACGGTGTACCGCAACTTCCCGGACCGCGACGCACTCGTCCGCGAGGTCGTCTGCTCCGTCATGGACCGCACGGCCGCGGCCGCCGAGGCCGCGCTCACCGAGACCGGCGACGCGTTCGAGGCGCTGGAGCGCTTCGTGCACGCCGCCGCCGACGAGCGGATCAGCGCGCTGTGCCCGATGGTCGCCAGCACGTTCGACCAGCACCACCCGGATCTGGAGGCCGCGCGCGAACGCGTCGAGCGGCTGATCGCGGAGGTCATGGACCGCGCCAGGTCGGCCGGACAGCTCCGGTCCGACGTGGACGTGGGGGACGTCACGATCGCCGTGGCCCAGCTCAGCCGGCCCCCGGCCGGCACGGACTGCATCCGGGCCGACCGTTTCGTCCACCGCCATCTTCAGCTGTTCCTGGACGGGCTGCGGGCTCCCGCTCGCTCGGTCCTGCCGGGTACCGCCGTGACCCTGGAGGACCTGCGCCGGCCGTGACCCTGGAGGATCCGCACCGGCCCTGACCGACCTGCCCGGCCCGATCGGCTCCGTCCGATCGCTTCGGCCGAGAGTTCAACCCGATGAGCAACCCGATGAGTTCAGCCCGATGAGTTCAGCCCGATGAGTTCAGGCCGCCCCACCCGCCTGAACCCTCACTGACAGTCCCTTCGGCCGTCCCTGTGGACGAGTCGTCACCTTTCGTCACCTTTTTCCGTCACGAAGTCCCGAAGTGGGTATCCCCATGTCTGAAACAGCCTCGAAGACCCTCGCCGCACCGGCCAGAGAACCGGACGCCGGCCGCTGGAAAGCGCTCGTCTTCATCGCGCTCGCCCAGCTGATGGTCGTGCTGGACGCCACCATCGTGAACATCGCCCTGCCCTCCGCCCAGCAGGACCTGGGCATCTCCGACGGCAACCGGCAGTGGGTCGTCACGGCCTACGCCCTCGCCTTCGGCGGTCTGCTCCTGTTCGGCGGCCGGATAGCCGACCTGTGGGGTCGCAAGAAGGCCTTCGTGGTCGGGCTCGGCGGTTTCGCCGCGGCCTCCGCGCTCGGCGGCGCGGCCACCAACGAGGCGATGATGTTCGGCGCCCGCGCCCTCCAGGGTGTTTTCGGCGCGCTGCTCGCGCCCGCCGCGCTCTCCCTGCTCGCCGTGATGTTCACCGACGCCAAGGAGCGCGCCAAGGCGTTCGGCATCTACGGCGCGATCGCCGGTGGCGGCGGTGCCGTCGGTCTGATCCTGGGCGGCTTCCTCACCGAGTACCTGGACTGGCGCTGGACGTTCTTCGTGAACATCCCGTTCGCCATCGTCGCCGCGGCCGGCGCGTACTTCGTCATCCGTGAGCCGGAGGGCGGCCGCAACCGCTCCCCGCTCGACATCCCCGGCGTGATCCTGTCCACCCTCGGCCTGGTCGCCCTCGTCTACGGCTTCACCCGCGCGGAGTCGAACGGCTGGAGCGACTCCGTCACCGTCGGCATGTTCGTCGCCTCGGCCGTGCTGCTGCTCGCCTTCGTGCTCGTCGAGTCGAAGGTCAAGGCCCCACTGCTGCCGCTGCGCGTGATCACCGAGCGCAACCGGGGCGGGATCTATCTCTCCCTCGGCCTCGCAATCATCGCGATGTTCGGCCTGTTCCTCTTCCTGACCTACTACCTGCAGATCGTGAAGGGCTACTCGCCGGTCAAGACCGGGTTCGCCTTCCTGCCGATGATCGCGGGCATGATCACCGGCTCCACCCAGATCGGCACGCGCCTGATGACCCGGGTCGCGCCGCGCCTGCTGATGGGCCCCGGCTTCCTGGTCGCCGCGCTCGGCATGCTGCTGCTGACCCAGCTGGAGATCGGCTCCTCGTACGCGGCCCTGCTGCTGCCGGCGATGCTGCTGCTCGGCCTCGGCATGGGTACGGCGTTCATGCCGGCCATGTCGCTGGCCACCCAGGGCGTCGAGCCGCGGGACGCCGGTGTCGCCTCCGCGATGGTCAACACCTCGCAGCAGGTGGGCGGCGCGATCGGCACGGCCCTGCTGAACACCATCGCCGCCTCGGCGACCACGGCGTACGTCGCCGACCACATCGCCGGGGCGACCAGCCGGTCCCAGCAGCAGCTGGTCCAGCTGGAGGCCATGGTGGAGGGCTACACCAGCGCCATCTGGTTCGCCGTCGGCATCCTCGTGGTGGCCGCCGCGATCGCCCTGACGTTCGTCAACGCCGGCCGCCCGGGCACCGGCATCGTGACCGGCGGCGACTCCGGCAAGGACGTGGCGGACGAGGTGCAGATCCCGGTCGTCGCCCACTGACGGCCGCACGCCCCACCCCTTCGGGCCACTCCGCGGGCGCGAGGAAGGGGACGCCTCGCACCTGCGGAATCCAGGACCTGCCCCGGCTCCGCGCGGCTCAGCGGAGCCAGGGCAGGTCCGCACCGGCTTCGGCCGGCTGAAGTCCCTCGGCGACGATCCGCATGATCTCGCCGAGGGACTTCTGCTGTTCCGGCGAGAGCCGGTCGAAGACGGCCTGGCGTACGGCTTCGACATGCCCGGGCGCGGTCTGTCGCAGCACCTGGAGGCCCTCGTCCGTGAGGACGGCGAACTGGCCCCGCTTGTCGTCGGGGCAGTCCTCCCGGCGCACCCAGCCGTTCTTCTCCAGACGCGCGACGGCGTGCGAGAGACGGGACCGGGTGATCTTCGCCAGCATCGCGAGCTCGGTCATCCGCAGCCTGCGCCGCGGCGCCTCGGCGAGCTTGACCAGAAGGCCGTAATAGACGTGCGGCATGCCCGCGTCGCGCTGGAGCTGACGGTCGAGATGGTCGTCGAGGAGGGTGGCGCCCTCCATGAACCAGCGCCAGACGCGCTGCTCCTCGTCGGTGAGCCAGCGCGGCTCCTGAGGTGGGGCGGTCGAGCCGGTTGTCGGTGCGGATGCGGGTGCCTTCATGTGTTCCACTCTACGTGGCCCCTCCTTGAACTTTAAACAAATGGCCCGTACAGTTTTGTTAGGGAACCACGTTTTGGAAGGAGCCGCAGCATGTCCGCCGCCACCCAGGAGCGCATGCCCGCTCTGTACCTCAGCCACGGCGCGCCGCCCCTGGCGGACGACCCGTTCTGGCCCGGTGAACTGGCCGCCTGGTCCGCCGGCCTGCCTCGGCCCAAGGCCGTCCTGATCGTCTCCGCCCACTGGGAGGAGGCCCCGCTCGCCCTCGGCGCGACGGAGACCGTCCCGCTCGTCTACGACTTCTGGGGCTTCCCCGAGCGCTACTACCGGGTGAAGTACGACGCCCCCGGCGCACCGGAGCTCGCGGAGTCCGTACGCAAACTGCTACGCGCCCCCGGCATCCCCGTCCAGGACGCCCCCGACCGCGGCCTCGACCATGGCGCCTACGTCCCGCTGGTCGAGATGTACCCCGAGGCCGACCTGCCGGTCCTGCAGGTGTCCATGCCGACGCTGGACCCGGTCCGGCTGATGGAGATCGGCCGCAAGCTCGCCCCGCTGCGGGACGAGGGCGTGCTCATCGTCGGCTCGGGCTTCTTCACCCACAACCTGGCCGCGCTGCGGCAGGGCGGCATCCCCGCGTGGTCGGCCGAGTTCGACGACTGGGGCCGGCGGGCGCTGGAGGCGCGGGACGTGGACGCCCTGCTCGACTTCACCCGCAAGTCGCCCGCGGGGCAGCTGGCCCACCCGCGCACCGAGCACTTCGCCCCGCTCTTCGTGACCATGGGCGCGGCCGACGCGGCCGGTGAGCTGGACACCCAGAAGTCCGTGATCGACGGGTTCTGGATGGGGCTCGCGAAGCGGTCGGTCCAGTTCGGCTGAGGCAGGCCCGGACCGTGTGCCCGCGGGGGCGGTCCTACAGCGGCTTCTCGTACCAGGCCACGTCCCAGTACCGGCCGAACTTGCGGCCCACCTCCCGGTACGTGCCGACGTGCCGGAATCCGAAGCGCTCGTGCAGCCGGGCCGACGCCTCGTTCGGCAGCGCGATGCCCGCGTAGGCGCGGTGCAGGTCCTCACCTGACAGGGCCTCGAAGAGGGCCGTGTAGAGGAGTGTGCCGACGCCGCGGCGGCCGGCGCCCGGGGCGACGTACACGGTCGTCTCCACGGAAGTGGCATAAGCGGGCTTCATGCGGAAAGGGCTTGAAGTGGAGTACCCCAGAACCTCCTGTGTCCCGGGCTCCGCGGCAACCATCAGGCGGTGCGGCCCGTCTTCAGGGTGGGAGAGCAGCCAAGGGCGGCGCTCCTCCGGACTGAAGATCGCGGTATCGAATGTGATCGCCGTCTCAGATACATAGTGGTTGTAGAGGGCCGTGAGGGCTTCGAGGTCGTCCTCGACTCCCGGCCTGACCTGCACCTCTGTGGACTGCGACGGCATCGGGCCTCCTCATGTGGCCGGACAGGGTACTGCATGATCAGAAAAATCGGAGGCCCGGTTGGGAATTCTGTCCTGATTCCAGTCGTTGTTTCCATCGGATGCAGGGCACCCGAGGAGAGTCCGGAGAGTCCCGGAAGACGGAGTCCAGCGTCCGAAGGACCACCCGCTGACCTCACCATCGCAAGGGAGCTCGCATGGCAACCCGTGCCGTCGCCCGTCGTCAGTCCGCCACCGGCGAGACGGCCGACGCGGCAAGCAGTGTTCGCGCCCATGGCGGCGAGATCGCCGACCGCGACCTGGTCGGCATGTACCTCGACGAGATCGCGCGCACACCGCTGCTCGACGCCGCCAAGGAGGTCGAGCTGTCGCAGATCATCGAAGCGGGTGTGTTCGCCCAGCAGATCCTCGACGGCCTGGAGGAGAACAAGGCCGGGGCTTCACCCGAGGAGCTGCAGGCCCTGGTCGACGCGAGCGAGAGCGCCAAGGACATCTTCATCCGCTCCAACCTGCGCCTCGTCGTCGCCGTCGCCCGCCGCTACCCCCGCAGCGGGCTGCCGCTGCTGGACCTGATCCAGGAGGGCAACGCCGGCCTGGTGCGCGCGGTCGAGAAGTTCGACTACCGCAAGGGCTTCAAGTTCTCCACGTACGCGACGTGGTGGATCCGCCAGGCCATCACCCGCTCGATAGCCGACCAGTCCCGTACGATCCGCCTGCCCGTCCACCTCGTGGAGGAGCTCGGCAGGATCCGCCGTGTGCAGCGCGAGTTCAACCGCGAGCACGGCCGGGACCCGGAGCCCGCGGAGATCGCGGCCGAGCTCGGCTCGACGCCGGAGCGCGTCACCGACGTCCTGGACTGGGCCCGTGACCCGGTCTCGCTGAACATGTCGGTGGACGACGAGGGCGAGACCCAGTTCGGCGACCTCCTGGAGGACACCTCGGCGGTGTCGCCCGAGCAGTCGGTGCTCACACTGCTGCGCAGCGAGGAGCTCGACGACCTCATCGGCCGGCTCGACCAGCGCACGGCGTCGATCATCAAGATGCGCTACGGCATCGAGGACGGCCGCGAGCGCACGCTGACCGAGGTCGGCAAGGAGCACGGCCTGACCCGCGAGCGCATCCGGCAGATCGAGAAGCACGCGCTGCTGGAGCTGAAGAAGCTGGCGCGCAGCACCGGGTTCGACGCGGCGGCGTGACCTACGGGGCCGCCGGGCGGAGCAACAGCCCGTCGGGCGGCTCGAGACCGGTGGAAGACGGTGAGCGTCCGGGCGCACGACGCGTTCCCACGCCCAATGGGTGACGGGCCGTAATGCGCCCGGGGGGCACCGCGTACGCCGGGTGGCGAAAGACCGCGCAAACATGGCGGTGTAACGCCGCTTCAATCCGCAGACTCAGGGAACAAGACTTCTGGGTCCACCAGTTCGGACCCGGGTCACGCCCCCTGACCCCCGAAAGCCACGTCCCGTCGCACTCCCCCCGGCGCCGGGACATTCCCCGAGACCGGGCTTCGGCGTCCTTCCCCCCGGACGCCGGAGCCCGGTTCTCCGTTTCTGGAGGGCGGGGCACCCCGTACCTGAACCACGGGGTGGCCCGCCAGTGGCAGATTGTGTCACATGGGCATAGCCTGCCGGGCGTGAGCAGCACCACCCCGACCCCGCCTCTGCCCTCACTGACCGAGCGGCGGAAGGCCGAGACGCGTATGGAGATCGCCCGGGTGGCAGCCGGTCTCTTCGTACGGCACGGCCTGCGCGCCACCCGTGCGGAGGACATCGCCCAGGCCGCCGGTATCGCCCCGCGCACCTTCTACCGGTACTTCGCCACCAAAGAAGAAGCCGTCGCCCCGCTCTACGCGACCGGCGCCCGGCGCTGGGTGGAGGCGGTGCGTGTCGCTCCCCCCGACGCCGGTGTGCTGCGCGCACTGGAGCAGGGGGTGCACCACACCCTCACTCCGGGCGTGGGCGTCTCGGTGTCCTCCTGGGAGTGGGTCCGCACTCTCCTGCGCCTGGCCGAGGCGACCCCGTCCCTGGGCAGGGTGTGGGCGGAGGTGTGCCAGGCGTCCGAGCGGCGTCTGGGGGAGGTTCTGGCGGAACGGGTGACACGTGCAGGGTCCTCCGGAACCGGCGGTGGCGACAACGTTGCCGTGGCCGGTGAGCCGCCCGTGGTCACCCCCGAGCTCCGCTTCGCCGCCGCCGTCGCCGGTGCCGCCGTACGGGCCGCGCTGGAGGCCTGGGCCGTGGGGGACGCTCCTGCGGAAGGACCGGACGGTCCGGCGGAAATCGCCCTGCGCAATCTCACGGCATTGCGCGACTTCCCGTGGGGGCGGTGACGCGACGGTCATACCCCGCCCGCGTCCGGCACCCCGCCCGCGTCCGGCACCCCGCCGGCGTCCCGCATCCTGCCCGCGTCCGGCGCCCCGGCGGCCTTGCTCAACCGTGCCCCCAACTCCCTGACCGCCGTCACGAGTTGTTCCGGCTCGTGCACCACGAAGTCGCACCCCAGCATCGCCAGCCGGAACGCCGCCCACTGCACGGCGTCGCCGATGGATCCCCGCAGCCGGCAGCTGCCGTCGTCCAACGGCACGGGTGTGCCCAGCCAGTCGGGCACCCGGGCGGCGACGAAGTCGGCCGGTGCGGCGAACGTGACGTCGAAGGCGTAGGTCTGGTGCTGCCGTTGCATCGAGCGCCGCAGGAACTCCGCCGCGTTCCCCGTCGGCAGCTCACGCGGCACGAAGCGGGCTCCGGTGGCGAACGGCTCGCTCACCCGGTCGACGCGGAACGTGCGCCAGTCGTCCCGGTCGATGTCGTACGCCACCAGGTACCAGCGGCGACCCGTCGACACCAGCCGGTAGGGCTCCGTCAGGCGCCGCGACCCGGTGCCATCCGCGGCCCGGTACGCGAACCGCAGCCGCTCGTGCCCGGCCACCGTCGAGGCCATGACGGTCAGCGTCTCGGGCGCGATGCTCGGACCGTCCCCGCTGGTCAGGGGCGTGGTCGCGGCCTGGAGGGTGGTCACCCGGTGGCGCAGCCGGCCCGGCAGGACCTGCTCCAGCTTGGCCAGTGCCCGCACCGAGGCCTCGTCCAGGCCCTCCACCGCGTGCCCCGCTCCGGCGCGCAGCCCGACCGCGATGGCCACGGCCTCCTCGTCGTCGAGCACGAGCGGCGGCATGGCCTTGCCGGCGACCAGCCGGTAGCCGCCGTCGGCGCCCTTGGTCGCCTGCACGGGATAGCCGAGCTCGCGCAGCCGGTCGATGTCCCGCCGCACCGTGCGGCGGGACACCCCGAGCCGCTCGGAGAGCTCGCCGCCGGGCCATTCGCGGGGCGTCTGGAGAAGGGAGAGGAGCGTCAGCAGCCGGGCCGGAGTGTCCGTCGTCATACCGACGAGGATGCCGGACCACTAGGACACGATCTGACCTATTGGGGGTCTAACTTCGAAGCATGAACTCCACCGACACCACCCTCGGCACGGCGGGCGGCGGGACCGACCGCCGGCGCTGGTTCGCCCTCGCGATCGTGATGACCGCGGCCTTCATGGACCTCGTGGACGTGACCATCGTCAACATCGCCATCCCGTCGATCCAGCGGGAGGCGGGTGCGTCCTTCAGCCAGATCCAGTGGATCACCGCCGGTTACGCGCTCGCCTTCGCCGCCGGACTGATCACCGGCGGGCGGCTCGGCGACATCCACGGGCGCAAGCGGATCTTCCTCGTGGGCATCGGCGGGTTCACGGTCGCCTCCGCGCTGTGCGGCCTCGCGGTGAACCCGGAGATGCTGGTCGCCTCGCGGTTCCTCCAGGGCGGCATGGCGGCACTGATGGTGCCGCAGGTGCTCTCGATCGTGCACGCCACCTTCCCGGCGCACGAGCGCGGCAAGGTGTTCGGGCTGTTCGGCGCGGTCGTCGGCCTCGGGGCCGTGTCCGGTCCGCTGCTCGGCGCGTTGCTGACCGAGTGGAACCTGTTCGGCTGGGAGTGGCGGTCGATCTTCCTGATCAACCTGCCCGTCGGTGTGGCCGGACTGATCCTCGGCAGCCGCTTCATCACCGAGTCCAAGGCACCGCGCGCCCTGAAGCTGGACCTGGTGGGTGTCGCGCTGGTGACGCTGGGCCTGCTGATGCTGCTCTACCCGCTCATCCGCGGCCGCGAGCTGGACTGGCCGGTGTGGGGGTACGTCTCGATGGCCGGGTCGCTCGTCGTCCTCGCGGCGCTGGTGGCGTACGAGAGGCGCAAGGCCGCGCGGGACGGTTCCCCGCTGGTCGAGCTGTCGCTGTTCAAGGTCAAGAGCTTCGCGGCCGGGATCGCGGTGCAGACCGTCTTCGGTGTCGCACTCGGCGTGTTCTTCCTGGTGTGGACGCTGTACATGCAGTTCGGGCTGGGCTGGAGCCCGCTGAAGGCCGGGCTGACCGGGGTGCCGTTCTCGATCGCCGTGTCGGTGGCGGCCGGGATGTCGGTGCAGAAGCTGGTGCCGCGGTTCGGCCGCAAGGTGCTGCAGGCGGGCGCGCTGGTGATGGCGGCCGGGGTGCTGGTCTACATCTGGGAGTCCGGGCACTACGGCCTGGACATAGCTCCCTGGCAGATGGCGCTCCCGCTGATCGTGATGGGCGTGGGGATGGGGCTGATCGTCGCGCCGCTGACCGACGCGATTCTCTCGGAGGTGCCGCGCGAGCACGCCGGTTCGGCGTCGGGGCTGATCAACACCGTGCAGCAGATGGGCAACGCGCTGGGGCTCGGCCTGGTGTCGGTGGTGTTCTTCGGTTCGATCTCAGACCGTCTGCGGCCTGAGCAGGTCGGTCGGGCCTTCGCGGACGCCTTCCAGAACTCGCTCGGCTGGGTCGCCGCGGTGATGGGCGTCATCTTCCTGCTGATGTTCGCGCTGCCCAAGCGGCCCGCCCAGCATGTGGAGGGCGAGCAGGTGCCGGCGGGGGAGAAGGAAGCGGTGCTGGTCTGACCGCTGGAAACGGGCCCGGCACCTCGGTGCCGGGCCCGTTCGCGTGTCCGCTCCCGTTCCTGCCCGTTCCCGCTCCCGCTTTCTACTCATGCCCGATTGGGTCCGAACCTGTTTACTTTGCGGAAATCTCGGCGTAGCCTCCCGCTGAAACCACACGTTCGGGCATGAGGCGGAGGCGAACGGACATGTACGCACCGGAGCGGCAGCAGGAGATCCTCCGGCTCGCCCGTGACGGCGGCCGAGTGGATGTCGTGTCGCTGGCCGAGGAGTTCCAGGTGACGGCGGAGACGATCCGCCGGGATCTGAAGGCCCTCGACCGCGCCGGACTGGTCCGCCGGGTGCACGGCGGTGCCATCCCGGCCGGGCGCCTCGACTTCGAGCCGGATCTCGCCGAGCGCGAGACGACCGCCGCCGACGAGAAGGACGGCATCGCCAAGGCGGCCCTCGCGGAACTGCCCGGCGAGGGCACGGTGATCCTCGACGCCGGGACGACGGTGGCCCGGATGGCCGCCGCCCTCCCCCTGGATGCCTCGCTCACCGTCGTCACGCACAGCCTCCCCATCGCCGCCCGCCTCGCCGACCACCCCGGCATCCAGCTCCACCTCATCGGGGGCCGCGTCCGGCACCGCACGCGCGCCGCCGTGGACGCCTGGGCGCTCAGGGCATACGGCGAGATCCGTGCCGACGTGCTGTTCGTGGCCGCCAACGGCTTCTCCGCCGAACACGGCCTGACCACCCCCGACCTCGCCGAGGCCGCCGTGAAACGCGCGGCCGTGGCCGCCGCCCGCCGGGTGGTGCTGCTCGCCGACTCCTCCAAGCACGGCCAGGAGCACTTCGCCCGCTTCGGCGACCTGAGCGATGTGGACCTGCTGATCACCGACAGCGGGCTGAGCCCCGAAGACACCGTCGCGATCGAGCGCGGCGGCACGGAAGTAGTGCGCGCATGATCCTCACCGTCACCCCCAACCCGTCCCTGGACCGCACCTACGAGGTGCCGTCCCTCGACCGCGGCGAGGTCATCCGCGCCACCGGCGAGCGGATGGACCCGGGCGGCAAGGGCGTGAACGTCTCGCGTGCCGTCGCCGCGGCCGGCCGGCGCACGGTGGCGGTCCTGCCGCTGGGCGGCGCCCCGGGCGCCCTGGTCGCCGATCTGCTCGACCAGCAGGGCATCGAGGTCGCGCCCGTCCCCGTCGCCGGGGCCACCCGCTCCAACATCGCCCTCGCCGAGTCCGACGGCGTCCTGACGAAGATCAACGCGCCCGGCCCCGAACTCTCCGCCGCCGAACGCGAACTGCTCCTGGAGACCGTACGGCGGCAGTCCCGCGACGCGTCCTGGATCGCCTGCTGCGGCAGCCTCCCGCGGGGCCTCGCCCCCTCCTGGTACGCCGACCTGGTCGCCCGCGCGCACGCCGCCGGGGCACGGATCGCCCTGGACGCCTCCGGTCCCGCGCTGCTCGCGGCCCTGCGCGAACGGCCCGACGTGGTCAAGCCGAACGCCGAGGAACTCGCCGGAGCCGTCGGCCGCCCCCTCGCCACCGTCGGCGACGCCGTGAAGGCCGCCGAGGAACTGCGCGAGATGGGTGCCCGGGCCGTCCTCGCCAGCCTCGGCGCCGACGGGCAGCTGCTCGTCTCCGAGCAGGGCGCCTGGTTCGGAAGCGCCCGTGTGGCCTCCGTCCGCAGCAATGTCGGTGCCGGCGACTCCTCCCTCGCCGGATTCCTGATCGCCGGCGGCAACGGCCCCGAGGCCCTGGCCTCCGC
Source organism: Streptomyces sp. NPDC126510 (assembly GCF_040302345.1). Lineage (NCBI taxonomy): Bacteria > Bacillati > Actinomycetota > Actinomycetes > Kitasatosporales > Streptomycetaceae > Streptomyces > Streptomyces sp. NPDC126510. The sequence goes on along the minus strand of NZ_JBEORR010000008.1, from coordinate 227,503 downwards.
GGTCGCGCACGGCGCGGCTGCCGTCCAGCTGCCCGGCAGCGTGATGCCGACGCCACGCGACCTGGACCCGGCAGCGGTGACGGTCACGGCCGAGGTCCCGGCGGACCGTGCGCTGAAGGAGCCGGTGTCATGACGTACGAGGAGCCGGTGTCATGACGTACGACGAGCAGCGTGCACCGACGCGCGAGCGGCGAGCCCCCTCCCCGTTACTCGTGGGCCCCGCCTCCACCCCCGTCACCCCCCACCGCACCCCCGTCCCCCTCCCCGCCCACCCCTCCCATCGGGCGATACGCGTGCTAAGGAGCCCGCGATGAGCGACATGATCACGGCGGACCTGGTCGACCTCGGCCTGTCCGCCGACACCAAGGAAGCGGCGGCGCGTGCCCTCGCCGAGCGCATGGTGGCCCTGGGCCGGGTGACCGACCTGGACGGCTTCCTCGCCGACGTGGCAGCCCGCGAGGCCCAGATGCCGACCGGTCTCGACGGCGGCATCGGCATCCCGCACTGCCGTAGCGAGCACGTCACCGAGCCGACGCTCGCCTTCGGCCGCAGCGCCGAGGGCATCGACTTCGGCGCCGCGGACGGCCCCGCCGACCTGATCTTCCTGATCGCCGCGCCCGCCGGCGCGGACGACGCCCATCTGACGATCCTGTCGTCACTGGCCCGGCAGCTGATGAACAGCGAGTTCACCGACGCCCTGCGCGCGGTGAGCGACGCACCGGCCGCGGCGGCCCTGATCCGCGGCGACGAGCCGGACGCACCCGCACCCGCGGGTTCCGAAGACCCCGTGGCGTCGGCGGGAGCGGCCTCTCCCGCCGCCGCCACGGACACAGCCGAAGCCGGTGGCACCACCGAAGCCGGGGGCGAGGAGCGGCCGTTCCGCATCGTCGCCGTCACCTCCTGCCCCACCGGCATCGCCCACACCTACATGGCGGCGGAGTCCCTGGAGAACGCCGGCCGTGAGGCGGGCGTCGAACTCACCGTGGAGCCCCAGGGATCGGCCGGCTTCACCCGGCTGGACCCGCAGGTCATCGCGGCGGCCGACGCCGTGATCTTCGCCCACGACGTGCCGGTACGGGAGAAGGAGCGGTTCGCCGGCAAGCCCACCGTCGACGTCGGGGTGAAGGCGGGCATCAACCGCGCCGCCGAACTCATCGCCGAGGTGCGCGAGAAGGCCGCGCGCGGCGAGGTCACCTCCGGGTCCGCCCCGGCCACTCCCGTGGAGCGCGCCGGCGAGTCCGGCGAGGGCTACGGCACCAAGCTGCGCAAGTGGCTGATGTCCGGTGTCAGTTACATGGTGCCCTTCGTCGCCGCGGGCGGTCTGCTCATCGCCCTCGGGTTCGCGCTCGGCGGCTACAAGATCAACAAGGCCCCGTCGGTGATGGACCACTTCCTGTGGACGCAGGCCGACAGCTGGGCGGCCCTGCTCTTCCAGATCGGCGGCGTCGCCTTCGGCTTCCTCGTCCCGGTCCTGGCCGGCTACATCGCCTACGGCATGGCCGACCGGCCCGGCATCGTCCCCGGGTTCGTCGGCGGCATGATCGCCTTCAACATCAACGCCGGGTTCCTCGGCGGCCTGGCGGCCGGTCTGATCGCCGGTGGCGTCGTGATGGCGATCCAGAAGGTGAACGTCCCGGCGGCGCTGCGCGGCATCATGCCCGTGGTGGTGATCCCGCTGATCTCCTCGGCGATCGTCGGGTTCCTGATGTTCGTCGTCATCGGCAAGCCCATCGCCGAGGCCCAGAAGGGCATGACCGACTGGCTGAACGGCCTGTCCGGCAGCAACGCGATCCTGCTCGGCACCCTCCTCGGCCTGATGATGTGCTTCGACCTCGGCGGCCCCGTCAACAAGGTCGCCTACACCTTCGCCACGGCTGGTATCGCGGTGGCCAGCCCCAGCGACTCGGCGATGAAGATCATGGCCGCGGTGATGGCGGCCGGTATGGTCCCGCCGCTGGCCATGGCCCTGGCCACGACCGTGCGCGGCAAGCTCTTCACCCAGACCGAGCGCGAGAACGGCAAGGCGGCCTGGGTGCTCGGCGCCTCCTTCATCTCCGAGGGCGCGATCCCCTTCGCGGCGGCCGACCCGCTTCGCGTCATCCCGGCCTCCATGGCGGGCGGCGCGGTCACCGGCGCCCTGTCGATGGCCTTCGGCGCCACCCTGCGCGCCCCGCACGGCGGCATCTTCGTGGTCCCGCTGATCGGCAACGCGTTCCTCTACCTGATCGCCATCGCCGCGGGTGTCTGCGTCACGACGGCCCTGGTCGTCGTCCTGAAGGGCATGCGCAAGCCGGCCCCGGGCGCGGCACCGGCCCCTGGCGAGGGCGGCGCGGTCCAGGCGACCGAGACGAAGCAGCCCGTCGCGGCGTGAAAGCGGCGTGGGTTCGCCCCATTCGAGGCGTGTGAACCGTTCATGCCACCTGCGAGATAGATCACGAAAATCACGGCCCGGGACCGAAGTCCCGGGCCGTGGTGTCTACTGGGGTGCATGCCCGAGCACGTCTCCCGATGGCCCGAAGGCCACCCACTCCCCGCCCTCCCGCAGCAGCGGCAGACGGGCTCCCGGTCGGAATCCGTGGAGCTGACCGCCGAGGAGAGAGGCACCTTCGCGGAGCTGGTGCGGCACTTCGGGGACAGAGGCATCTGAGGAACCTCGGTCCGCCTCAGGACAGCTGCGCCGCCCGCCGCTCCATCGCCTCGCGCGCCGCGTCCTCGCTGGCGTACACCTCGCACATGTGCCGCCCGTCCGGCGTCGCCGTGTGCTCGACCTCCCAGAGGGAGATCTCGTCGCCGTCGCGCAGCAGGAACGCGTGCTCGTAGAGCGAGAAACCCAGCCCCGCCCGGCCCGCGCGGCACGGCCGGCCGAAGGCCTGGGTGATCTGATGCCCGGACGCCGTGGCCAGCAGTGCCGCCGTGTCCACGCCCGGCCGGTCCACGTTCTCCGCCCGGCGCAATAACCTGCGCGCGTGGTCCGCCGAATTCTCCGCGGCGTACGCGTGCCGCGGGGCGGGGACCGGTGACAGCTGCACCGTCACCGGCAGTTCGAAGTCCGGGGTGTCCGGCGGCAGCGGCAGCCGTGCGGTGGCGGCGCGCAACTCCTCCTCGTCGACGTACACCTCGTGCTGCGGTTCGCTGCCCGGCGCGGTGTTGTGGACGAGCTCCCACAGGGTGAGCGCCGAACCGTCGGCGAGCAGCCACGTGTGCCGGTACGTCTCCCGGTGCAGGCCCGCGCTGTGGTGCGCGGAATGCAGCGAACCGTCGTGCGCCAGCGCGCAGTCCAGACGCCTTATCGCCTCGTCCGGTAGCTCGAAGGAGTTCAGGGCGCGGCCGAGGAGTCGCGCGAGGTGCTCCTCCGGAGTCTCGGGCGAGTCGTGGGGTTCGTACGCTGCCGTCTCGTACGGAACGCTCAAGGTTTCTCCCGGCGTTGCTGCATGTCACCTTGTGGGTGCATACCGTAGCCCCTCGGTCGGACATCGTGTCCGGGAACCGAGAAAACGTACCTCCGGGAAAACGCGCGGGCCGCGCGAAAAGTTCCCGCGCGGCCCGTTCGGTCCGTCAAAATCCCCAGTTGGGACGGTTCTTCAGACGATCCGCCAAGAGGTCAGGAAGCGCTGTCCGCGGTCCACTGGCTCCACGCCATGTTCCAGCCGTTCAGCCCGTTGTCCGGCGCCACCGTCTTGTCGGGGGAGTTCTTCACGATCACCACGTCCCCGATGAGGGAGTTGTCGTAGAACCACTTGGCGGTCGTGCTGCCGCCGGCGCCCTGGACGTCGGCGAGGCCCACGCAGCCGTGGCTGGTGCCCTGGCGGCCGAAGGGCGGGTTGCCCTTGTTGTACCAGTAGTTGCCGTGGATGAACGTGCCCGACGTCGTCAGACGCATCGCGTGCGGCACGTCCGGGATGTCGTACTCGCCGCCCAGCCCGACCGTCCGGCTGTTCATCCGGGTCTGGACGAACTTCTCGGAGATCACCATCTGCCCGTTGTAGGTGGTGTGCTCCGGGCTGCCGGCCGAGATCGGGATCGTCTTGAGGGTCTTGCCGTCCCGGACCACCGTCATCGTCTGGGTGTTGGCGTCGACCGTGGAGACCTGCGAACGGCCCACCGTGAAGGTGACCGTCTTCTTCTGTACGCCGTAGACACCGTTCGCGCCCTCGACCCCGTCCAGGTCGATCTTCATCGTGACCTTGGAGCCGGCCTTCCAGTACTCCTCCGGCCGGAAGTCGAGCCGCTGCCCGTTGAACCAGTGCCCGACGACCTGCTGTCCGCTGCTGGACGTCACCGTGATGTGCGACTGCACGGCCTTGCGGTCGGTGATGGCCTTGTCGAAGGTGAACGACACCGGCATCCCCACGCCGACCGTCGTGCCGTTGTCCGGCGTGTACGTGCCGATGAAGCTGTTCGACGTCGTCACCGTCGTGAAGATGGAGTTGGCGGCGGCCGTCCGGCCGTCCGCGTCCTTGGCGGTCGCGGATATCTGGTACTTGGTGCCGCGCTCCAGCTGCTCCTTCGGCTTCCACACCTTGCCGTCGCCGGAGATCGACCCCGCGACGGCCTGGCCGCTGCCCGCGACCGTCATCTTCACGACGCTCAGCTTCCCGTCGCTGACCTTCACGCCGGTCCTGTTGATGGACGCGCCGGTCGAACCGTCCTTCGCCGAGATGGCGATCTTCGCGACGGACGTCTTGGTGCCGCCCTCGCCGCCCTTGTCGTCGTCCTTGGCGTTGGCGCTGCCACCGCAGGCGGTGAGGGTCAGGGCGCCGACCACCAGGGCGGCACAGGCCCCCAGAGTGCGCCGCGCTGAAATGTTCGGCGTTGTCACGGGCTGCTCCCAGTTCATGTGATGTTGCGTGATCCGCTCCGGTACGTGGGAGTAGAGGGGGCCGGGGGCCGGTCGGGTTCCGTCCGTTCCCCATGAAGGCCGTCACGTGACAGAACCGCGACAAATTCCGAGTCCGCTGTGCATCCGCTGTGCGCAGCAAGCCTGTTCAACGGCCCGCGTACAACTCCCCGTACGACGGCCACGCCCCGCCCGGACCGTCCACCGGCTCCGCGGCCCGCACGGCCCGGACGATCGCGCGCGTCACCATGTCGGCGCCCGCGGCCAGGATCTCGTTCAGGGCGAGGGGGTCGGTGGCGTCCAGGGTGCGGTCGCCGGTCGCCAGCGAGAACACCGTGTCCCCGTCGTTGAGGAGATGCACCGGACGCACCGCGCGGGCGATGCCGTCGTGCGCCGTGCCGGCCAGCTTCTGCGCCTGCGCCTTGGACAGATCCGCGTCCGTGGCGACCACCGCGAGCGTGGTGTTGAGCGGCGGTGGCGTGCTCCTCGCGGCCGTCTCGGCGAGACGCCGCCGCGCCGCCGCGTGGACCTCCGCCTCCGGGTACTCCACCCGACCCTGGAACAACTCCCCGTACAGCACCCCCGTTTCCGGATCCACCGTCGACCCCGCCGCGTTGGCCACCACCAGCGCGGCCACGGTGATCCCCGAGCCGAGCACCGTGCTCGCGCTGCCGACACCGCCCTTCACCACCCCGACCACCGCTCCCGTGCCCGCGCCCACGCACCCCTGGGGCACCGGGGCGCCGAGCTCGCTCGCCGCGGCCGCCTCGACCGCGGCCCGGCCGGTCGCCGCGTCCGGCCGGGCCCGGAAGTCGCCGCCCCGCCCCAGGTCGAAAACGCACGCGGCGGGCACCACCGGCACCACGTGCGCCGGATCCGCCCCGACCCGGATCCCACGCCCCCGCTCCTCCAGCCAGGCCATCACACCCGCCGCGGCGTCGAGCCCGTAGGCGCTGCCGCCGGTCAGCACGACCGCCTCGACCTTGCGCACCACGTTGCGCGGGTCGAGCGCGTCCGTCTCCTTGGTGCCGGGCCCGCCGCCCCGCACGTCCACGGCGGCCACCGCCCCGCCCTCCGGGGCGAGTACCACCGTGGTGCCGGAGAGCCAACCGTCGCCGGTGCGTGTCGCGTGCCCCACCCGCAGGCCGGAGACATCCGTCAGTGCGTCAACTGTCATGAGGCACAGTCTCGTCCAGCCGCCGGCCCCGGAGGAGGCACCGAGCCGTGGGCGCCGCGTCAGGCCGTCGACATGCGCGTGGTGGGGAATGCGGAGGCCCTCACCCGGTGCGCGTCGCCGGCCCGCTCTCCCCGGCCGCCCCACGGCGCGCCGCCACGGTCTCTCCGGCCACCACCGACAGCGCGCACACCGCGCCTGCCGCGAACACCGCCCAGTGCCCCAGGAACGTGCAGCAGATCACCAGCAGCGCCGTCGTCGGCAGCACCAGCTGCTGGGTGATGCCCCGCTTGAAGTGGCGCGAGTGCAGGGCCCACACCGTGAGCAGGTACAGGGCCGTCGGCAGGGTCACGGCCGCCGACGCCGCCAGCGTGGAGATGTGCGCCTTGCCGACCGTCTCCTCCACCGCGACCTCCAGCCCGGCCCCGATCGCCGCCGCGGAGGCGAACACCAGGTAGTGGCCGTAGCCCCACAGGAACGCCTGCCGGTTGGATCGCAGATGGCCGTGGATGGGCACCACGAAGTAGATCCACCAGGCCGCGAAGACGATCAGCAGACCGCCCGCCGCGATGGGGAGGAGCTCGCCCAGCGCGTCGTTCTCGTCGATGCCGGACTTCACCGCGACCGTGGCCGCCGCGATCGTCTCGCCCAGCACGATGATCGTGAACAACCCGTACCGCTCCGAGATGTGGCGGGGATGCCAGGACGTGGTGTGGCCCCTCTCCGCGAGAGGCGGCACGCACATCTCCAGCAGCGCCATCACCAGGAACCACCAAGGCCGGGCTCCTTCGGGCAGGAACAGCAGCCCCAGCCAGCCGACCTGGCACGCCAGCACGCCGCCGGCGTAGCGCAGGGCCGTCCTGCGCTCCGGGCCCTCCCCCGCCCGGGCCGCCCGCAGCCACTGCGCCGCCATGGCTACCCGCATGATCGCGTAGCCCAGCCAGACCACGAGGTACTCGTGCTCCTCGAACGCCCGCGAGACCCCCGCCGCGAGAACCAGCACACCCGCGATCTGCACCAGCGTGACGACCCGGTAGAGCACGTCGTCGTTGTCGTACGCCGAGGCGAACCAGGTGAAGTTCATCCACGCCCACCACACGGCGAAGAACACCATCGCGTAGTCGAGGATCCCCTGGCCCGCGTGCCCCTCGGCGACGGAGTGCACCAGCTCGATGCCCGCCTGGGCGACGGCCACGACGAAGCACAGGTCGAAGAAGAGCTCCAGCGGCGAGGCCGTCCGGTGCGTCTCGTCGCGGCCTCGGGCCCGGAGCCTGCGCAGTGGTCCCCGGCCGCCGGGCGCGCCGGAGGGGACGGGCGGGGGAGTGGGGCTGGACGTCATGCGTCCCAGCACAGCAGAAGGCACGGGGAATTTCTCCGCGACCGTACCCTGGTTGCATGAGTACCGTCCCCGGCCCCGAGCCGCGCGAGCCGAAGCCCGCGCTGGTCTTCGACGACCCGCTCGACCAGCAGTCCTCCGACGACACCGACCGCGGATGGGGCGAGCGCACCGACTCCGGCGGCAGTGCGGCGGACCTCAGGCGCTTCCTGGACGAGAAGCCGCCCCACCACATCTGAACCGGCCGGGTGGCCGCCCGCAGCGCTCCTCCGGCCGCCCTCAGCGCCGTTACCGCCGGTCGTGTCCCGAGCCGCGCTGGGCGACCAGGGCGTCCCGGATCTCCTTCAGGACCTCCAGCTCGGTCACCTCGATGATCTCCTGGCTGCCCTCCTTGGCCTTCCGGCGCGCCTCCTGCCGGGCCAGGTACTTCGCCATGGGCAGGACCATCAGGAAGTAGACGACCGCCGCGGTGATCACGAAGCTCAGGGCGGCGCCCAGAACGGAGCCCCACAGGATCCGGATGCCCTGCTCGCCCTCGCAGGTCGAGCTCAGGCACGAGCTGTAGTGGTCGAGGTTCTTGGTCCCGATGGCTCCGACGACCGGGTTGATGATCCCCTTCACCACGGCGTTCACGATGTTGGTGAAGGCGGCACCGATCACCACCGCCACCGCCAGATCGACGACGTTTCCGCGCATCAGGAAGGCCTTGAAGCCCTGCAGGATGTTCGGCTCCTTCTTCTCGCTCACCTCGGGGCGTCTCCTCACACGAGCAGCTTGTGGAACAAAACGCTCCGCAACCTACGTCAACGTCGGCCCCCACCGAGCACCTGGGTCCCTCCGGGGAAGGATGGGACGCGGCGGTGTCCCTCAGCACCGCGCCCGGTACGACCACACCCGACCCGTCCCAGCCCGTCACGACCGCGCCCGTCACCACAACGTCACCGCCAGCCGCCCGGTCGCACCGGCACCGGCCAGCCGCGCCGCGACGGCCCGCGGCACCGACAGCACGACCAGCGCCCCGCCGTCGCCCGCGTCCTCCACCGGTTCCGGCACCTCCGTGACCCTGGCCCCGCGTGCGACCACCCGGGCAGCGCCACCCGGCACCGCCCCCTCGGCGGCGATGACGTCGACCCGGTCACCGGGCCGCAGCAGCCGCACGGTGGCCGCGTCGGAGATCCGGACCGGGGCAGTCACCGACCCCGTCGCGTGACGCGGGCCCCCGGGCTGCTGCCCGGACATCGTCACCGTGTGTGCGGGAGGCCGGGCCCGGGGATGGCCACGGGCCCCGTCGGCGTCGCGCGGCCCCGCCGCCACGAGCGCCGTCGCGGTGACCGCCAGTCCGACGGCCACGGCCCGCCGCCGGTGCCGGACGAGCCGGCCGGAGCGGTGACCGCCGCGCACCCGTACCGGGTCGAACCGCGGCACCTCACGGGTCGCGGGCACCTCCGCCCCGGGCGGGCCCGAGGCGAGCGACCAGGAGGGAGAAGAGGACACGACCGAAGAACGAGAGAAGGGCACGGAGACCACCACCTGCGACGAGGGACCGGCTTGCGCTCCCCACGATGAGGCCTCGTACCGCCGCCCGCTGAAGCCTGTGGATCCCCGACCGGCCTGTGGACAACTCCCTCACCCGAACGGGACGCTCCACCACCGACGCCCCGGCCGCGCAACGCTCCACGGCCCCGCAACGCGGCCGCGCAACGCTCCACGGCCCCGCAACGCTCCCCTGCTCCGGAAGGCCTCCACCCTCGGAAGCCCCCTGCCCCAGCTGGCCTCCACCCTCGGAAACCCCCCGGCCCCGGAACGCCTCCGCCCTCGAAAGTCCCCCGGCCCCAGACGGCCTCCGCCCCCGGAAGCCCCACGGCCCCGCAACGCCCCTCGCCCGCAAAGCCGCAAGTCGGCTAGCCCGCTACGGCAGCACGAACCCCGGGTCCATCCCGCCCAGCGCGCTCACACACAGGCAGTCCCGCTCGTTCTCCGCGGGCAGCCCGGCCACCGCGTCGAACAGCACCCCCCGCAGCCGGTCCACGTTCGCCGCGAACACCCGGAGCACCTCGTCGTGGGAGACACCCTCACCCGTCTCGGCACCCGCGTCGAGGTCCGTGACCAGGGTCAGGGACGTGTAGCAGAGCTCCAGCTCACGGGCGAGCGCCGCCTCGGGATGGCCGGTCATGCCCACCACCGACCAGCCCTGCGCCTGGTGCCACAACGATTCCGCACGGGTCGAGAAGCGCGGCCCCTCGACGACGACCAGCGTGCCGCCGTCCACCGGCTCCCAGTCCCGCCCGCGCGCCGCCTTCAGCGCGACGGCCCGCCCGGCGGGGCAGTAGGGGTCGGCCAGCGACACGTGCACCACGTTCGGCACCGAGCCGTCGGGCAGCGGCAGCCCGTCGAAGAAGGTGCCCGTGCGGGACTTCGTGCGGTCGACCAGCTGGTCCGGAACCAGCAGCGTGCCCGGCCCGTACTCGGGGCGCAGGCCGCCCACGGCGCACGGGGCGAGGACCTGGCGCACGCCGACCGAGCGCAGCGCCCACAGGTTGGCGCGGTAGTTGATCCGGTGTGGCGGCAGGTGGTGGCCCCGGCCGTGCCGCGGCAGGAAGGCGACCCGCCGGCCGGCGACGTCACCGAGGAAGAGGGAGTCGCTGGGCGGTCCGTACGGGGTGTCGACCTGGATCTCGGTCACGTCGTCGAGGAAGGAGTAGAACCCCGAGCCGCCGATGACGCCGATCCCGGCGCCTGCCTGGTCCGTCGCGTTCGCCTTGTTCGCCATGCCCGCACCCTAACCGCAGGCTGAAACGCCGAGGACCCCGTCGCCCGAGGGCGACAGGGTCCCGTAAGAATCAGGCCTTACGCGGCGGTGGTGCTGCTGGAGGAGCTGCCGGTGCTCGAGGACGAGCTCGAAGCGGAGCTCGACGAGCCGGAGTCGGAGGACGAGCCCGAGGTGCTCGACGACTTCGCCGGGGAGCTGCTCGACGAGGAGCCGCGGCTGTCGTTCCGGTAGAAGCCGGAGCCCTTGAAGACGATGCCGACCGCCGAGAACACCTTCTTCAGGCGGCCCTTGCAGTTGGGGCACTCGGTGAGGGCGTCGTCGGTGAACTTCTGCACCGCCTCGAGGCCTTCGCCGCACTCGGTGCACTGGTACTGGTAGGTCGGCACTGTCTTCCTCCTGGCACTCTCACTCGATGAGTGCTAACGACGATCCATAGTGACGTATTCCGGCCGCTCAGTCCACTGCCACCGGCACGCGGTGACCCACGCCACGTGCGACGGTCCGGCCGTTGCCCCGCGCCACCAGCCGGGAACGCAGTGCCAGGAGGGTCACCAGGGCCAGCAGCGTGCCGCCCATCGGCACCAGGAAACCGGCGCCCGACCAGAGGCGGTCCTCCAGCTGTCCGGCGACCGTCACGGCGGCGGCCTGGCCGAGCGCCACCGCGCCGGTCAGCCACGTGAACGCCTCGGTGCGGGCACCGGCCGGGACCAGGCTGTCGACCAGGGTGTAGCCGGTGATCAGGGCGGGCGCGATGCTCATGCCGACCAGCAGGCCGAGGCCCGCGAGGACCGGCACCGAGTGGGCGGCCCACAGGCCGGACGCGGTGAGGGCGAGCGCCGTGTAGCCGACGACCAGGCGCCGCTGCGGGGCCGCCTTCCAGGCGATCGCGCCGCAGACCACGCCGGAGAGCATGTTGCCGGCGGCGAAGACGCCGTAGAGGACGCCGTTCAGGCCCGGTTCGCCGATCGACTCGGTGAACGCGGCCAGCGAGACCTGCATGCCGCCGAAAACGGTGCCGATGCCCAGGAAGGTCACGATCAGCACGCGCACTCCGGGGACGCGCAGTGCCGAAGCGTGCTCCACGCGCGCGTGCCCGCTGCCGGCGACCGAGGGCTGCGTGCTCTTCTGCGCGGCGAACAGCAGGCCGCCCAGCAAGGTCAGCGAGGCCTCGGTGACGAGCCCGGCGGCCGGGTCGACGGCCGTGCACAGGGCGGTGGCCAGCAGCGGCCCGACCACGAAGGTCAGCTCGTCCGTGACGGACTCGAAGGCGGCCGCGGTGGTCATCAGCGGCGAGTCCTTGAGCTTGACGCCCCAGCGGGCCCGCACCATCGGGCCGACCTGCGGCACCGAGGCACCGGTCGGGACGGCCGCCGCGAACACCGCCCACAGGGGCGCGTCCAGCAGCGCGAGCGCCGTCAGTGTCAGCCCGGACACCGCGTGCAGCAGCACTCCGGGGACCAGTACGGCGCGCTGCCCGTAGCGGTCGGCGAGGCGTCCGCTGTAGGGCGCGAACAGGGCCATGGAGACACCGGTGACGGCCGCGGCGGCGCCCGCCGCTCCGTAGGAGCCGGTGGTGTGCTGCACCAGCAGCACGATGGAGATGGTCAGCATCGCGAACGGCTGGCGTGCCGCGAAGCCGGGGATCAGGAACGTCCAGGCGCCGCGGGTGCGCAGCAGCCGGCCGTATCCCGGGCGGGCGGAAGCCGTCGGGTTCTCCGACGCCTTCGAGGTGACCGTGGACGCCACGGCCCGTGCCTTTCTGCCGCCTGGTAGCGCGGCCCCGTAGTGGGCGGCGCCGAGAGCTGTCCTCTTGCGCGGAACTGCGGTAGATGCCGGGGCCCGGTGAGGAGGGGTGTCCCGACCGCCATACGGTCGCGCCAGCTCTGCGTCAGGCAGAGTTGGTTCGATCTGGGTAACGCCTTCATCGTACAGGGATCAAGGCTGGGTGTGCCTGTGAAAGTGAGCACCATGGGGCTGCCGCCCTGTGAATCACAAAGGGCGCAAAATGCCCCCCTCAGGCGCTCGCCCCGCCCGTCCCCAGCCAGCCGGCCAGCTTGCCGCCGTGCCCCACGGCCCGCAGCCGGTTCTCGGTCGCGTCCCGGACAGGGTCGGTGGCGACCACGAGGAGCTCGTCCCCGCGTTGCAGGATCGTCGTCGGCAGTGGAACGAAGGACTCGCCCCCGCGCACGATGAGCGTCACGGCGGCGCCGTGCGGCAGCCGGAGTTCGGCCACTTCCACGCCGTGCATCTTCGATTCGCCGGGGATCGCCACGGACAGCAGGTGCCCGCGCAGCCGCTCCAGCGGCGCCGACTCGATGCCGAGGTCGGCGGCCTCCGAACCGTCGCCGAGCCGCAGCTTGCGGCCCAGCCAGGGCAGGGTCGGGCCCTGGACCAGGGTGTAGACGACGACCAGCACGAAGACGATGTTGAAGATCCGGCGGCTTGCGTCGACCCCCTGCACCATCGGGATGGTCGCCAGGATGATGGGCACGGCGCCGCGCAGCCCCGCCCACGACATCAGCGTCTGCTCCTGCCACGGCACCCGGAACGGCGACAGGCAGAGCATCACGCTCAGCGGCCGGGCCACCATGGTCAGGACCAGCCCGATGACCAGCGCGGGCACGATGTCGTCGCCCAGCTCGTGCGGGGTGACCAGCAGGCCGAGCAGGACGAACATGCCGATCTGGGCCATCCAGCCGAGCCCGTCGGCGAACCCGCGCGTGGCCGGCCAGTGCGGCAGGCGCGCGTTGCCCATCACCATCGCGGCGAGGTACACCGCGAGGAAGCCGCTGCCGTGGGCCAGTGCGCCGGCCGCGTACGCCACCACGGCGATCGCCATGACGGCGATGGGGTAGAGGCCGGACGCGGGCAGCGCCACGTGCCTGAGGCCCCAGGAGCCCAGCCAGCCCACCGCGAGCCCGATGGCCGCGCCGATGGCCAGTTCCCCCACGATCACGCCCAGCAGCGTGTACCAGTGCTCGACCGGGCCGGCCGTGGACAGGGACACCACGAGGATGACCACCGGGGCGTCGTTGAAGCCGGACTCCGCCTCCAGCGTGCCCGTCACGCGCGCGGGCAGCGGGATCTTGCGCAGCACCGAGAAGACGGCCGCCGCGTCCGTCGAGGAGACGACCGCCCCGATGATGAGCGCCTGCCGCCACTCCAGCCCGATCAGATAGTGCGCGGCCGACGCCGTGACCCCGACGCTCACCGCGACGCCGGCCAGCGCCAGTGCCGTGGCGGCCGGCAGGGCCGGCTTGATCTCCTTCCACTTCGTTCCCAGGCCGCCCTCGGCCAGGATCACGACCAGGGCCGCGTATCCGATGACCTGGGTCAGCTCGGCGTTGTCGAAGTGGATGTCGCCCACGCCGTCCTGGCCCATGGCGACGCCTATCCCCAGGTACACGAGCAGGCTGGGGAGCCCGCTGCGCGAGGAGATCCGTACCGCTGCGACGGCGACGAGCAGGACGAGCGAGCAGACGAGCAGGAGCTGGTTGAGGTGGTGAACAGTCAGCGGCCGAATCCTTCCCTGGCCCGCACGCCGCGCGCGTGGGCTCACGTACATCGCACATGAAGCTGTGGCGCAGTGCGCCAACTACTTCGTTACCTTACCTAACTCTTGACGATTTCTTGACGCTTCCGGGGGCAAGATCGAACGTCCGTCCGGGCTTGATCCCGACTCCGCGTCAAGGGGCGCAGGACCCTGCGCCTATCGTTGCTCCAGCGCTCAGTTAAAAGCACAGCCGAACCTGCCGCTCGCGTTAGGACAGCAAGGACAGCGATGCCCCCCAACACCACCGCCTCCACGGGTCAGCAGCCCGGCAAGTCCGGCAGGAGAAAGGGGCGCAAAGCCCGTCTTATCGTGCTCGTCCTCGTGCTGGCCCTCATCGGGGGCGTGGCGTACGGGTCGTACTGGTCGATCAGTACCGTCCGGGCCTCCTTCCCGCAGACCAAGGGCACCCTGACACTGAAGGGCCTCTCGGGTCCCGTCGAGGTCAAACGCGACAACTACGGCATCCCGCAGATCTACGCGTCCTCCGACGCGGACCTGTTCATGGCCCAGGGCTTCGTCCAGGCGCAGGACCGGTTCTACGAGATGGACGTCCGCCGCCACATGGCCTCCGGCCGGCTGTCGGAGATGTTCGGCAAGAGCCAGGTCGACAACGACGAGTTCCTGCGCACCCTCGGCTGGGACCGCGTCGCCAAGCAGGAGTACGACACCAAGCTGTCGGCGACCACGAAGAAGTACCTCCAGGCGTACGCGGAGGGCGTCAACTCCTACCTCCAGGGCAAGGACGGCGAGGACATCTCCCTGGAGTACGCGGCGCTGGGCTTCACCAACGACTACAAGCCGCAGGCGTGGACCCCGGTCGACTCGATCTCCTGGCTGAAGGCGATGGCCTGGGACCTGCGCGGCAACATGCAGGACGAGATCGACCGCGCCCTGCTGACCAGCCGCCTCGGCCCGAAGCAGATCGCCGACCTGTACCCGCAGTACCCGTACAGCCGCAACAAGGCGATCGTCCAGGAGGGCCAGTACAGCGAGCTGGCGGGGGCGTTCGAGCAGGGCGGCACGAGCGGCGCGTCCGGCACCTCCGGCGCGAACGGAACCGGCGGTACCTCCACCGGCACGGCGTCCGGCGGCTCCGGCACGGCAGGCACCGCCTCCGGCACGCCGGGCACCGCCTCCGGTACGGGCGGCACCGCCTCCGGCGCCTCGGGCACCGAGGGCCTGGACAGCCAGCTCGGCGGCCTCACCCATGTCCTGGACGACCTCCCGCCGGCCGTCGGCGTGAACGGCGACGGCATCGGCTCCAACTCCTGGGTTGTCGGCGGGGCGCACACCATCACCGGCAAGCCGCTGCTGGCCAACGACCCGCACCTGTCGCCCTCCCTGCCGTCCGTCTGGTACCAGATGGGCCTGCACTGCCGCAGCGTCTCCAGTGCCTGCCAGTACGACGTCAGCGGCTACACCTTCGCCGGCATGCCGGGCGTGATAATCGGTCACAACCAGGACATCGCCTGGGGCATGACCAACTCCGGCGTGGACGTCACGGACCTCTACCTGGAGAAGATCACCGGCAACGGCTACCTGTACGACGGCAAGGTCAAGCCCTTCACGACCCGCGAGGAGACCATCAAGGTCGCCGGGGGCTCACCCAAGAAGATCGTCGTCCGCGAGACCAACAACGGCCCCCTGCTGTCCGACCGCGACGAGGAGCTCGTCAAGGTCGGCAGGAAGGCCTCCGTCGACACCGCCGCACCCGACAGAGGCGACGGCTACGGCGTCGCGCTGCGCTGGACCGCCCTGCAGCCCGGCACCACCATGGACGCCGTCTTCGCCATGGACAAGGCGAAGGACTGGGGCGACTTCCGCAAGGCCGCGTCGCAATTCGAGGTGCCCTCGCAGAACCTGATCTACGCCGACAACGAGAACCACATCGGCTACACGCTGCCCGGGAAGATCCCGATCCGCTCGAAGAAGGACAACGGCTCCATCCCGGCGCCCGGCTGGGACCCCGAGTACCGCTGGACGGGCTACATCCCGCAGGACGCGCTGCCCTACGAGTACGACCCGGAGCGCGGCTACATCGTCACCGCCAACCAGGCCGTGATCGACCCGGACAAGTACCCGTACACGCTCACCGCCGACTGGGGCTACGGCGCGCGCAGCCAGCGGATCACCGACCTGATCCAGTCGAAGATCAAGGACGGCGGCAAGATCTCCACGGACGACATGCGCCAGATGCAGCTGGACAACAGCAGTGAGATCGCCCGGCTGCTGGTGCCCACGCTGCTGAAGATCGACCCGGAGAACCAGGACGTCCGCGACGCGCAGAAGCTCCTGGAGGGCTGGGACTACACCCAGGACGCCGACTCCGCGGCAGCGGCCTACTTCAACGCCGTCTGGCGCAACATCCTCAAGCTCGCCTTCGGCAACAAGCTGCCCAAGGAGCTGCGGCCCAAGGGCCAGTGCCTGTGGGTCGAGCCGGTCAACACCACAGGCCCGGCCGACGAGGCCGAGAAGGTCCGCGAGTGCGGCCAGCGCGACCCCGACCAGGCGCAGCCGGACGGCGGCGACCGGTGGTTCGAGGTGGTCCGCAAGCTGATGGACCAGCCGGACAGCGACTGGTGGACGACCCCCGAGGTGGGCACCCGCCCCGCCGCCCACAACCGCGACCAGCTGTTCAAGCGGGCGCTGATCGACGCCCGCTGGGAGCTGACCGCCAAGCTCGGCAAGGACATCGACACCTGGAGCTGGGGCCGGCTGCACCGCCTGTTCCTGAAGAACCAGACCCTCGGCACCGCGGGCCCCGGTTTCATCCAGTACGCCCTCAACCGCGGCCCCTGGGAGCTCGGCGGCGGCGAGGCCACGGTCAACGCGACCGGCTGGAACGCGGCCGGCGGCTACGGGGTCGTGTGGGTGCCGTCCATGCGGATGGTGGTGAACCTCGGCGACCTCGACAAGTCGAAGTGGATCAACCTCACCGGCGCCTCCGGGCACGCCTACAGCGCCCACTACGTCGACCAGACCGACAAGTGGGCCGACGGCGAACTGCTGCCCTGGGCCTTCTCGGACCAGGCGGTCGAGAAGAGCACGGCCGACAAGCTGGTGCTCAAGCCATGAGCCACTGACGCCGGCAGGACGAGCGGCCCTCCACGCACGCGTGGCGGGCCGTTTCGCGTCAGCGTGGCTGCCCGAACCGCCGTGCCCCCGACGGTGTGACCACCGCGTGCACCGGCCGGTCGTGCGGCTCCTCCGGGACGTGCTCGACGACCTCGGAGTCGTACAGCAGCACCACCAGGGCGGGATGAGAGCCCGCCCGCTCCAGTCGTGCGAGGACCCGGTCGTACGAGCCGCCGCCCCGCCCGAGCCGCATCCCGCGCGCGTCCACCGCGAGCCCCGGCAGCAGTACGGCGTCGGCGGTGGTCACGGCGTCCGGCCCGAGGCGCTCGCCCACGGGCTCGAGGAGGGCCATCCTGCCGCCGTGCCGGACGGGCGCGAGCGAGCTCTCGCCCTCGTACGCGCCCCAGTCGAGGTCGTTGTCCGGCAGCAGGACCGGGAGCAGCACGCGCACGCCCCGGTCTCGCAGGCCGTCCAGGAGCGCGAGAGTGCCGGGTTCACTCCCCACGGATACGTACGCCGCGACCGTTCCGGCCCCCGCCAACTCGGGCAGCTCCAGCGCCCGCCCGGCCAGCGCGGCCGACGTTTCCCGCAGGTCATCCGCCGTCAACCTGCTCCTCACCGCGAGGAACCCGCGCCGCAAACTCCGCTTGTCAGGCTCGCCCGGACGTGCAATAGGCCTCAATGGTTGCTCCCGTACCGTCGCAATACGCTCATATGAGCTCCTATGAACCGGAGCCGCAGATTCCATGCAAAGGCACCGGATAGGGTGGCCGACATGACTCAGCACCCTCGGATCAGCAAGGCTGTCATTCCCGCAGCAGGCCTCGGCACCCGGTTCCTGCCGGCCACCAAGGCCACTCCCAAGGAGATGCTGCCGGTCGTGGACAAGCCCGCGATCCAGTACGTGGTCGAGGAGGCCGTTGCCGCGGGTCTCGACGACGTCCTCATGGTGACGGGCCGCAACAAGCGCCCCCTCGAGGACCACTTCGACCGCAACTACGAGCTGGAGTCGGCCCTTCAGAAGAAGGGCGACGCCGGGCGCCTCGCCAAGGTGCAGGAATCCAGCGACCTCGCGACCATGCACTACGTCCGCCAGGGCGACCCCAAGGGACTCGGACACGCCGTCCTGTGCGCCGCCCCGCACGTGGGCGACGAGCCCTTCGCGGTCCTCCTCGGCGACGACCTCATCGACCCCCGCGACCCGCTGCTGCAGCGCATGGTCGAGGTCCAGGAGCAGCGCGGCGGCAGCGTCGTCGCGCTCATGGAGGTCGCCCCCGAGCAGATCCACCTCTACGGCTGCGCGGCCGTGGAGACCACCGAGGACAGCGACGTCGTCCAGGTCAGCGGCCTCGTCGAGAAGCCCGACCCGGCCGACGCGCCCTCCAACTACGCCATCATCGGCCGCTACGTCCTCGACCCGCACATCTTCGAGATACTGCGCCGGACCGAGCCCGGCCGCGGCGGCGAGATCCAGCTCACCGACGCCCTCCAGCAGCTCGCCGAGGACGAGAAGATCGGCGGCCCCGTGCACGGCGTCGTCTTCAAGGGCCGCCGCTATGACACCGGCGACCGCGGCGACTACCTGCGTGCCATTGTCCGACTCGCATGCGAACGTGAAGACCTGGGCCCGGACTTCCGGACCTGGCTTCGCAGTTACGTAGCCGAGGAGATGTAGCACGTTGAGCAGCGCCGCGCCCCACGTCACCGGCCAGGAGCACTTCGGCCCCGACCACCTCTGGTCGGTGGACGAGCACCTGGAGGACATCCTCGCCACCGTCCGGCCCCTGGAACCCATCGAGCTGCACCTGCTCGACGCCCAGGGCTGCGTCCTCGTCGAGGACATCACGGTGCCGGTGTCCCTGCCGCCCTTCGACAACAGCTCGATGGACGGCTACGCGGTACGGGTCGCGGACGTCGCGGGCGCGAGCGAGGAGTTCCCGGCGGCCCTCGAGGTCGTCGGGGACGTGGCCGCCGGCCAGTCCGAACTGCTCCCCGTGGGCCCGGGGCAGGCCGCCCGCATCATGACCGGCGCCCCGCTGCCGCCCGGTGCCGAGGCGGTCGTGCCCGTCGAGTGGACCGACGGCGGTCTCGGCGAGGGCCCGGTGCACGGCATGCGCGCCCGCAGCCTCGGCCCCGAGGGCGCCACCGGCCACGTGCACGTGTACCGCCCGGCCGATGCACGCGCGCATGTGCGCGCGAAGGGCAGCGACGTGAAGGCCGGCGACCGCGCCCTGGAGGCCGGCACCGTCCTCGGCCCGCCCCAGATCTCCCTGCTCGCCGCGATCGGCCGGGGCACCGTCCGGGTACGCCCGCGCCCGCGCGTGGTGGTGCTCTCCACCGGCAGCGAACTCGTCCAGCCCGACACGGAACTGGGCACCGGTCAGATCTACGACTCCAACAGCTTCGCCCTCACCGCCGCCGCCCGCGACGCCGGCGCCATCGCCTACCGCGTGGGAGCCGTCGCCGACGACGCCGAGACCCTGCGCTCCACCATCGAGGACCAGCTGGTCCGCGCCGACCTGGTGGTCACCACCGGCGGGGTGAGCGTCGGCGCGTACGACGTGGTCAAGGAGGCCCTGTCCCACGTCGGCGACGAGGACGAGGCCGGCAGCGGCATCGAGTTCCGCAAGCTCGCCATGCAGCCCGGCAAGCCCCAGGGCTTCGGCTCCATCGGCCCCGACCACACCCCGCTGCTGGCCCTGCCCGGCAACCCGGTGTCGTCGTACGTCTCCTTCGAGCTGTTCGTCCGCCCCGCGATCCGCACCCTCATGGGGCTGGAGGACGTCCATCGCCCCACGATCCGGGCGACCCTGTCCGCCGGCAAGGCGCTGACCTCCCCGAAGGGCCGCCGCCAGTTCCTGCGCGGCACGTACGCCGACGGCAAGGTCACCCCGGTCGGCGGCGCCGGCTCCCACCTGGTCGCGGCCCTCGCCCACGCGGACGCCCTGATCACCGTCCCCGAGGACACCGTCTCCGTGGAACCCGGCACCGAGGTCGACGTGGTCCTGCTCGGCCGATAGCCGCTGGTTGGGGGTACCGTGTCGCGCACAACAGGCCCGTGCGCCGCACCGCGTCGGGCCCGGACCGGGAGCGCCACACAGCATGAGCACGCAGGACCCATTCCCGCAGGACGGCCCCACGCAGGACCGGCTGACGCACATCGACGCGGCGGGCGCCGCCCGCATGGTCGACGTGTCGGAGAAGGACGTGACCGCGCGCACCGCCCGCGCCAGCGGACGCGTCCTCGTCTCGCCCCGCGTGATCGAATTGCTGCGCGGTGAGGGCGTCCCGAAGGGCGACGCCCTCGCCACCGCGCGGATCGCCGGGATCATGGGCGCCAAACGCACCCCCGACCTGATTCCGCTCTGCCACCCGTTGTCGGTGTCCGGTGTGAAACTGGACCTGTCGGTCGCGGACGACGCCGTGGAGATCCTGGCCACCGTGAAGACGACGGACCGCACGGGCGTCGAGATGGAGGCCCTCACCGCGGTCTCCGTCGCCGCGCTCACCGTGATCGACATGGTCAAGGCGGTCGACAAGGGAGCGGTCATCACGGACGTACGGGTGGAGGAGAAGACGGGCGGCAAGTCGGGCGACTGGAGCCGGTCATGACGTATCGCGCTCTCGTCGTCACGGCCTCGAACCGGGCCGCCGCCGGAATCTACGAGGACAAGGGCGGCCCGATGGTCTCCGACGGCCTGAAGGGCTTCGGCTTCGAGGTCGACGGCCCACAGGTCGTCCCCGACGGCGACCCGGTGGAGGCCGCCCTGCGCGCCGGTGCCGACGCCGGCTACGACGTCATCGTGACCACCGGCGGCACGGGCATCTCGCCCACCGACCGCACGCCCGAGGCGACCCGCCGCGTGATCGACCACGAGGTGCCGGGCATCGCCGAGGCCATCCGGGCCTACGGCCGGGAGAAGGTGCCGACCGCGGCGCTCTCCCGGGGTCTGGCCGGAGTGGCGGGCGGCACGCTGATCGTCAATCTGCCCGGCTCCAGCGGCGGCGTGAAGGACGGCCTCGCCGTCCTGGAGCCGCTGCTCGTCCACGCCGTCGAGCAGATCCGGGGCGGCGACCACCCCAGACCCGGCAGTGGGGGTGCGAGCTGAACAGCCCATCCTGGCCCGTGGAGCTGGTGGACGGCGACATCGTCCTCAGGCCGATAAAGCTGCGCGACCAGCGGGCCTGGCGCGAGGTCAACCGGCGCAACCGCGACTGGCTTCGCCCCTGGGAGGCGACGATCCCGCCGCCCGGCCCCGGTGGGCCGATGGCGCACCGCCCCACCTTCCGCCAGATGGTCCGCCATCTGCGGTCGGAGGCGAACGCGGGCCGGATGCTGCCCTTCGTCATCGAGTACCAGGGGCGGCTGGTCGGGCAGTTGACCGTCGCCGGGATCACCTGGGGCTCGATGTGCTCGGGGCACGTCGGTTACTGGGTGGACGAGTCGGTGGCCGGCCGCGGGGTGATGCCGACGTCGGTGGCGCTCGTCGTGGACCACTGTTTCCGCGCCGTCGGACTGCACCGCATCGAAGTCTGCATTCGCCCGGAGAACGGGCCCAGCCGCCGGGTCGTGGAAAAGCTCGGATTCCGCGAGGAGGGGCTGCGGCCGCGCTATCTCCACATCGACGGAGCATGGCGCGACCACCTCGTCTTCGCCCTCACGGCCGAGGAGGTGCCGGACGGCCTGCTGAAGCGCTGGCACCGGGCACGCTCGCAGAGCAAGCCCGGAATGCGGCATCACCCCGGAAATTGAATACGTGTTCGAAATTGATCGGTCGATGACCGTCTCAGGGCAAGGAATTCCCAGCCTGGGCGGTCTGCTGATCGCATCGGTCACAAAAAAAGTTCGAAATATCAGCCAGATCGTGCGACACACCGGCGCAATTGGCAGATGGCCTCACACAAACCCCTCTACGGTGTGAGACGTGAGCAGCAGCGGCCTCATCTACGCAGTCATTGTCGGGGCCTGGGCCGCCTACTTGGTGCCGATGTGGCTCCGTAGGCAGGACGAGCTGAACGAGGCCCGTCCGACGGAACGCTTCAGCACCGCCATCCGGCTGCTGTCCGGACGGGCGGGAATGGAGCGCCGGTACGCCAAGGACCTGCGGGCGCGCTCCACCGACGAGGGGGAGCAGGGCGCCGACGACCCGGATGCCGTCACCGACTCGGTGGACGTCCGGGCCTTCGCCGTGTCCAAGACCCGTCCGCAGACCCAGGCACCCGTCCCGTCGCCCGCCCCCGAGCAGCCGGCCCGCCAGGCGACCCCCGAACCCCAGGTCCGGCAGTCGCCCGCACCCGACGCGGCGCGCTCCGGGCGCCCCCGGGAGCGGGTGCCCGCCGCCCGGCGCAACGCTTCGGCGCAGGCGAACCAGGCAGCCGCGGCACGAGCCCGGCGCTCAAAGGTCCTCGCGCGCCGTCGACGCACCACCACCATGCTGTTCCTCGCCTTCACGCTCGGCGCGATCGTCGCCGCGGTCGGAGGACTCGCGTTCCTGTGGGCCCCCGGCGTGCCCGCGGTCATGCTCAGCGTCTACATCGCCTACCTGCGCTCCCAGGAGCGCCGCCGCTTCACCTACCAGATGGACCGCCGGATGGCCGAGGCCGCGGCCCAGCGCCTGCGGGAGCGGCAGCGCCAGCCCCGCCGGCGCGCCCTGGCCGACGAGGAGAGCGACGAACCGGAGGAGGGACCCGAGCCGGTGACCGACCCCGGCCACTCGGCCCTCGCGGCGGACCGGCGCGCCCTCGTCGAGCAGACCGACCACGCGGAGTGGGTCGACCAGCAGCGCGAGCGCCGGCGGCGGCCCGGGCAGGGCGGCGACAGCTGGGAGCCCGTGCCGGTGCCCCTGCCGACCTATGTGACGGCCCCGGTCGCCCCGCGGGCCACCAGCGACGTGGACCTCGGTGCCCCCGACACCTGGAGCTCGGCCCGGTCGAGCACGGTGACCCCGGACGCGGAGAACGACTCCGGCGCCGCCGGCCACCCGGGCGAGCCGCACCCGCCCGCACAGGACGCGGGCGACGGCGACGGACGCACCGACGCCCTCCCCCACGCTCGAACGCGCTCGCGCGGGGGGACCCCGAGGGCGGCCTCCGCCAGACGCGCCCGAGAGCGCGGCCGCACCCCGCTGTTCGACCAGTACGAGGACGGGGAGCGGCCCCGGGCCGCGAACGAGTAGCGCCGCGAAGCCGCAGGTGACCGCCCCTCCGGAACGGATTTCCAAGCAGGCCGATCGGGGTGCTAAAGTTTCACTCGTTGCAAGGGCCTGTGGCGCAGTCCGGTAGCGCACCTCGTTCGCATCGAGGGGGCCAGGGGTTCAAATCCCCTCAGGTCCACGCAGCTCAGAGCCCCGGTCGGAATCTCCCGACCGGGGCTCTGACGTGTCGTACAGCAGCGAAGTACAGCAACTACTTCGAGTCTTGCTTCCCAAGGTGCTTGCCCAGCTTGCGCAGTGCCCGGCGGGTGGCCTCCGACGGGACGTGCGTATACACCTCCATCGTCACTGCGATTTTGCTGTGCCGGAGGATCTGCATCGCGACGCGGGGGTGTACGTCGAGGGCGGCGAGGAGCGAACCACAGGTGTGCCGCGTGTCGTGGAGCCGGATTCGGCGGACCCCGGCGCGAGCGGAGCGGTCCATGAACCGGCGGTTGAAGTTGCGAGGTTCGAACGGCGTGCCGTAGCGCGTCGTGAATACGAAGTCGGAGTCCATCCAAAGCTCGCCGGCCGCCTGCTTGGCCAAGTCCCGCTCCTTCTGCCTGCGCTGGAGAGCCGCGATGCAGATCTCCGGGAGCGGCAGCGTGGCCGAGGACGCTTCGGTTTTGGTCTCGTCGTGGACCAAGCGCCGGTTGATCCGCTGTAGCTGCATCTGCACTGTGATCTCCCCGGCGTCCAGGTTGACGTTCTCCCATGTGAGCCCCAGCACCTCACCGCGACGGAAGCCCAGGACGAGGATCAGCACGTAGGCCGCGTACAGCGGGTCATGGGCCGCGCTGGCGGCTTCGAGGAACTGCCGAGCCTCTTCGACCGACCACGGGTGCCGCTTCTTCTTCCGCGCCGAGCGCACCTTGACCAGGGCCGCCACGTTCTTCGTGATCAATTCCTCGGTCATGGCGTTGGTCAGGGCCGACCGCAGGACCGCGCGAGCGTCCTGGACGGTACGGCGGGACGGTAGGCGCTCGCAGCAGTCGCCGGCTGCACAGCAGCGGGGCGTGTCCCGCTTCGCGTCGAGGCCCTGGGCGCAGCACTGGCACTCTTCCAGGAGGGTGTTCACCCAGTTCCTCACGTCCCGCACAGTGAGCTTGTCAAGCCGCTTCGAGCCCAGCCCTGGGGTGATGTAGAGCCGGACGTGCATCGCGTACGTCTCGGCGGTCTTGGGCTTCAGGTCGGGCGTCACGACCTCCTTGAGCCACCGTGCGAGGTACTGCCCGAGCGTCGGCGAGGACGTGACGACCGGGCCTTGCTTGGCTTCGGCGTGCAGCCTGATCCACTTGTCGTGGACCTCTTCGCGGGTCTTGCCGTAGACGTACTTCCGCTTGCGGTTGCCCTCGGGCGTGGTCACCCAGGCGTAGGCGGCGAAGCCGTTCTTGTACGGATAGATCGAGCCCTCACCGTTGCCGCGCTTGCCACTCATGCCGACACCCCCTCAGGGGCGGAGGTGACGCGTTCGACGTACTCATCCACCCATGCGGGGAGGATGCGCCGGTTGCGGCCAACCTTCACGGAGCGGATCTCTCCGGTGAGGACCAGCATCTTGGTCTTAGAGAGGCCGAAGCCGAGCATGGCCGCGACTTCCGCCGTGGTGTGCCACTTCGGTTGGACGATGGTTGCGGTCATGCTGAGTGTTCCTCCCAGTCTTGGCCTTGCAGGGCTTCGCGGGCGGTTTCGCGGTTGAGCTGGATGTCCCGCCGGATGTTGGCGGCGAGCCAGGATTCGCCGGGGCTATGGCCGTGGCCGGCGTAGGTCCAGTGGGCGAGGGTCAGGGTGGTTGCTTCCTCGTCGTCGGGCAGGCCGAGGGCTTCGCGTTGCTGGGTGGCGCGGTAGTCGGCGCGGGTCTGGCGCAGGGCGCCGAGGGTGGTGGAGTAGCGGCGGGACTTGGTGGAGAAGTGGCCGCGGAAGCCGAGCATGTGAGCCCAGTCCCGGAGCTTGCGGTCCGGGTAGAGCGGGTGCAGGTCCAAGCACGCTTCGATGAGGCGGCGGGGGTGGTCGGGCACGCCGAGCAGGACCAGGGCTTCCTTGTTGCCGATGCGGCGATCGACGGTGCCGGTTGTCTCGGCTGCCTTGGTGGCGTACTTGGCGACGTAGGAGGCGACCGCCTGTTCGGTGATCTCCTCGCCGTGGCCGAAGGCGCCGATGGGCTGCACGTCGAGCTGTGTGCCCCAGTGCAGCGATCGGGCGGGCTGGTCCCCTGCGGCGGGCACGTCGACCGCGACGCGGGCGGCGGCGGCATGGATGGAGTCGGTGAGCAGGTCGAGGGTGGCCCATGCCGGCGGCGGATCGTCCGGCCCGTTGGGGCCGTCGAAGCGGATCACGGCATGGAAGTGGACGGCCCCGCGCTTTTGGTACTCGGCGACCTTGCCGAAGGAGACGCGGGACTGTTCCTTGGCAGCCTTCTGTGTCAGTCCGGCTCGCTTGGCGATCTCGCGGCGCAGGTAGATCGTGAAGTAGCGCCACAGCTCGGAGGCGTAGTTGTTCCACAGCACGGCGCCCGCGTAGTCGTACGTGGCGGGGTCGAGCGGGGTGCCGAGTTCGGGTGCGTCCTCGCCGTGGTGCTGACCGCAGCGGCAGGGCCGGTTTCCGGGGCGGTTGTGGACTGGGCCGAACGAGGGTGCGGTGAGGGTGGCGAAGACCCGGGGGTGATCGCGGATGGTGTGAGGGGTGCCCTTGTCGGGGTCGCCGACGAGGCCGGCGCGGATGAGGTGGTAGGTGTCGCCGGCGTAGGTCCAGGCGCAGGCCGGGCAGCGGGAGGCCCGGCGGTTGCCACAGGCGACCCGGAGCCGGCCGCCGGGCTCGGTGTCCGTCGAGTAGGAATGCAGGACCTGTCCGGTGGCAGCGTCGCGGGTGACGGTTGTGCCTTGCAGGTGGATGGGGTCGGAGCAGCCGCCGGTGCGGCGGATCTGGTCTTGGATGCGGTCGAAGCCGGGGGACCCGGCCACCCTCAGCACGTCGGCGAGGGTGGCCGGGTCCAGGCCCGCCATGGTGGCGGTGTCGGTCACGCGTCCTCCTCCTGGACGGTGTGGCGGTCGATCCAGTCCTCGGCGCAGACCTTGTGGACGGGCTTGCCGCGGTCGGAGCGCAGGGGGGTGGGCCTGGTGCAGATCACGCAGGGCTTGTCGCCGCTGTGGTCGAAGTGCTCGGGCGAGCGCCAGTCGAGGAGAGCCACGGCGGTCACCTCCCGGCCCGTGCGAGGGCGGCGGGCAGGGTGCGGCCGGTGCCCTGGCAGGTGCGGCATTCGGCGCGGAGGAGGATGCGGGAGCCGTCGTGGTGGCGCTGTCCGGTGGTGATAGCGACCACGGGGAAGCCGTCGCAGTTGCGGCAGACGGGCGTGTTCTGGGCGTGCTCGGGCATGATGGGGTTTCCCTTTCGGGTCCGTTGGGTCTGCAAGGGGTGCAGGCGCCCGGAGCGGCGGAAGTTTGGCGACCGAGGCCGCTCCGGGGGCCGTTCAGCGGCGGCGGTTGTTGCGCCTGGAGTAGGCCGGCGGGATGGAGTCGTAGGACTCGCGGCCCTGCTGGAAGGAGGCGCGGTCGCTGTCGCTCATGCCGGACGTGCCGATCTGGCGGTTGATGCGGCCCATGGCCTTGCGGTCGCCGTGGCGCTTGGCGATGGCGTACTCGCGGCCCAGTTCGGCCATCTCCGGGTTGGACGGGGTGTCGTTGTTCTTGCGGCTGAAGATGCCCATGTCAGCGGTTCCTTTCGGCGTTGAGGAGCGAGCGGAGGACGACCGCGCACACGGCCACGGAGGCGGCGGTGATGGCGACCGCGAGGAGCATGGAGACCAGGACCGCGCCGACGACGAGGACCACGGCGCCACCGCCGGCGGCGAGGGCGAGCGCGCTACCCGGGGTGAGCTGGACCGTCGGACGGTTCGAGGCGGCGGGAGCCACCGGGGCCGGGGCCGTGGGCTGGACGGGCGCCGGAGTCTGGGCGGTCGGGGCGGTGGCCGTGACCGGTGGTGCGGTGTCCTGGGGCGGGTACTTCGGTGTGAACACGAGGCAGGTCCCTTCTACTTGAGGACGGTGCCGAGGGCGGGAGCGAGGAAGCTTCCGGCGACGAGGTAGCCGCCGACCAGGAGCACGGCAACCAGCCACCACGGCGGGCGGGCGAGCTTGACGCCGAGCCATCCGACGGCGAGCAGGGCGAGCCAGAGCGGTACGTCCATGGCGCGATCTCCTCTCAGGCCTTGCAGCGGTGGGTGCGGGCGGCGAGTTCGGCGCCGGCGCGGGTGTCGTAGTCGGCGGCGAAGCCACAGCCGGGGGCGGTGCAGGCGGCGGTGTGCTTGTCGCGGCCACGGCCGTCGTAGGCGGTGGCGACCTGCACGGGGCCGATGCGGATCACGTTGCGGAAGCGGCGGTAGGCGGTCACGGGCGGTTCTCCCTTCTGGTCAGGTGAGTTGGAGTTCGGCGGCGATGGCGTCGGCCATCGGGGCAGGCAGTTGCAGTCGGGCCGACAGAGCGTCAGCGGACATCGGGGACCCGGTGGAGGCCCGATGGGCGTCGGTGATCTTCCGGGCGTGGTCGAGCAGCGCGGTCGGTACGGCAGTGGCGCTGGGAGCGGGCTGCGGTGGTGCTGGGGTCAGTTCCGGCACGGTTGCCGCGGGGGCCGGGTCCGAGTCGGGGGCTGGTTCGTCGGTGCGGTGCATTTCGACTTCCGGCGCGGCCGTTTCGTCCGCAGGCTGTGCAGGAGGAGCGGGCGGGTCGGTGGGCGTGTGGACCAGGAGGGTTCCGCCGAGGAAGGCCAGAGCGGGCCAACCGGCGACGAGGATGCGCAGCCAGGCGGGCACGTGATGCAGGTCGAGCAGGCCGGCGGTGGCGATGTTCGCGCCAAGCGAGGCGGTCAGGGCGATGACGAACCAGGTCCAGGCGGAGCGGTCACGGCGTGCCGTGCGCAGGCGGCGCCAGGCGGCGACCAAGAGCAGATCGACGGAGACCGGGTAGGCCCAGGCCTTCCAGCCGGTCTGTCCGGCCGCTTCCGCCAGGTCGTGGAGGTGGGCGAAGGACAGCGCACCGGCGATGACAGCTTGTACGAGTACGGCATCCGGGCGGATCGAGCGGGACACGGGGGCACCTCCCTTCAGGGAGTCGGGCCGGGGCAGGCGGTGTCCGGCCGCCCGGCCCCGGCGGGTTCAGTCGGGTGCCTGGCCAGAGCCGAGGCAGTTGAGACAGAGGCCTGACTGTTCGCCGACGACGCGGTGCTTGCGGCCTACGCGGACAGTGCGGGCGACCTCTCCGGTGCCGTGGCAGACCGGGCAGTCCTGCTCTTCGGTCTGGTGGGTGTCGGAGTCGGGTGTGGCCATCGGTGGTGCCCTCCTTCCGGTTTTCGGCATGGCGGGGGTAGGGGCCTGGCGCGATGCGGTCGCGCCGACCGTTGCGGTACGGGGGTGCTACTCGGTGACCGGGCGGGGCTTGACCAGCGACGGACCAACCACCGGCGCGGGAGCAGACACGTAAGGGCGGAACGGGTCGAGGAACGGCAGGTCCGGGACCAGGTGGGCGAACTCCCGGCAGATGGCAACCACCTCATCCCGCGAGGTCTCCGGGGTGCGGATCTTCGACCAGCCGCCGGAGGAGTCCGCCGCGACCGCGGTTCCCGGGCGGTTCATCGGGATCAGACTCGCGGCCGGGACCGCGTCCGGGGCCACGTCTGCCAGGCCCATCTCAGCGGTCTGCTTGTCGTTGACGCGGTGCACCACACGGCCGGTGAGCTGAGCTCGGAGCATGGTGGCGCCCTTGCCGAGGTCGGAGCCGAAGCGCTGCCCGCAGATCTCCAGGTAAATACCGATCGCGCGGGCCATCTGCGCCAGCCGGATAAACGCGGTCACTATCCGTTCCCGGCGCTCCTCATCCTTCTTGGAGGAGATCAGGAACAGTTCCGCCACCTCGTCCACCAGGACGACCACCGGCACGGGGCGCACCTCGTCGGGCAGCTCCCACACATCCGAGACGCCGTGACGGCTCAGCAGGTCGAAGCGGTTTTCCATCTCCGCGACCAGGACGCCGAGCAGCGAGGCGGCATCGTCGGGGGTTGTGACCAGCGCCGACAGACGGGGCGCGAAGGCAGACTGTTCCACCCCGCGCTTGCAGTCGACCCCGACCAGGGCCACCGGCAGTTGCGCCAGCCCCTTGATCAGGTTGCGCTGATACATGGACTTACCGGAGTGGTTCGCGCCCAGAGTGAGAGCCATGGGCGCCTTGCGGTAGTCCCGCTCGAACGCGGTCCCGTCC
The DNA here is from genome assembly GCF_040302345.1 of Streptomyces sp. NPDC126510. Taxonomy (NCBI): domain Bacteria; kingdom Bacillati; phylum Actinomycetota; class Actinomycetes; order Kitasatosporales; family Streptomycetaceae; genus Streptomyces; species Streptomyces sp. NPDC126510. Next base: position 198,322 of record NZ_JBEORR010000008.1, on the reverse strand, counting down.
TCACGAACCGCGACCGGAACGGCCATGTCGTGCGGGCGAGCCTTGCGGGGCATGCGCACCCGGCGCAGCACGTCATAACCGGTCATCCGCAGTTCCACGAAGCCGGGCTTCGTCTCGACCACGGTCACGGAGTGGACGCCCCATGCGTGCCGGAGCCGTTCCGAGGAAGCCATCACATCCGCGGGCTCCAGACCGGCCGGAAGCCGCAGAATGACCCGCAGCCCGGTCGACGTGCCGCGTACCCGGCGGATCTTCGGCGGGACCGGCTGAACCTCTCGGCGGGCGACGTTGCGGGTCATGAACGCCCGCAGACCCGACGGGTGCACCGTCAGCCCACACACGTCCATCGTCGAGCGGTACGAGAGGATGAAGCGGCCCCAAGTGACCGGCATCCCGACCAGCGACCAGTACACACGCGGGGCGCGTACCTTCGCGTAGCCGAGACCACCGGCGCCCGCTAAGGCTCCCGTGGCTTCCAGCCACATCGTCAGGTCACTCATGGTCAGGCCGCCGGGGTGATCGCGACCGCGCGGAACGAGATGCCGTGCCGCTTCTGGCCGTTGAACTCGTTCTCCCAGTCGCGGGCCTTCAGGCCGATGACCTTGACCGGCATGCCCGGCTGGAGACCCTCGGGGTAGCCCGTCTCCGGGATGGTCACCTGGTAGAGGTTGCCCTCGCCCTCATCCGAGACCAGCAGACCCACGGTCGACAGACCCGCACCCGTGTCCCGGTCCACGGCCCGCTCACCGGTCTTCTTGTTGGCCATCTTCGGTTCCGGCGCGGTCGCCACGAACACGATGGCGGTCGAGGTGTCGATCTTGAACGACGGCATGAAGCTCTCCTAGGGCAGGTAGGGGTTAAGCCACTTGGGCCCCTTGCTCAACTTGTTGGTACAAGCTGATGCCTAGAAGAGTGCCCCGCGGGATGTGATCCGTCAAGCACTTTGCTCGAACATGTACCAACAAGTTGAGCGAGTGCGTCATGATGGGGCTATGAGTAAGCAGCCCAAGTACCAGCAAGTGGCCGATGCGCTGCGGCGTGAGATCGACAAGGGCCTCTACAAGCCCGGCTCACGGTTGCCGTCGGAGGCTGAGCTTGCGGCTCGCTTCGAGGCTTCGCGCAACACGGTCCGGTCTGGGCTGGGGCTGCTCGTAAGCCAAGGACTCATCACATCGAGCCAAGGTCTCGGCTACGAGGTGCGGAAGCATGAGATCTTCGAGCTGAACGCTTCGCGGTTCGAGAACCTGACCTTCCCCCAGAACGGCGACGCCTACTCGACTGACGTCACGAACGCTGGTCGCCAGCCACACCAGACCTTCCGAGTCGAGATGACCACGACTCCCGAAGACGTTGCCCAGCGGCTGAAGGTAGAGGCGGGATCACGCGCAGTGCTTCGGTTCTGTCACCGCTTCGTTGACGATGTGCCGTGGTCGACGCAGGCGACGTACTACCCCGATTGGCTGGTCCAGGTGGCACCGCGCCTCGCGGAGCCTGGTGATGTCGCCGAGGGAACCACGCGGTACCTGGCCGACCGCGGTATCGAGCAGATCGGGTATGCAGACGAGATCGCTACCCGGATGCCCACGCCAGACGAAGCGCGCCTCCTAGAGATCGGGCCAGGAGTACCCGTGCTGTTGTGGACCCGCACGGGGTACACCTCAGAGCGCCCGGTGCGTTGCACGACCACCACTTTCCGAGGCGACCTGAACCGCATGAACTACGAGATCGGCGACCTGTCCGCCCGGAATGAGAACGACGCCCAGTGAGAATCACCCTCGCAACCCCGGCTGACCTCGATCAGTTGCTCGCCTTCCGTGAAGAGGCAGCCTCATGGATCAGTGCCCTAGGTAGCGATCAGTGGAGCCGTCCATACCCGGCAGACCGCCTGTTGGTCACGATCGAGGCTGGCACCGTCTTCATGCTGAGGGAGGGGAGATACACAGCCGGCACGATCACGCTCACCTCGGAGGCCGAGGAGGGGTTGTGGTCGGAGGGGGAACTTGCCGAGCCCTCGATGTTCGTCAACAAGTTGACTGTCTCCCGCGACTACGCAGGGCGGAATCTTGGGGGCAGGCTTCTGGACTGGGCCGGCGACCGAGCCTGTCGGTCAGACGCAAAGTGGCTGCGACTCGACGCCTGGACCAGCAACCAGCGGCTTCAGCGGTACTACCTTGACCAGGGCTTTCAGCACTTGAGAACCGTCCTCGAAGGCACTGCTGTCAACGGAGGCCCACGTGTCTCGGGCTGGCTTGCCCAGCGCCCTGCCCGGCTGGCCGATCACGGCTTTGCCGATGAGACCCCGAGTCCAGAACCTCTCCGGGCCTGAGCTGTTACAGGTTTCTCTACCTCATCAAGGCACCCGGCTGCGCTCCGCTCCGCCGGGCGCGCTTCCCGGCTCCGCTCCGGGCGCCGCTCCTGCCTTCGGCCCGCTCCGCCCGCGCTGCGCCGACGCGCGCCCACATGTTGATAGGGCCGGTAGCCATGAGTCGATCACCGCATGCAACGCCCGCGGGTTAGAACAGTGCCTCCGGCGGGGGATCGGCCGGCACCGGGATGGAGGGGGCGCCGCTCCCGACTGCGGGTCCGTAGTGGCGTGCGTGGGAGGCTCCCATCCCGTACGCCATCGACCCAGGCAGAGCCGAGCAGACGCGGCCCATGGCGTCCAGGTCGTTCGTACAGTGGCGCGCTCCACCTGGACGCCATGAACCACGCCTGCTCCACGGTGTGTGGGTCGACGGCGTACGGGATGGGAGCTGGGGAGAGTGGTGGGTTGCTGAAGCGGGTAGCGCGACGCACCACGATGAAGCCGTTAACGGCATCTAGAACCATCTAGGGGTAACTAGAGGCAAGACAGATATAGTGGGTTGACATTGCAATCTCGGATTGCAACTTCGGATAGCTAGCCCGCAGTGCACCTAGGCCCTCCAGCACGGAGGCCCGGCCCAGGTTTGCCGACCAGGACCGGGCTCGTGCGTGGAGTAATCGAAGCGGGTCCGGCCGAGTATGAGACGGTCGGACCCGCTTCGTTGCGGTCCACCATCGCCCGGCACCACTTCAACTCACGGCACTAGAGCCGCGCCAGCTGCTCCACACAGGCTGCGATAGCCGCCGCAGCGGTCAGAGTAGTGATCAGGAGCCGGAACCACCGCGGGTCCGGGTCGCGATCAGACTTCTCTTCCTGCTCCTCAGGCTCTCGCTTCTCCATCTCTTCTCCTCACCTGAGTGGTAGGCCCCGGCGAACCTGGGCCCCCTCGACCGTGTACAGGTCGAGAGCAAGGGTCGGTGAGAAGTCAGATGGCGACAGCTTACCTGTCGCTTCTAGCGCTCCACGGAGCGTAATCAGTAGAGCGAATTAGCAAGCCGCGCAGATCAAATTCATTCCCTCCAAAGTTCGTCGCAGGATCGTCGTAGCACGCCTTGCCCGAATCGGATGCCGAAATCGCGTATCCGATTCCCATGTCTGATTCACATGCGTCCCGGACAGCGTACAGTACGACCAGCCGTAGTAGACGCGGCTGGACTAAGGAGGCGAGCAACCGTGACGGAGGTGAGCTCCGCGGAGCACGAGGCCATCGAGTGGGACCTCGAACCAGGTGCTGTGATCGAGCGCAAGCAGCTGCACGTCAAGTACGGCGGACGGACGCAGGGCGGCATCGGACCATCGGCGAAGACGCCGAACGTGATGATCTTTACGGATCCGATCGCCGGCGAGAAGCATGGGTACTACGACGGCTGGATGCCCGATGGGCTCTTCCACTACAGCGGGGAAGGGCAGTACGGAGACCAGCGGATGCTCTCCGGCAACGCCAGCATCCTGAACCACAAGACCGAGGGGCGAGCGCTGCGCGTCTTCCAAGGAGCTCGCGGCAAGGTCACCTACCTAGGTGAATTCGAGGCAGACGGCTGGTACGAAGCAGACGCCCCCGAGACGGGTGACGGTCCACTGCGGAAGGTCATCGTCTTCCGACTTCGGCCCGTGGACGCGTCACGGCAGGAGCCAGGCACGAAGCTGGGGCGGCTCCTGGCGAGCCAGGCCGGAGCAGTCATGCAGGTCGACGTCGAGCAGTACGAGACCGAGAAGTCGTTCGTGGATCCGAACCGCGAACCGTATGAAGCGGAGCGGCGCGAGGGAAAGCTCGTACTGCAGTTCAGCGACTTCCTTCGGTCCAAGGGCTACCAGGTGAGCCGGCATCGCATCCTGCCCCCGGGGGAGACGCGCCCCCTGTTGACCGACCTCTACGTCCCGGACCTAGGTCTTCTCATTGAAGCCAAGGGCAGTGTTACCCGCGAGAACGTTCGTATGGCCATTGGGCAACTCGCCGACTACAGCCGCTTTCTGGACGCCCCGCGCCGAGCGATCTTGGTCCCGAGTGAACCGCGGAAGGACCTCCTGGACCTCGTGACCAGCCGAGGAGAGGACTTCATCTGGCCGCAGGGCAAGGGGTACTTCTGCACCGACCCGAAGCTGCTGCCGTGATGTTCGACGGGATGGCGGACCCGGTCGACCCCATCCTGCTCTTCGACCAAGACGGACGCATGTTCATCGTGCACGACGCAGCCCTAGCCGATGAGCTGATCGAGTCCGAGGACGAGTTCCTTGAAGGTTACGACGGTCACGCACGACCGGTTCGCGCCCATGGCGAGCCTGGACGGGTGCGGCTAGCTCTGGCCTCGTCGGAGGCCCGGGGGCGTGAACTTCGCGCACGTATCGAGCGCTATTACGCTGTTTTCGCCGTACGGCACCCTACGCGTATCCCTCCTCAGGAATCCGATCTAGTGACCTTCATCCGGGCTGTGGCGGACGACTGGATCGAGGAGTAGTCGCTAGGGCCGAGCGTGCTGTCATGTCCATGCTTATGTGATCGGAAGTGGCAGAACCTGACCGCAAGACGCTTCGAACTGGACCGTTTTTGAAAGTCAGTTGAAGAGTGGATATGACGGGTGGTTATATGCCGCTGCGCCGCCATCCCTCAGGTCCACGTCGGACCGCCTCCTTAGTGCGGTGCAGAAGCGAGGAACGCCTGTCATGGCGAAGAAGTACCGCTATGAGCTGCCTGAGCACCCCGTTGACTACGGAGTGCCGGTCAAGGCCACCGACTTGAAGATCGAGCCCGAGGCTCAGCGAACGCTCAATCCGACGCGCGCCAAGGCGATCGCTGCCGACATCAAGCCTCATGCACTCGGATCGATCATCGTCTCTCAGCGGCAGAACGGCGATCTGTACATCGTGGACGGGCAGCACCGTCGCGAAGCGTGCAAGATCGCAGGTATCGAGACCCTGATGGCCGAGGTGCACCGTGGGCTGACCATCCAGGAAGAAGCCACCCTCTTCCTGATCAAGAACCGGGAAGCCTCCAAGACCAACGCTCACGACGAATACCGCATCGGGTTGACGGCTGGACTCCCGCTCTTCGTCGACACCGAACAGGTCATCGCCTCCCACAGCCTGAAGATCGGCAGCACTTCCTCCAACCAGATCGGTGCTGTCCAGGGGATCCTCGCGATCACCGACCGCTACGGTCCGGATGTCCTGGACGACGTGCTCACGGTCGCGGAAGACGCCTACGGGCGTACCGCGGAGACGTGGGACGGAATCATCATCGGTGGCTTGGGCGAGTTCATCGGCCGGCATCGCAGCGTCATTGACACCCCTGCCGCCCTCGATGAGCTGGCCCGCAAGATGGGCAAGCGGTCTTCGGCCGCTCGGTTGATTGGGGACGCACGCAGTTTCGCGACGGGTTACGGAGCGAAGGCGGACGGGACCGGATCCAGGAAGATGGCGGCGTACCGTCTGATCGTGGAGGACGTCTGGAACAAGGGCCGGCGCAAGAACCGGATCGAGATCCACTAAGCCGGCAACCGGCTGTCCTTGGCTGCATTTCTGCGTGCGGTACAGCAGCGGAGTACAGCAACTGTGACAACCACAGGTGACTGTCCTGGACCGCTAGCGCCCTTGCGACCAGCCCAGCAGACCTCAGCGACCTCCCCGCCCGTAGTTCGCATCGAGGGGGCCAGGGGTTCAAATCCCCTCAGGTCCACGCAGCTCAGAGCCCCGGTCGGGAAACCGACCGGGGCTCTGACGTGTGTTCAGCGCCACAACGTTGCCAGGGCTTGGCCCGGCCGTGGATCCCCTTCGCGATCTCACGGCGGACACTGGGGCATCCAGTTGTGCGCTCACCGCGGAGGTGCCGTGGCACACCTCGTTCCCGACGCCGTCGCCGCCGTCCTCGCGGGCGGGATGGACCTGTTCTTCATCCGGGCGGCTTGGCTGCACTGGACCGGCTCCGACCGGGCGCCCGACCTGCTGTTCGGGTACTCGCTGAACCCGTCGGTCTGGCGCGGGCACGAGCGCGGCATCGTCGCCCTCGCCGCCTGGGCCGTGTGCCTTACGGTCGGTGTCGCCACCGCCACCGCTGCCGGGGACGTAGCGGGGCTCGCACTGGTGAATGTCGGTGCGACCCTCATCTTCGGCTCGCTCCCTTGGATGGCCCTGCATCTGACGATCGCCTGGTTCAACTGGCCGAAGGCGCTGGTGCCGCCGCACCGGCGGGGCGAGAGCGGCTCGGTGACCGAGTGGTGGCGGCAGCGCGCGGCTCGTGACAAGGGCCGCCGCCGGGACGGTCGCTGAGCCCTCGTCAGCCATGTGATCAGAGCCGCTTCGCGAAGCAGCGGCTCGCCTCGTGGTGGCGGTAATAGCCGAACTTGGCGCACGGCTCGTAGCCGCTGGACGTGTACAGGGCAATGGCTTCGGGCTGCTTGGTGCCGGTCTCCAGGACCATGCGGAGACGGCCCGCGGCGCGGGCGTCCTCCTCCAGAGCGGCCAGGACGCGCCGGGCCAGACCCCGGCCGCGCATGGCGTCGACCACGTACATGCGCTTGAGCTCGGCATCGCCGTCGACGTTGCCCTCGCCGTTGGTGTCCTGGGCGCGCCAGCCGCCCGAGGCGACGGGAGTGCCGTGCTCGTCGTACGCGATCAGGTAGACGCCGTTCGGCGGGTCGAAGTCCGCGGCGGCCATCGGCGTGGCGTCACCGTCGTCGCCGTAGCGGACGGCGTACTCGGCCTGGACCTGGTCGTTCAGCTTCATGGCGTCGGGGTGGTCGAAGGAGACCCGGCGTATGTGCATGGCCGCTACCGTATTCGATCCGGAACTGGACCTCGTCCAGCGTGCCGGTATCGTGCCGGGGTGCTCACTGTGACCTCTGTGAATGTGAACGGGCTGCGTGCCGCCGCGAAGAAGGGCTTCGTCGAGTGGCTCGCCGGCACCGAAGCCGACGTGCTGTGCCTGCAGGAGGTGCGCGCCGAGCCGGAGCAGCTGCCGGAGCACGTCCGCACGCCCGAGGGGTGGCACGTGGTGCACGCGCCGGCCGCCGCCAAGGGGCGGGCCGGGGTGTCCCTGTACAGCCGCCGCGAGCCCGACCGGGTCCAGGTCGGCTTCGGCTCGGAAGAGTTCGACGGCAGCGGACGGTACGTGGAGATCGACCTGCCGGGGGTCACCGTCGCGTCCCTCTACCTGCCCTCCGGCGAGGTCGGCACCGAGCGGCAGGACGAGAAGGAACGCTTCATGGGCGAGTTCCTCGCCTACCTCAAGGGGCTGCGGGAGCGTGCCACCGCCGACGGGCGCGAGGTGCTCGTCTGCGGCGACTGGAACATCGCCCACCAGCGGGCCGACCTGAAGAACTGGCGCGGCAACCAGAAGAACTCCGGGTTCCTGCCGGAGGAGCGCGAGTGGCTCGGCCAGGTACTCGACCCGGCCGACGGCGGCTACGTCGACGTCGTACGCGCCCTGCACCCGGACGTCGAGGGGCCGTACTCGTGGTGGTCGTACCGGGGGCGGGCTTTCGACAACGATTCAGGGTGGAGGATCGACTACCACGTGGCCACCGCGGGGCTGGCCGAGCGGGCGGTCAAGGGGTTCGTGGAGCGGGCCGCCACCCACACCGAGCGGTGGTCCGACCACGCGCCGGTGACCGTGGTCTACGACCGCTAGGGTTTCCGCATCCGCTGGTCCACGACCATCAGGGCTTTCGCATCCTCCGGTCCAGCGCCAGCGACAGCTCCGCCTCCACCACGCTGCGGGCCAGGGGGCGCAGGCGGGGCAGGTCCTGGGCGGAGGTGTGGCGCAGGATCAGGTCGGTGAAGAGGTCGGCGAGGGCGTCGGTGTGGGTGCGGACCTGTTGGGCGGCGCGCAGGACCTCCGCGAGCGGGATGCCCTCGTGGACCAGGGCCGACGAGACGTCCAGCAGGCGGCGGCTGATGTGGACGATCTCCTCGCCGTCGGTGCCGAGGTAGCCGAGGTCCATCGCGGCGGCGAGGTTCTCCGGTGTGGCCTCGCCCGCGTAGCGGTCGGCGAGTTCCTCGGGGGTGAGGTGGACGGGCTCCTCCTCGGTGGGGCCGCCGACGCCGAGCAGGTCGCCGACGTCCCGGCCGTGGTCGAAGGCCTCCGCCAGTTCCGCGATGCCGTTGAGGGTGTGGCCGCGCTCGAGAAGGGCCGTGATCGTGCGCAGCCGGGCCAGGTGATGGTCGTCGTACCAGGCGATGCGGCCCTCGCGGCGGGGTGGCCGGATGAGTTTGCGTTCGCGGTAGAAGCGCAGGGTGCGCACCGTGATCCCGGCGAGGCGGGCCAGTTCTTCCATGCGGTATTCACGCTTCTCGGCCACCTGGGCACCTTAAGGCGTACTGCGGGTAACTACCTTGTCCCGCCCCCTACCCATCAGTACGCCGCTGCCCTACGCTCCCACTGCGCCAGTGTTCACTGGCGCGGTTCTCGTGGGTGCGTGGAGGTGTCGGCATGGGCGAGCGCGAGCATGTGCGGGTCGCGGTGGTCGGGTCCGGGTTCGGCGGGCTGGGGGCCGCCGTGCGGCTGCGCCGCGAGGGCGTCACCGACTTCGTCGTCCTGGAGCGGGCGAGCAGTGTCGGCGGTACCTGGCGGGACAACAGCTACCCGGGATGCCGGTGTGACGTGCCCTCGCACCTCTACTCGTTCTCCTTCGCGCCCCATCCCGACTGGCCGCGCACCTTCTCGGGGCAGGAGCACATCCGCGCCTACCTGGAGCACGTGACGGACGTGTTCCGGCTGCGGCCGCACCTCCGCTTCGACTCGGAGGTGAAGCGGATGACCTGGAACGCCGAGCGGCTGTGCTGGGACATCGAGACCAGCAGCGGGAACCTGTCGGCGGACCTGGTCGTCTCGGCGACGGGGCCGCTGTCCGACCCGAAGGTGCCGGACATCCCCGGGCTGGAGTCCTTCCCGGGCAAGGTGTTCCACTCGGCCCGCTGGGACCACGACTACGACCTGCGCGGCAAGCGCGTCGCGATGGTGGGCACCGGTGCCTCGGCCGCCCAGATCGTGCCGTCGATCCAGCCCGACGTCTCGCGGCTCACCCTGTTCCAGCGCACGGCGCCCTGGGTGATGCCCCGTATGGACCGGGCGATCAGCGACGCCGAGCGGTGGGTGCACCGGCGGTTGCCCTTCACCTCGCAGGTACGGCGCGCACTGCTGTGGGGCATCCGCGAGATGCAGGTCCAGGCGTTCACCAAGCATCCGAAGCAGCTCGGGCTGGTCGAGGACCTGGCCCGGCGCAACATGGCCCGGTCCATCAAGGATCCGGCCCTGCGGGCGAAACTCACCCCCGACTACCGCATCGGCTGCAAGCGGATCCTGCTGTCCAGCGACTACTACCCGGCGCTCGCGCAGCCGAATGTGGACGTGATCGCGAGCGGGTTGACCGAGGTCCGCGGTTCGACTCTCGTCGCCGCCGACGGCAGTGAGGCCGAGGTGGACGCGATCGTCTTCGGTACCGGCTTCCACGTCACCGACATGCCCATCGCCGACCGGGTCGTGGGCGCCGACGGGCGGACGCTCGCCGAGGTCTGGAAGGGCGGCATGGAGGCCCTGCGCGGCGCCTCGGCGGCCGGCTTCCCGAACTGGATGACGGTCATCGGGCCCAACACGGGCCTCGGGAACTCCTCGATGATCCTCATGATCGAGTCCCAGCTGAACTACCTCGCCGACTACGTCCGCCAGCTCGACGTCCTGGGCGGCCGGGTCGCCCTCGACGCCCGCCCGGACGCCGTGCGCACCTGGAACGACCGGGTGCAGGAGCGGATGAAGCGCACCGTGTGGAACACCGGCGGCTGCACCAGCTGGTACCTCGACGCGAGCGGCCGCAACACCACCATCTGGCCCGGCACCACCGGGGAGTTCCGGCGGGCGACGCGGCGGGTGGACCTCGCGGAGTACGAGGTGCTGCGGGCGCCCGTAACGGATAGGCCCGCCGCGGCGAAGGCCGGGGTGGACGCGTGAGCCGCCTCCTGCACGTCGGCTCCGGCCCCTACGCCCCGCCCGCCCCGGCGCGTGAGCTGACCGCCGTCTCCGCCGACGGTGCCCGGCTGCATGTCGAGGTCCACGGACCCGAGGGCGCCCCCGCCGTCGTCCTCGCCCACGGCTGGACCTGCTCCACCGCCTTCTGGGCGGCCCAGCTGCGCGACCTGGCCGCCGACCACCGGGTCATCGCCTACGACCAGCGCGGTCACGGCCGCAGCCCCGCGAGCCCCGCGTGCAGCTCCGACGCGCTCGCCGACGACCTGGAAGCGGTCCTGAAGGCCGCCCTCGTGCCCGGCGAACAGGCAGTGATCGCGGGGCACTCCATGGGCGGGATGACCGTGATGGCGGCCTCCGGGAGAGCTGCCTTCCGGGCGCACGCGGCCGCCGTCCTGCTGTGCAGTACGGGCAGTTCGCAGCTGGTCGCGGCCTCCACGGTCGTACCGATGCGGGCCGGGCGGGTGCGGACCTGGCTGACCCGGCGGATCCTCGGCTCCCGCGCGCCGCTGGGGCCGGTCACGCCGCTGGCCCGCCGGATCCTCAAGTACGGCACGATGGGCCCCGGTTCGGCCCCGCACATGATCGAGGCGTGTGCCCGGATCGTGCACGCCTGCCCCCGTAAGGTCCGCCACTCCTGGTCGCAGGTGCTGGATCTGCTCGACCTCGACCACGGCGTGCGCGAGCTGGACGTGCCCACGGCCGTGCTCGTCGGTACGGCGGACCGGCTGACGCCGCCGGTGCAGGCCCGGGCTCTGGCCGCCGCCCTGCCGCACTGCACCGGGCTCGTCGAACTGCCCGGCATCGGCCACATGACGCCCGTCGAGGCGCCCGAGCTGGTCAGCGGCACCATCCGGGAGCTCGTCCGCGCACACGTCGAGGGCCGCGCACACGACGAGGTCCATGCACCCGTCGAGGTCCACGCACACATCCAGGCCGTAACCGAGGAGAGCGCATGAGCAGGGTGAGCCTTGAGGGCAAGGTCGCCGTGGTGACCGGAGCGGCGCGCGGCGTCGGGGAGTTGCTGGCCCGCAAGCTGTCGGCGCGTGGGGTGAAGGTGGCGCTGGTCGGCCTGGAGCCGGACGCGCTCAAGGAGGTCTCCGGCCGGCTGCACAGCGACAGCGACCACTGGCACGCCGACGTCACCGACCACGAGGCGATGGCCCGCGTGGCGAGCGAGGTCGAGGAGCGCTTCGGCCGGGTCGACATCGTCGTCGCCAACGCCGGTGTCGCCACCGGCGGGCCGTTCGCGGACTCCGACCCGGAGTCCTGGCGGCGGGTGATCGAGGTGAACCTGATCGGTTCGGCGGTGACCGCCCGGGCGTTCCTGCCGCTGCTGACGCGGAGCCGGGGCTATCTGCTGCAGATCGCCTCCCTCGCGGCGATCACCCCGGCGCCGATGATGACCGCGTACTGCGCGTCCAAGTCGGGCGTGGAGGCGTACGCGCACAGCCTGCGGGCCGAGGTCGGGCACCGGGGCGTGAAGGTGGGCGTCGGCTATCTGTCCTGGACCGACACCGACATGGTGCGCGGGGCCGACCAGGACGACGTCATGCGGGAGTTGAGGCAGCGGCTGCCCTGGCCGTCCAACAAGACCTACCCCCTGGGACCGGCCGTGGACCGGCTCGTGGAGGGGATCGAGCGCAGGTCGAGCCATGTGTACGGGCAGTGGTGGCTGCGCGGGATGCAGGGTGTGCGGGGCTACCTGCCGGCGGTCATCGGGACGGTGGGCCAGCGCGAGATGCGGCGGTTCGCGGACCGCCTGACGGGCATCCGCACGGGCCTCGTCGGGGCCGGTGGAGCAGCCGATGAACAGGAGCGGACTACGCTCCGTAAGTGATCGACATGCGCAGGGTCACGACCCGTGTGAATCTGATCGAGCCAGATCCCCTCACCCCCAACGGGAGTGAACCCACATGGGTATGAAGGACCAGTTCCAGGAGAAGTCCGAGCAGTGGCAGAACCAGGCTCGCCAGAAGGCGGACCAGGCTCGCGAGCAGATGCAGGGCCGCGGTCGCCGGCGCGACGAGGACATGGACCCCTCGCAGCCGCAGCGTGACCGTGAGCGCTCGGAGCCGCAGCGGGACCGCGAGCGTGAGCGTGACGAGGACCGCTTCGACCAGGACTTCGACGCCTGACGTTGCGTGCCGAAGGAAAGGGGCGCCCCTGAGTGGGGTGCCCCTTTCCCCTTGCGACGCCCGGGCGTTCACGTCCGGGGCGGCAGCTTCGGACGGGAGCGGTCCGGTACGTCGCTGTAGGTCGGCGGTGTGGCCGGCGGCTCGGTCTCCAGCAGTCCGAGCGCCAGTTCCACCGCGTCGGCCAGCTGGGCGTGCCGTCCCTCGGCCCAGTCCAGCGGGGTGCGCAGGACGTCGATGTCGGGGGCGACGCCCTTGTTCTCGACCGACCAGCCGTACGCGTCGAACCAGGCCGCGTTCATCGGCACCGTGATCACCGTGCCGTCGCCCAGCTCGTGACGGCCGGTCATGCCGACGACACCACCCCAGGTGCGCTGCCCCACGACCGGGCCGAGTCTCAGCAGTTTGAACGCCGCGGTGATCATGTCGCCGTCGGAGGAGGTCGCCTCGTCCGCCAAGGCCACCACCGGGCCCCGCGGCGCGTTCGAGGTGTACGACACCGGCTGGGCGTCGCGGGTCAGGTCCCAGCCCAGGATCGTCCGGCTCAGCGTCTCGATGACGAGTTCGCTGATGTGGCCGCCCGCGTTGCCGCGCACGTCCACGATCAGCGCGGGGCGGGACACCTCCATGCGCAGGTCGCGGTTGAACTGGGCCCAGCCCGAACCGCCCATGTCCGGGATGTGCAGGTAGCCGCAGCGCCCGCCGCTCAACTCGCGTACCACCGAGCGGCGTTTGGCCACCCAGTCCTGATAGCGGAGCGGGCGCTCGTCGACCAGCGGGACGACGGCGACACGCCGGGGCGGGGCCCCGGCCTGTGCCGAGTCCGCTCCCGAGTCCGCCGCC
>NZ_JBEORR010000008.1:0-184927 GCF_040302345.1 Streptomyces sp. NPDC126510 | reverse complement strand
CCGGGTCGCCGGCCGGGACTTGCGCCGTGTCATCGGCCGAGTCCGCCGCCGGGTCGCCGGCCGGGACTTGCGCCGTGTCATCGGCCGAGTCCGCCGCCGGGTCGCCGGCCGGGACTTGCGCCGTGTCATCGGCCGAGTCCGCCCCCGGGTCGCCGGCCGGGACTGCGGCCGGGCCCTGTGCCGGGCCATCGGTCGGGACTGCGGCCGGGCCTTGCGCCAAGCCATCGGTCGGGACTGCGGCCGGGCCTTGCGCCAAGCCATCGGCCGAGTCCGCCGTCGAGCCGGCGGCCGGGACCTCCGCCGAGCGCTCCGCCGAGTCCTCCGCCGGTTCGAACGTCAGCTCCACCGTCGTGCCGCCCGCGCCGGCCAGCAGCGGGTACGGGCCCGTGTCCGGGTCCACCGGGCGGCCGTCCACGTGGGTGAGGACGGCGCCTTCCCGGATGCCCGTGCCGGCCAGCGGGGAGCGGGCCTTGGAGTCGGAGGAGTCGCCGAGCAGGATCCGCTTTACCGTCCAGCCGCGGTCCCTGTGTACGAAGTTGGCGCCCAGCAGGCCCTGTCGGCGCTGGTAGTGGGGCGGGCCCTCGTTGCGTCGGGCGGCGGTGACATAGGCGTGGGACGTGCCCAGTTCGCCGAGGACCTCGCGCAGCAGGTCGGCGAACTCGTCGGGTGACGCGACCCGTTCGACCAGCGGACGGTACTGGTCGAGCACCCCGTCCCAGTCGATGCCGCACATGCCCGGTTCCCAGAAGTACGCCCGGATCAGCCGGCCGGCCTCCTCGTAGGCCTGCCGCCACTCCGCTGCCGGATCGACCGTGTGCAGGATGCGGCGCGCGTCGATCCACACGGTGGAGTCGCTGTCGCCCTGCTCGTTGGCCGGGACCGCGCGCAGCTCGCCCTCGTCGACGATCACCAGCCGGCTGCCGTCGCCGCTGACCGCGAACCAGTCCAGGTGCTGGGCGAGTTCGGACTTCCTGGCCTTGGTGATGCCGAAGTGCTCCAGGGTCGGCCGGCCGCTGGTGTCGTCGGGGTTGGCGAACGTCTCGCCGAGGGCGCCCGAGATCGGCCAGCGCAACCACACCAGCCCGCCGCCCGCGACCGGGCGCAGCGCCGAGTACTTGGAGGCGGCCACCGGGAACGGCGTGACGCGGCTCTCCAGCCCCTCGGCCTCGACGGTCACGGTGGCCCCGTGATCCTCGTCGCCTTCGTCCTCGACCGGGTCCAGGCCACCTGCTGCCGGGCGGCCCTCGGGGTTCACGGCGAACGGGGAGGGCGTCGCGGAGGACAGCGGCACCAGGTACGGGCGGCAGCCCAGCGGGAAGGACAGGTCGCCGGTGTGCACGTCGTAGACGGGGTCGAAGCCGCGCCAGGACAGGAAGGCGAGGTAGCGGCCGTCGCTGGTGAAGACCGGGTTCTCGTCCTCGAAGCGGCCGTTGGTGAGGTCCACGATCAGCCGGTCGGCCAGCCGGGCCAGTTTGATCTGCCGCAGGGTCCGGCCGATGCCCGGGTGCGACCAGGTCAGCCACGCTCCGTCCGGGGAGAACGCGAGGTCGCGCACGGGCCCGTTGACCGACCGGATCAGCTCGGTGACCTCGCCGCCGGAGTCCTCGGTGACGTCCACGAGGAGGAGCCGGCCGTCGTGCGAGGCGACCGCCAGCCGCTCGCCCTCCGGGTCCGACACGAGCTCGTGCACGCGGCCCAGCCTGCCCGGGGCCAGCCGCCGGGGCGCCCGGTCGCCGCTCGCCCGGGGCAGGGAGGCGATCTCGATCGCGTCCTCGCCCTCGGCGTCCGTCACGTACGCCACCCGCCCGCTGCCGCCGAGCATCTCGGGCAGCCGCACCCGGACGCCGGGGGTGTCGGTGAGGGTGCGGGCCGGGCCGTCCCGGTGGGTCAGCCAGTACAGGCTGCCGCGCACGACGACGGCACTGGCCCGCCCGGTCTCGTCGACGGAGAGCCCGTCGAGGTGCCGGGAGGCCGCCACCTGGTACGGGCGCCGCCCGGCTCGCGGCCCGCTCAGCCGTACGTCCAGCCGGCGCGGCTCGGAGTCCGGGGACAGGTCGTCGACCAGCCACAGGTCGCCCCCGCACTGGTACACCACCCGGGTGCCGTCGCTGGCGGCGTGCCGGGCGTAGAAGGCGTCGTGGTCGGTGTGCCGGCGCAGTCCGGAGCCGTCGTAGGCGCAGGAGTAGAGGTTGGCGACGCCCTCGTGGTCGGAGAGGAACGCGATGCGGCCACCGACGAACATGGGGGAGTGCAGGTGGCCCCCGATGCCTTCGAGGAGCCGTTCGCCGTGCAGCCAGAGCCGGCCCGTCGCCCCGCCGCGGTAGCGCTTCCAGGAGGCCGGTTCGTGCGGTGGGGTGCCGGTGAGGAGGAGGGACTTGCGCTCCCCGTCCACGTCGGCGACCTGGATGTCGGAGACCGGCCCCCAGGGCAGTTTGCGGCCCGGGTCGCCGCCCGGGGTGACCTTGTAGGCCCAGGTGAAGTAGGAGAAGGGCTCGCCGTGCGAGGCCACGGCCAGGATCTCGCCGTCCGGGGTCCAGCCGCAGACCCGGGTGTCGGCGCTGCCCCAGTGGCTCACCTGGCGGCCCGGCCCGCCGTCCACCGGGACGACGTGGACCTCGGGCACCAGGCTGCGCCAGCTCGTGTACGCCAGGTGACGGCCGTCGGGCGAGAAGCGCGGGTGACCCGCCTTGGTGCGGTCGACGGTGAGCCGCCAGGCCCGGCCGGGGGAGTCGAGCGGGGCGAGCCAGAGGTCGTCCTCGGCCACGAAGCACAGCAGGTCGTCATGGAGGTGCGGCAGACGCAGATAGGTCACGTCCTCATGCTTTGCCCGGGGGCATACCCGGGCAACTCAGGGCGGAAGCCCGGCGGTGGCCTATTACACGTACGAAACCGTTTCGTTTCTGTAAGGGGTGCGCTACATTCGTGACGTACGAAACCGTGTCGTTCGCAGCAGGAGGTCGAGAGGGATGGCCGAGGTCGCCGCCGCGCGTCGCAGCCGGATCACCCCCGAGCGTGAGGCCGAGCTCTACACGGCCGTGCTCGACCTGCTCCGCGAGGTCGGCTACGACGCCCTCACCATGGACGCCGTGGCCGCGCGCACCCGGTCCAGCAAGGCCACCCTCTACCGCCAGTGGGGCGGCAAGGCCCAGCTGGTCGTCAAGGCGCTTCGCCACAACAAGCCGGTGAAGAGCCTCGACGAGGTCGACACCGGCTCGCTGCGCGGCGACTTCCACGCCCTGCTGGCGCGCGCGGACGACGCCGAGATGGAGCAGAACGGCGCGCTGATGCGCGGCCTGGCCACGGCGATGCACGCCAATCCCGATCTCCACAGCGAGTTCCGGAGCCAGATCATCGAACCGGAGATCGCGGACTCGCGCCGCGTGCTCCAGCGCGCCGTCGACCGCGGCGAGGTGCGCGCGGACTGCCCCGCGCTGGAGTTCGTGATGCACATGATGCTCGGCGCCTTCGTCACCCGCGCGATCGTCGACGACCGGCCTCCGACGGCGGCCTTCCTCACCTCGTACATCGACGCCGTGGTCCTCCCCGCCCTCGGCGTGCCCACCGATTAGGCCGTCCCTCCCCGGCCGGCGGCGAGCCGCACCTGCGCGCCCCGAACCCACTCGCGTGCGCCCTACACCGACAACTACCGTGCTCCCCATGACGACGACAGCCGCCACGGACGCCGGGAGCTCCGGAGCTCATCCCCGTTTCGCCGAAGCCCTGCGGGAGCTCGGGCTCGGGGACCTCGTGAGCCAGGTCCGCCGCTTCCCCGACGCCACCCGCACCGCCGCCGAGGCCGCCGCCGCGATCGGGTGCGAGCTGAGCCAGATCTGCAAGTCGCTGATCTTCGCGGCGGACAGCGTACCCGTGCTCGTGCTCATGGACGGCGCCTCCCGGGTCGACCTCGAACTCGTCCGCAAGGAACTCGGCGCCGACAAGGTCACCCGGGCCAAGGTGGACATCGTGCGGGAGACCACCGGGTACGCCATCGGCGGCGTGCCGCCCTTCGGGCACCGGACCAGGACCCGGGTGCTCGCCGACCGGTCCCTGCTGGAGCACGACGTCGTCTGGGCCGCGGCCGGGACGCCGTACGCCGTGTTCCCCATGGCCCCCGCGGACCTCGTCACCCACGCCGGCGGCACCTTGGTGGACGTGCGCGAGCCCACCTCGTGACCCCTCTGGTCACCGCCGCCGTCCTGCTCGCCGCGGTCACCCACGCCAGCTGGAACGCCATCGCCCACAAGATCACCGACAAGCTCGTCGGCTTCGCGCTGATCTCGGGCGGCGGGATGGTCATCGGGCTGGCCCTGGCACCGTTCGTGGCGTTCCCGGCGGCCGGGGCCTGGCCGTACCTGCTCGGTTCCGCCGCCGTCCACATCGCCTACTACGCGCTGCTGATGACGTCCTTCCGGCTCGGGGACTTCGGGCAGGCCTATCCCATCGCCCGGGGTACCGCGCCCCTCGTCGTGACCCTGCTCGCCGCCCTCTTCGCGCACGAGGTGCCCGACGGGTGGGCCGCCGCCGGGATCGCCCTGTCCTGCGCCGGGCTGACCGGCGTCGCCCTGTGGGGACTGCGCGGTCGGCGGCCCGACTGGGCGGCGATCGGAGCTGCCCTGGCGACCGGGCTGACCATAGCGGTCTACACCGTCGTCGACGGCCTGGGCGTGCGGGCCTCCGGGTCCTCCCTCGGGTACATCGCCTGGCTGATGGCGGTCCAGGGAGTGGTCATCCCGGCGTACGCGCTGTGGCGCTGGCGCGGGGATACCGTCACCCTGCTGCGGCCCTTCGCCGGGGTCGGGCTGATCGGTGCCGCGCTGTCCGTCGCCGCCTACGCGCTCGTCCTGTGGGCCCAGACCCGGGCCGAACTCGCCCCCATCGCGGCCCTGCGCGAGTCGTCGATCATCGTCGGAGCGGCGATCGGGGCCGTGTTCTTCAAGGAGAGATTCGGCGCGCCGAGGATCGCGGCGGCCGGCCTGCTGGTCGTCGGGATCGGGCTGATGCTGCACGCTGGATAGGGCCCGGCAGGCGGGGTGCACGCCGGATAGGGGCCTGTCAGGCGGGTGCGTCCGGCCGGTGCGAGGAGCACCCTGGAATTAAGCGTTCCGGAGGTGATCGTCATGATGCACACCACTGTGGGGTGGCACGTCGAGATGGAGTTCACGGAGGACGACCAGCACACGCGGGCGGCCGCGATGGTCCGTCTGCCCGACGGCAGTGAGGTACGGGCGCACGGCCACGCGAGCCGGCACCGGACCGACGCCAATCAGCCGAGGGTCGGGGAGGAGATCGCCGGAGCGAGGGCGCTCAACGAACTCGCCATGCGGCTGCTGACCAAAGCCCACGAGGAGATCGACCAGGCGTCCGGCCGGACCTCGCACCCGATCCACGTCTAGAGGCTGCCGGAGGTCCGGCCCCCGGACTACAGGTCCAGTACTCCCCGCACCGCCCGCACCAGCCCCTGCGCCCGCGGGTCCGCCGTCACCGTCTTGCGGAAGCCGTTCGTGACATAGCCGAAGGCGATCCCGGTCTCCGGGTCGGCGAACCCGAGGGCGCCGCCCCGGCCGGGGTGGCCGAAGGATCCCGGGGTGAGGAACGGCGAGGCGCTGCCGTGCAGCATGTAGCCGAGGCCGAAGCGGGTGCCGACCACCAGGACCCGGTCCGGGCCCGCCGACTCCTCGGCCCGGGCCAGTTCCACCGTCTCCGGGGTGAAGAGGCGCCCGGCACCGGCCGTGTCGCCGATCAGCGTCGCGTAGAAACGGGCCAGCCCGTCCGCCGTCGCCATGGCGTTCGTCGCGGGGAGGGCGGTCGCCCGGTAGGCGGGGTCGTTCTGGTCCGGGAACGGGGAGATCGCGGCGAACGCCCGGCGCGTGAGGGAGGCCGGATCCTCGTAGGCCTCGGTGACCGAGCGCTTGGGGCGGGCCCGCAGGCCGCCGGCCGGCTCGGCTCCCTCGACGCGGCCCACCCGCCCCACCCGGCCGGCCTCCGACTCCGGCAGACCGAGCCAGAGGTCCAGCCCCAGCGGGCCGGTGATCTGCGACGCCAGCCACTGCCCGGTGCCCTGCCCGGTCACGCGCCGCACCAGTTCGTCGACCAGCCAGCCGTAGGTGAGCGCGTGGTAGCCGTGGTCGGTGCCGGGCTCCCAGGCCGGGGCCTGCGCGACGAGCACCTCCGGGCCCCGCAGCGGGTCGAGCGCCTCCTGCGGGGTGAGCGGCCGGTCGAGGACCGGCAGTCCGGCGCGGTGGTTCAGCACGTGCCGGACCAGCACCCGCTCCTTGCCCCGCGCCTTGAACTCCGGCCAGTAGTGCCCCACCGGCGCGTCCAGGTCCAGCTGCCCGCGCTGGTGCAGCAGCAGGAGTACGGCGGCGGCGACGCCCTTGGTCGCCGAGCGCACGACCTGGGCCGTGCCGCGCTCCCAGGGGGCCGTACCGTCGACGTCCTTCGTGCCGGCCCACAGGTCGACGACCTTGTGCCCGTCCCGGTAGACGGCGACCGCCGCGCCCCGGTCCCCGAGCGTTTCGAAGTTCCGTACGAACGCGTCCCTCACCGGCTCGAAGCCCTCGGCCACTGTGCCGTGCACGTCCACGCCCGTACTCCTCGTCTCGCCGCTGTGCTCGTGGTGCTCCCCCTAGCCAAGCAGGATGGTCACATCGATGTTCCCGCGGGTCGCGTTCGAGTACGGGCAGATCTCGTGGGCCGCGTCCACCAGCCGGGTCGCGAGGTCCGCGTCGACGACCGGCAGCGAGACGCTGAGGGCGACCGCGAGGCCGTAGCCGCGTTGCTGGTTGGGGCCGATGCCGACCTTCGCGGCGACCGTGGAGCCGGCCAGGTCGTAGCCCTCGCGGTTGCCGACGAGGATCAGGGCGTTGTGGAAGCAGGCGCTGTAACCGGCCGCGAAGAGCTGTTCCGGGTTGGTGCCATTGCCGTCGCCGCCGAGCTGCGGGGGCATCGCGACCCTGAGGTCGAGCTGACCGTCCTGGCTGGTCACGTAGCCCTCGCGGCCGCCGTGGGCGGTGGCCTCCGCCACGTACATGATCTTCGTCGGGCGGGTGTCGACGGCGGGGCCGTCAGTCATGCTGTCCTCCCCCGGAACCAAGTGTGCACAAATACATCGTGCACAAGGTACTGGCCGGTAACACGGGGTTGGTGATCAGGGGTGGGAAACTCGCGGTAACCCTCAGCGGGCCCGGTCCGCCGCCGTCTCCGCACGCTCGGCCAGCCGCCACAGTTCCGCGCGCAGCCGCCCGGCCTCCGCCGCGTCCAGCCCGGTCGCCGTGAGCAGCGCACCGGGCACCCGGCCCGCCCGATCCCGGAGTTCCTCCCCGTGCCCCGTCACGGCCACCAGCACCGACCGCTCGTCCCGCGCCG
Source organism: Streptomyces sp. NPDC126510 (assembly GCF_040302345.1). Taxonomy (NCBI): domain Bacteria; kingdom Bacillati; phylum Actinomycetota; class Actinomycetes; order Kitasatosporales; family Streptomycetaceae; genus Streptomyces; species Streptomyces sp. NPDC126510. Next base: position 177,562 of record NZ_JBEORR010000008.1, on the reverse strand, counting down.
ACCGCTCACGCCGTACCAGGCCGGCCGCCTCCAGCCGCTTCAGCAGCGGCGAGACCGTGCCGTAGTCCAGGCGCAGAGCCGAGGCCAGGTCCTTGACGGTGGTCTCGCCGCGCTCCCAGAGGACCAGCAGCACCAGGTACTGGGGATAGGTGAGACCCAGCTCGTCGAGGAGCGGCCGGTACGCCGCCGTCACCGCGCGCTGCGCGGCGTACAGCGCGAAGCACAGCTGCTCGTCCAGCAGCAGCGATCCGTCGCTCTCCTCGTTCGTCACGCGCCCATTGTCACGGACGGGCCGGCGCCACCGGGACGGCACGCGGGTCGAAGCCGAACGGCAGCTCCAGGCGATGGGCCCGCATCAGCTCCTCGTCCGAGAGCAGCTCGCCGGTCGGCCCGTCGGCCGCGATCACCCCGTCGCTGAGCACCAGGGAGCGCGGGCACAGCTCCAGCGCGTAGGGCAGGTCGTGCGTGACCATCAGCACGGTCACGTCCAGGGAGCGCAGGATGTCCGCCAGTTCGCGGCGGGAGGCGGGGTCGAGGTTGGAGGAGGGCTCGTCCAGGACGAGGATCTCCGGCTCCATCGCCAGCACGGTCGCGACGGCCACCCGGCGGCGCTGCCCGAAGGACAGGTGGTGCGGTGGGCGGTCCTTGAACTCCGCCATGCCGACCCGCTCCAGCGCCCGGTCCACGCGCTCCTCCAGCCCGGGGCCCTTCAGCCCGGCCGCCGCCGGCCCGAACGCCACGTCCTCCCGGACCGTCGGCATGAACAGCTGGTCGTCCGGGTCCTGGAAGACGATGCCGACCCGGCGCCGGACCTCGGCCATGTTCCGCTTGTCCACGGGCAGCCCGGCGACCGTCACCGTGCCGGCGCCGCCGCTCAGGATGCCGTTGAGGTGCAGGACGAGGGTCGTCTTGCCGGCGCCGTTCGGACCGAGCAGCGCGACCCGCTCACCGCGCGCGACCGAGAAGTCGACGCCGAAGAGGGCCTGGTGTCCGTCGGGGTAGGCGAAGGCGAGGCCCGAGACCTCGAGAGAAGCAGTCACAGGGACCATCCCAGCAGACAGACGAGCAGAGCGGCGCAGGGGAGGGTGAGGGCGTACGACCACTGCGCCCGGGACGCGGTCACCTCGTCGATGACGGGCATGGAGCCGGCGTACCCGCGGCTGACCATGGCCAGGTGCACGCGCTCACCGCGCTCGTAGGAACGGATGAACAGCGCGCCCGCCGACTTGGCGAGCACGCCCCAGTGCTTCACGCCGCTCGCCTCGAAGCCGCGTGACTCCCGGGCGATCCGCATGCGCCGCATCTCGTCGGTGATGACGTCGCCGTAGCGGATCATGAAGGACGCGATCTGCACGAGCAGCGGCGGGAGCTTGAGGCGCTGCAGGCCCAGCAGCAGTTCGCGCAGCTCGGTCGTGGCGGCCAGCAGCACCGAGGCCGCGACGCCGAGCGTGCCCTTGGCCAGCACGTTCCAGGCGCCCCACAGGCCGTTCACGCTCAGGGACACACCGAGGACGTCGACCCGCTCGCCCTCCGCCACGAACGGCATGAGCACCGCGAACGCGACGAACGGCACCTCGATCAGCAGCCGCCTGAGCAGGAAGCCGGGGGGCACGCGCGCGACGTATGCGACGGCCCCGAGCAGCACGGCGTACAGCCCGAACGCCCACATCGCCTCGCGCGGCGTCGACACCACGACCACCACGAAGGCGAACACGGCCGCGAGCTTGGTGTGCGGCGGCAGGCCGTGCACGGGCGAGTGCCCGTGCCGGTACAGCTTGTGCGCGTGACCCGCTCCCATGTCAGGCGCTCGTCAGGCTCGACGTGTCCGACGGGGACGTGCCGGCCGTGCGGCGACGGCGCACGGCCCAGAACACCCCGGTGCCCGCGACCACCGTCACGCCCACGCCGATGACCCCCGCCAGCCCCCCGGACAGACGGGCGTCGTCGACGTCCTTGACGCCGTAGTCGGCGAGCGGGGAGTCGGCGGCGGAGTGCTCCTCGGCCTTCTTGTCGATGCCGTGATCGGTTGCGACCTTCTCCAGGCCGTCGGGGTTCGCCGAGGCGTAGAAGCTGACGAAGCCGGCCAGCACGAGGGAGGTGACCAGGCCCGCCGCCCACACCTTGCGGTGCGAGGTCCGGGCGGCCACGGGGGCGGGCTCGGCCTCGGGCGCGTCGACCAGTTCGCCGTTCACCCGCAGCTTGAGTTTCTGCGTCAGCCCGCGTGCCCCGTACACCAGGTCGGGGCGTACCGCGATGACCGCGCCGACGGTCAGTGCGGTGATCACGGCCTCGCCGATGCCGATCAGGACGTGCACGCCGACCATGGCGGTGGCGACCTTGCCGATCGAGACGTCGGTGGTGCCGCCGATCGCGTACATCAGCGTGAAGGCCAGCGCGGCGGCCGGGACGGATACCAGGGCGGCGACGAAGGAGGCCGCGGTGACCGACCTGCGGGTGCGGGGCAGCACCTTCACCAGGCCGCGGAAGAGGGCGTACGCGACGACCGTCGTGACGATCGCCATGTTGGTGATGTTCACGCCGAGCGCGGTCAGACCCCCGTCCGCGAAGAGGATGCCCTGCATCAGCAGGACGACGGAGACGCACAGAACACCGGTGTAGGGGCCGACGAGTATCGCCGCCAGCGCACCGCCCAGCAGGTGGCCGCTGGTGCCCGCCGCGACGGGGAAGTTCAGCATCTGTACGGCGAAGATGAACGCCGCGACGAGTCCGGCCAGCGGCGCCGTGCGCTCGTCGAGTTCGCGGCGCGCGCCGCGCAGGCTTACGGCTACGGCGCCCGCGGCGATCACACCGGTGGCGGCGGAGGTGGGCGCGTTGATGAATCCGTCAGGTACATGCACCGTCCGATGATGTGGCTTGATGCGAACGATTTGCAAGAGCGTGAAGCTCGTTTTATCTCACTCGTGAGATATCCGCCCCCGCGGGCGCAATCCGGAAAATATGCGACATTGGAGAAGGAGTGGACGCACGGTTTCCACTCGGATTGCGCACGGTGAAGGGGCTGTCCGATGTCCGTAGTCGAGCAGTACGCGCGAGCCCACATCGTCTCGGACGCGGCCGTCCCGCTCGTCGACGAGCTGGAGGCGGTACCGGTCAGGCTGCGCTACGACCCCGACCACGACCCCCGCAAGGTGCGCATGGCGCTGCCCGGGACCGGGGGAGGCGAATGGACCTTCGCCCGCGAGCTGCTGGAGGAGGGGCTGCGGGCCCCCGCCGGGAGCGGCGAGGTAAGGGTGTGGCCCTGCGGCCGGGTGCAGGTCGTCGTGGAGTTCCACACCGCGCAGGGCGTGTCGGTGGTGCAGTTCGAGCGGCAGGCGCTGCTGCGGTTCCTGCGGCGGACGTACATGGCCGCCGCGGAACCCGTCACCCATTGAGCCCCGCGTTCAGCCGCCCATCTTCAGCAGCGCCGCCACGATCGGACCCGCCGTCGAGCCGCCGTGCCCGCCCTGCTGGACCACGCCCGCGGCGGCCAGGTCGCCCCGGTAGGCCGTGAACCAGCCGTTCGGCTTCTTCTGCCCGTCGACCTCGGCGGACCCGGTCTTCGCGCCGACGTCACCGCCGACTCCGGCCATCGCCTCCGCTGCCGTGCCGTAGGCGGCCGTGTACGACATCAGCTCCCGCAGCTGGGACAGGGTGCTCGCCGGCAGGGTGCGGGAGGCCTTCGCCAGCTTGCGTCCGTCCACGTCCGGGGAGACCAGGTAGGGCTGGTGGAAGGTGCCGGCCTTGACCGTCGCCGAGACCGACGCCATGTTCAGCGGGTTCATGCGGACCCCGCCCTGCCCGATCAGCGAGGCTCCCATCTGGGCCGCCGACTGCACCGGCACCGCGCCGTCGAAGGACGGCACGCCGATCGCCCAGTTGTTCAGCCCCAGGCCGAAGACCTGCTGGGCCTCCTTGGTCAGGTCGTCGTCCTTCAGCTTCGGGGCCTGGCTGATGAAGGCCGTGTTGCAGGACCGGGCGAAGCTCGCCTTGAAGGTGCCGTTCTTGATCTCGAACTTGTCGTCGTTCTGGAACTTCCAGTGGCCGTACGTGAAGTACTTCGGGCACGGGTGCTTCTTGTCCGCCGAGGCCAGGCCCTTCTCCAGCAGCAGCGACGAAGTGATGACCTTCATCGTGGAGCCGGGGGCCAGGGAGCCCTGGAAGGCGGTGTTGAAGCCGGGGGAGGCATTGGCCGCGGCGAGGATCTCGCCGGTCGAGACCCGCAGCAGGACCACCGACGACCTGGCCTTCTTCGCGACCTTCTGTTCCGCCGCCGCCTGCAGGGCGGGGTCCAGCGTGGTCTTCACCGTGCCCGGCGTGCCCTCGCTCAGCTCCAGCAGGGTCTTGTCGGAGAGGTCCTTGGCCTTGGCGGCCTTGCCGCGCACGACCCGCAGCTCGATACCGGCCTTGCCGCCGGCCTCCTTGCCGTACTTCTCACGCAGTCCGTCCAGGACCGGGCCGAGGGAGGCGTACTTCTTCGTGGTCAGCTCCCCGCCGTCCCGGTCGAGGGCCTTGACCGGCGGTGTGCCGGCCTCACCCGTCACCAGCGTGTCGCCGTCCCTCAGGTCCGGGTGGACGACCGCGGAGTGCCAGTCGACCAGGGGCTTCCCGTCGGCGGCGCGGCGCGTCACGGTCAGGGCGCTGTCGTACGTCAGTGGCTTGGCGGTGCCCTTGTACAACACGGTGCCCTTGACGGAGAACGACACCTTGTCGCCGGTGGGCTTGCCCGGGGTGAGGGTGACGTCCTTGACGTGGGCGTCCTTGGCGTAGCCGGTGAGCAGCGGCCGGGCCGCGGAGGGGTCGTCGGTGGCGGTGGCGGCCTGCGTGATCTTTCCGGACTGCCAGGCGGTGAGGAAGGCGGTGGCGGTGGAGGTGACCTCGGCCGGCGACAGCGGGCCGGTCTTCACCTTGGCCTTCTGGTCCGCCGCCCGCGACCCGTCGTCGGCGGCGGCACCACCGCCGAACAGCGCGTAGGCACCGGCTCCGCCACCCGCGACGACCACGGCGATCATTCCGCCGATCACGGCGGGTCTCGTCTTCCGTCGCTCGGCGACGCGCCTTCTGTTGCCCACTGCTGTTCGTTCCTCCGCGAATCCCCAGGGTCCCCGTCGCCCTCAGCTGTCCCAACTCTCAACGACGGCCACCACCCTAGAGTCCCGTTCCTCGAAGGTGAGATCAGCCACCTGTTCGTAGCACGGCTGCGACAATCGGCCCGGCCGCGTCGCCGCCGTGGCCGCCCTCCTCGGTCATGGCCGCCGCCGCGATGTCGTCCCGGAATCCGGTGAACCAGCTGTTGGACTTGGCGTTGCCGTCGACCTCGGCGGAACCGGTCTTGGCGCCGATGTCACCGCCGAGCCCGGACATGGCCTGGGCCGCGGTGCCCTGCGTGGCGGTGAGGCGCATCATCTGCTTGAGCTGGCTCGCGGTGCTCGACCGCAGGCCCTCGGCCCGTGCCAGTTCCCGGCCGTCCAGCTTCGGCGAGACCAGGTACGGCTGGCGGAAGGCCCCGGTGATGGCGGTCGCGGTGACCGAGGCCATGTTCAGGGGGCTCATCTGAACCTGCCCCTGCCCGATGGCGCCCGCCGCCCGGTCGGGCCCGTCGACCGCGGGCACGTTGCCGTCGAAGGAGACGATGCCGGTCTTCCAGTTGTCCTGCCCCAGCCCGAAGCGGTCCTCGGCCTCCCGGGTCAGCGAGGCGTCCGTGAGCGGCTTCTCGTCGATGAGCTTGATGAAGGCGGTGTTGCAGGACCGCATGAAGCTGTTGGCCAGCGTGGCGTTCTCGTTGGGCTTCATACCGGTCAGGTTCTTGAACGTCTGGCTCTGCCACACGGCGGTGTCGGGGCAGGGCGCCGGGCCGTTCATCGAGGTCACGCCGTTGTCGATGAGCATCGCGGCGGTGATGATCTTCATGGTGGAGCCGGGTGCCGACTGGCCCTCGAAGGCCGCGTTGAAGCCGTCCGTGCGGTTGTTGGCCACGGCCAGCACCTCGCCGGTGCTGGGCTTGACGGCGACCACCGACGACTGGGCGAACCGCTTGACCGCCTTCTCGGCGGCCGCCTGCGCGCTCGGGCTGATCGTGGTGGTGAGCTTGCCCGGCTTGCCCTTGGCGAGGGTGAGCAGCGGGGTGTCGGGAGCGCCGTCCCCGTTGTGCCGGACGACCAGCTCGATGCCGGGGGTGCCGCCGGCCTGCTCGCCGTACTTCTCGCGCAGGGCGTCCAGGATCGGGCCGAGGGAGGGGTACTTCTCCTTGGTCAGCTCCGAGCCGTCGCGGCCGACGGCCTCGATGGGCGGGGTGGCCGACTTCTCGGTGACGAGGGTGTCGTCCTTCTTCAGCTCGGGGTGCACGACGGACGGCTGCCAGTCGACGAGCGCCCGCCCGGTGGTGAGCCCGCGCACGACCTTGAGCTCGCTCCGGTAGCTCAGCGGCTCGGACTTCCCGTCGTAGGCCACCTTCGCCTTCACCGTGTACGGCACGGTGGTGCCCCGGGCCGCGCCCGGCGTGATCTTCACGTCGGTGATGTGGGCGTCTTCGGCGAAGGCGCTGAGCAGCTGCTCGGCGGCCGCGTCGTTGTTCGTGTACGACGCCGCCTTCGCGGACGCTCCCGACTGCCAGGCCTTGAAGAACGCCGCGGTGGTCTCCTTGACCGCGTCCTTGCCGGGCGGCCCCGTCCGCTTCTCCGCGGCGACCCCGCCCGCGCCGCCCCCGTCACCGCTCAGCGCGCTCACGATGTTGTAGGCGCCGTACCCGGCCCCACCCACCATCACCGCGAACACCCCGCCTATGACGGCGGCTTTGACCCCCTTGCTCATAGGGCGGCCCCTCCCCGTTGAGCCCTCCGCGCCCCCTTGAACGCGTTCAGAAAGCTCGAATCCCGGGAGCACCCTATGCGTAAGCGGTTACTAACGGGACAGGTGTTTCGATTTTTGACCGAACACAGATCAAACCCATGTATCCAGCCACATCCGCGACCGCCAGTCGTCGATCGGGATGGCCTGGCCGGTGTACAGCGGCCAGAAGTAGATGAAGTTCCAGGTGATCAGGAGGACCAGGACGCCCGCTGCCGTGGCGCCTGCCACGCGGCGGGTGTCGGAGGAGCGGGGTGGGCCGATGATCGCGCCGAGCAGCATCGCCACCGCCAGGCACAGGAACGGCAGGAAGACGACGGCGTAGAAGAAGAAGATCGTGCGCTCCTGGTACATGAACCAGGGCAGGTAGCCGGCCGCGATGCCGCAGGCGATGGCGCCCGCGCGCCAGTCGCGGCGGAAGAGCCAGCGCCACAGGACGTACAGGACGGCGAAGCAGGCGACCCACCACAGCAGCGGCGTGCCCAGCGCGAGCACCTCACGGGCGCACTTCTCGCCCGCGTCGGCCGGGCAGCCGTCCTTGCCGGGGGCCGGGGACTCGTAGAAGTACGACACCGGTCGGCCGAGGACGAGCCAGCTCCACGGGTTGGACTGGTACGTGTGCGGCGACGACAGGCCGACGTGGAACTCGTAGACCTGGTGCTCGTAGTGCCACAGGCTGCGCAGCCAGTCGGGCAGGAACGTCCAGCTGCCGCCCTTGCCGCTGGTCGCGGCCCAGTTGCGGAAGTAGCCGCCGGAGCCGTTCGTGGCGGAGAGGATCCAGCCCGTCCAGGACAGCAGGTAGGTGACCAGGGCGACCGGGACCGTGGCGAGGAACGCGAGGCCCGTGTCGCGCTTGAGGACCGCCGAGTACGGGTGGCGGGCACCGGCGACCCGTCGCGAGCCGACGTCCCACAACACCGCCATCAGGCAGAACGCGGCCAGGATGTACAGGCCGTTCCACTTCGTGCCGATGGCCAGACCCAGCATCAGGCCCGCGCCCCAGCGCCAGGGGCGCCATCCCAGGCGGGCCGTCTCGGCCGTGTGCCGGTCGGGCCGCGCCCGGCCGTCCTCGTCCAGCGGCAGCGCGGCGGCGAGCCTTGCACGGGCCTTGTCCCGGTCGACGAGCAGACAGCCGAACGCCGCCAGCACGAAGAACATCAGCACGCCGTCGAGCAGTGCCGTGCGGCTCATCACGAAGTGCAGGCCGTCCACCGCCATCAGCGCGCCCGCGAGACACCCCAGGAAGGTGGAGCGGAACAGGCGGCGGCCGATCCGGCACAGCAGCAGCACGGACAGCGTGCCGAGCAGCGCGGTCATGAACCGCCAGCCGAAGGGGTCGAAGCCGAACATCAGCTCGCCGAGGCCGATGACGTACTTGCCGACCGGCGGGTGCACGACGTACGCCGCGTCCGCCGGGAGCGTGACGTGGCCGCCCGACGACAGGACCAGGTCGTTGGCGTTCTTGTCCCAGTTGAGCTCGAACCCGCGGTGGACCAGCGCCCACGCGTCCTTGGCGTAGTACGTCTCGTCGAATATCACCGCCCGCGGGCTGCCCAGGTTCCAGAACCGCAGCACCCCCGCCAGCAGCGTGACGAGCAGCGGGCCGATCCAGCCCGACCAGCGCACCAGCCCTTCGGCGAGCGTGTGCCGGATGCCGAGCGCCGCCCACAGCCGCGGAGAGGGCTCGGCGTACGGCGGCACCAGGCGGTCACGGACGTCGCGGGCGTCGCTTCCGGGCTGCCCCTGGTAGCCGAAGCGGCGCAGCCGCTGCTGCCAGGACGGCCGCTGGTCGAGCGGCGCCTGGCCCTGACGGGTGTCCGTGGAGGACGCGGTACTGGTCACCGCGCCATCGTAGGGAACCGTTCTGTGTGAGTCCCGTGCATGGCCGCATGCGTCCGCATCGTCCGCCCCTGGGAGGAGTCCCCGGTCGCCGCCCCTGGGAGGATGGGGGCGTGATCGGAACCCTCGTACTCGCAGGCACCCCCATCGGCGACATCGCGGACGCCCCGCCCCGGCTCGCCGAGGAACTGGCCGGAGCCGACGTCGTCGCCGCCGAGGACACGCGGCGGCTGCGCCGGCTGACCCAGGCGCTCGGCGTCACGCCCAAGGGCCGGGTGGTGTCGTACTTCGAGGGCAACGAGTCCGCCCGGACGCCGGAACTGGTCGAGGAGCTGGTGGGCGGGGCGCGGGTGCTGCTCGTCACGGACGCGGGGATGCCGTCGGTCTCCGACCCGGGGTACCGGCTGGTGGCCGCCGCGGTCGAGAGGGACGTGCGGGTCACCGCCGTGCCCGGGCCGTCCGCGGTGCTCACCGCGCTCGCGCTGTCCGGGCTGCCCGTGGACCGGTTCTGCTTCGAGGGGTTCCTGCCGCGCAAGGCGGGGGAGCGGCTGGGGCGGCTGCGGGAGGTCGCCGGGGAGCGGCGGACGCTCGTCTACTTCGAGGCCCCCCACCGGCTCGACGACACGCTGTCGGCCATGGCCGAGGTGTTCGGGGCCGAGCGACGGGCGGCGGTGTGCCGGGAGCTGACCAAGACGTACGAGGAAATCCGGCGCGGCGGGCTGGGGGAGCTGGCCGCGTGGGCCGCGGAGGGCGTGCGCGGGGAGATCACCGTCGTCGTGGAGGGCGCGCCGGAGAAGGGGCCCGAAGAGGTCGGGCCCGAGGAGCTGGTGCGGCGGGTCCGGGTGCGGGAGGAAGCGGGGGAGCGGCGCAAGGAGGCGATCGCCGCGGTGGCGGTGGAGGCCGGGGTGCCGAAGAGGGTTGTGTTCGATGCGGTGGTCGCCGCGAAGAACGCGGCGGGGTGACCGGGTTCGGGGTGGGGCTCCGGGTGGTTTGCGGGGCGCGGGTTGTGTGGGGTTGATCGCGCAGTTCCTCGCGCCCCTCAGGGTGCGCTGAACACCCTCTGAGCAGGGCGCATGTCGTTTGAGCGTGCGCCCCATGCCTGAGCAAAGGAGAAGGGGCGCAGGGGCAAGGGACGCCCAAATCGGGGCCAACAGTCGACAGGTCTGCTGCCATCGGTCCGGCCGAGGAGTCCACTGGGTCGCGGGGACGGAATCGTCCTCACGCCACAGCGGACCAACAGGAGCTGGCATGAGTGAGATCGCAGGGCAGACCGGGCTCCGCGCCGGTGCGACCGCAGTCGTCAACGAGTCCTACTCCTTCGCCTGCATGCGGTGCGGGCACGGCTGGGAGCAGTCGTACGAGATAGAGCACCACACGGACGCCGCGGGTCACGAGTTCGTCCTCTACGTGGCCGACGGCAAGGTGGTGCCCTCCCCGTTGAGCAAGCCCGAGTGCCACAACTGCGACAGCCACGTCGTGCGGATCATGCGGCCCGGGCGGGTCGCGTCGGCACGTGACGCGGCTCACCGTCCCCACCGCGTGCCGCCCCCCGCCGGGCCCGTGGAGGGGCCCACCGCGGACGCCGAGGCCGGGGCGACGGCCGGCCAGGAACAGCGCGAGCACCACCACTGGCACCTGTCCGACCTGCTGCATCCCTTCCAGCGCAAGGCGAGCTGACCCGTCCGGCTGCCTTGTCCGACGCCCTCCCCGGTCCTCCCCCACCGGGGAGGGCGTACCCCTTTCGTAGGATCGGGGCATGCCTTCGAACGATGCCGGCCGCCCGGACAAGAACGCGGCCCCGCCCCTCCCGGAGCCCCTGCGGGTGCCGGTCGCCGACTCACACACCCACCTGGACATGCAGTCCGGCACGGTCGAGGAGGCGCTGGCGAAGGCGGCGTCGGTCGGAGTCACGACGGTCGTGCAGGTCGGCTGCGACCTCAAGGGCTCCCGCTGGGCGGCCGAGACGGCGGCGGCCCACGACGCCGTCCACGCGACGGTCGCCCTGCACCCGAACGAGGCGCCCCGCATCGTGCACGGCGACCCTGGGGGCACCTCCCAGCCCCCTGGGGCTGGGGGAGGGTGGTCGCGGCAGGGCGCCCGCGAACCCGGCGGTCAGGCCGCCCTGGACGACGCCCTCGCCGAGATCGACCGGCTGGCCGCGCTGGAGCAGGTCAAGGGCGTCGGCGAGACCGGCCTCGACTACTTCCGCACCGGGCCCGAGGGCAAGGAGGCGCAGGAGCGTTCCTTCCGCGCACACATCGAGATCGCCAAACGGCACGGCAAGGCCCTGGTCATCCACGACCGCGAGGCCCACGCCGACGTCCTGCGGGTGCTGAAGGAGGAGGGCGCTCCCGAGCGGACCGTCTTCCACTGCTACTCCGGCGACGCCGACATGGCCGGGATCTGCGCGAGCGCGGGCTACTACATGTCGTTCGCCGGCAACGTCACCTTCAAGAACGCCCAGAACCTGCGGGACGCGGTGGCGGTGGCCCCGCTGGAGCTCCTCCTCGTGGAGACCGACGCGCCCTTCCTCACCCCCGCCCCCTACCGCGGACGGCCCAACGCCCCCTACCTCGTGCCGATCACCGTGCGGGCCATGGCGGAGGTGCGCGGCATCGACGAGGACGCGCTGGCCACGGCCCTCGGCGCGAACACGGCACGCGCGTTCGGCTACTGACCTCGCCGTCCACCTCACCGCACGACTGTGCGTAGTCGCGTCGCTTTGGAGAGTGACGATCGCTCCGCTAGGTTCTGGGGGCCCTATCCGGACCCCTCTGGACCCCCTCCGGCCCCTGGAGCGTGTCGGCGTGAGCAACGCGCGGTACGAGACGTACAAGGCGTACGAGACGTATGGCCCCGCCTACGCCGATCCGGTGTACGGCGGGTTCGACGTGTCGCCGGCCGACCTGCACGGCGCCGAGACCCTGGTCCACGGGACGCCGGCGCCACCCGGCGCGTACGCGGACACCTATCGGCCCGCCTACGAGGCGCCGACCCTGCCCGCGCTGCCCCGGCAGGGCGCTCCGGACGACGAACCCGCGCCCGGGACCGTCGGGCGCCCCGAGCCGGGCCTGGGCGCGCACGCCGGTTCGCGCGCCCCGGCGCGCACCGGATCGCACCGAAGGGCCGCGCGCCGGCGCAGGACGCGCTACACCCAGCGCCCGGACAGCCCCATGCGACGGCTGCTCCCGCAGGCCCTCGTCGTCGCCTTCCTGGCGGGCGGCACCACGGCGTTCGTCGCCAAGGACAAGGCGATCGAGCTGAACGTCGACGGCAAGGCCCGCACGCTGCACACCTTCGCCGACGACGTCACCGAGCTGCTGGCGGAGGAAGGGGTCGAGGTCGGTGCCCACGACCTGGTGGCGCCCGGGCCCGGCGCCCGGATCAGCAGCGGCGACGAGGTCGCCGTGCACTACGCCCGTCCCGTACGGCTCACCCTCGACGGGCACCGGCGTGAGGTGTGGACGACCGCCCACACGGTGGAGGGGGCGCTGCGGCAGCTCGGTGTGCGGCACGAGGGCGCGTACGTGTCCACGTCGCTCTCCCGGCGCATCGGACGCGGGGGACTCGCCCTGGACGTGCGGACCGAGCGGACGGTCACGATCATGGCGGACGGCCGCGCCCGCACGGTGCGCACCAACGCGGCGACCGTCCGGGAGGTCGTCGAGGAGGCCGGGATCACCCTGCACGGCCAGGACGCCACCTCGGTCCCGCAGGGCGCCTTCCCGCGGGACGGGCAGACCGTGACGGTGCTGCGGATCACCGGCGGCCGGGAGGTCCGCGAAGAGCCGATCCCCTTCCAGGTGCGGCGGGCGGAGGACCCGGCACTGTTCCGGGGCACGGAGGTCGTGGAGCGGGCGGGCGAGCCGGGACTGCGCCGGGTCACCTTCGCCCTGCGCACGGTCAACGGAGTCCCGCAGAAGCCGCGCCGGATCGGATCCGAGGTGGTGCGCGAGCCGCGCCCGCAGCTGGTCAAGGTCGGCACCATGCGGCGCCCGGCGTCCGTGCGGGGCGCCGACCACCTCGACTGGCAGGGCCTCGCGGCCTGTGAGTCCGGCGGCCGGCCCGACGCGGTCGACTCCTCGGGCACGTACGGCGGCCTCTACCAGTTCGACACCCGGACCTGGCAGGCCCTCGGCGGCCAGGGCCGTCCCCAGGACGCCCCGGCCGCGGAACAGACGTACCGGGCGAAGAAGCTCTACGTGCGGCGGGGGGCCAGCCCCTGGCCGCACTGCGGGGCACGGCTGGGCGGGTAATGGGGGAACCGAACCCCCGTACCCTTGTCCCGTGACCAGCAGCCCCACCCCCGACGCCCTCCTGGGCCCCGCCGACATCCGCGAGCTCGCGGCCGCCCTCGGCGTACGCCCGACCAAGCAACGCGGACAGAACTTCGTGATCGACGCGAACACCGTCCGCCGGATCGTCCGCACCGCACAGGTCCGCCCCGACGACGTGGTCGTCGAGGTCGGCCCGGGGCTCGGGTCGCTCACCCTCGCGCTGCTGGAGGTCGCCGACCGGGTCACCGCCGTGGAGATCGACGACGTGCTCGCCGGGGCGCTGCCCGCGACCATCACGGCCCGCATGCCCGAGCGCGCCGACCGGTTCGCGCTGGTCCACTCGGACGCCATGCACGTCACCGAGCTGCCCGGGCCCGCCCCGACCGCGCTGGTGGCCAACCTCCCCTACAACGTGGCCGTCCCGGTCCTGCTGCACATGCTCGACACCTTCCCGACCATCGAACGCACCCTCGTCATGGTCCAGGCGGAGGTCGCCGACCGGCTCGCCGCCCCGCCCGGCTCGAAGGTGTACGGCGTCCCCTCGGTCAAGGCCAACTGGTACGCCGAGGTCAAGCGCGCCGGTGCCATCGGGCGGAACGTGTTCTGGCCCGCGCCCAACGTCGACAGCGGCCTGGTCTCCCTGGTCCGCCGGGCCGAGCCGCTGAAGACGACGGCCGCCAAGCGCGAGGTGTTCGCCGTCGTCGACGCGGCGTTCGCGCAGCGCCGCAAGACGCTGCGGGCGGCGCTCTCCGGCTGGGCCGGATCGGCCGCCGCCGCCGAGGAGGCGCTGGTCGCCGCAGGGGTCTCGCCGCAGGCCCGGGGCGAGTCGCTGACCGTGGAAGAGTTCGCGCGTATCGCCGAGCACAAGGCGAACCAGCACCAGGACAAGGAGCCCGCGTGAGCGTCACGGTCCGCGTCCCGGCCAAGGTCAACGTCCAGCTGGCGGTCGGCGCCGCCCGCCCCGACGGCTTCCACGACCTCGCCAACGTCTTCCTCGCGGTCGGCCTCTACGACGAGATCACCGTCACCCCGGCCGACGAACTCCGCGTCACCTGCGACGGCCCGGACGCCGACCAGGTCCCCCTGGACCGCACGAACCTGGCGGCGCGGGCCGCCGAGGCGCTCGCCGGGCGGTACGGCCGCAGCCCCGGCGTCCACATCCACATCGCCAAGGACATCCCCGTCGCCGGCGGTATGGCGGGCGGCAGCGCGGACGGCGCCGGCGCCCTCGTGGCCTGCGACGCGCTGTGGCAGACCGGCGCCTCCCGGGGCGAACTCCTGGAGATCTGCGCCGAGCTGGGCAGCGACGTGCCGTTCAGCCTGGTCGGCGGGGCGGCCCTGGGTATCGGGCGGGGCGAGCGGCTGACGCCCCTGGAGACCGGCGGCACCTTCCACTGGGTGTTCGCGATGGCCGGGCGGGGCCTGTCCACCCCGGCGGTGTTCCGCGAGTTCGACCGGCTCGGCGAGGGCACGGACATCCCCGAGCCCATCGCCTCCGCCGAACTCCTCGCCGCCCTCGCCAAGGGCGACCCGGACGCGCTCGCCGCCGCCGTCTCCAACGACCTCCAGCCCGCGGCCCTCTCCCTCTTCCCGGAACTCGCCGGCACCCTGGCCGCGGGCCGGGCGGCGGGTGCCCTCACCGCCCTCGTCTCGGGCTCCGGACCGACCACCGCGTTCCTGGTCCGCGACCCGGAGTCGGCCGCCGCGGTGGCGCAGGCCCTGCTGGCGTCCGGGACGTGCCGGACGGTGCGTACGGCGTCGGGCCCGGTGCCCGGGGCGACGGTGGCGGCCGCCGGTTAAATCACGTGCCCGGCCGCTGCCGGGCGCCTAGGCTCCCCCAGTTGCTTCGACAGGGGGGAGACACGAGGGTGCGAGAACTGGTCGCGGCCGTACGGCGCGGGGACGCGGACGAGGTCACGGCACTGCTGGAGTCCGGGGCCGACCCCGACGCCCTGGCCGAAGGCCTGCCGGTCCTCTGCCTGGCCGTGGCGGCGTACGACCGGCCCGTCGCCGAGGCGCTGCTGCAAGCCGGTGCCGACCCCATGCGCCCGCTTCCCGACGGGAGCACCCCGCTGACGCGGGCGGTGGACGGCGGGTCCCACCTGCTGACGCATGCGCTCGCCACCAGCCGGATCCCGCTCTCGGCAGCGGCGCGTGCGGACGTGCCGGCCCGGGCCCGGCGGTGGGCCGAGGCGGGCGCCGAGGCCGAGCTGCGCCGCGTCACCGGCCTCGCCGGGCCCATCGAGCGGGTCCGGGTCGAGGACGACGAGGTCGGCTGGTGGAGCGAGCAGCTCACGCTCGGCTCCGTGACCGTGCGCGACGAGCACCTGGCCATCCTCACGTCCATGGAGGCCCGCTACGGCATCCGCACCCCCTTCGGCGAACTGGTCGCCCGTGCCCTCGCCCACCCCGACCGGAACCACGTCGTGTGGTGCGACGTGGTGGACACGCTCGGCCGGCGGATCGACGAGGAGACCTGGCAGTGGAGCCGGGACCTGCTCGACCACCCCGACCGGACGCACCGCCTGCTCGCCGCCGACCTCCTGCTGTCCCTGATCCTCGGAGACGTCGTCAAGGGCCCCCAGCCGTTCTGGGACCGGGGGAGGGAACTCGTGCCCCGGGTGGAGCAGGAGGAGGACCCGCAGGTGCTGGCGGTGCTCCTGCACGCGATGATCCATGACAGCGCCCCCGAGATCGAGGCCGTGGGGCTGTCGTACCTCGCCCACCCGGACCCGGAGGTGCGCGCCCTGGTGCCGGAGGCCCTGGAGCGCTCCGGGGACGGCCGCTCCCAGGTCCGCCCCGAGAGCCTCACCACCGTGCTCACCCTGGTCCACGACGAGGACCCCGGCGTACGCGAAGCGCTGTGCCACTGGCTCGCCCACTACCGGGGGAGCGAGCCCGAGGTGGGGGACGCGCTGGTCGCACTCACCCACGACGAGCGGCAGCCGATCCGCCTCTGGGCCGTGTCCGGCCTGGCCGTGCGCGACGATCCGCGCTGTGTGGAGGCCGAGCACCGGATCGGCCCCGTCGACCCGGAGCAGCCGTTCGACGAGCGGCTGATGGACGTGTGGCGCTACCAGCGCCGCCGGGAGGCCGCGGACGGCGGCTGACCGCCCGGCCGGCTTACCCCCGGGCGCGACTACCCTGGAGGGTCGATCCATCCCCCTTGGCAGGAGAGTAATGGCCGTCAATCTGGTCAATGTCGAGAACGTCAGCAAGGTGTACGGCACCCGTGCCCTGCTCGACGGCGTTTCCCTCGGCGTCTCCGAAGGGGACCGCGTCGGTGTCGTGGGCCGCAACGGCGACGGCAAGACCACGCTCATCCGCATGCTCGCCAAGCAGGAGGACGCCGACACCGGGCGGGTCACCCACTCCGGCGGGCTGCGCCTCGGCGTGCTCACCCAGCACGACTCCCTCGACCCCGAGGCCACCGTCCGCCACGAGGTCATCGGCGACATGGCCGACCACGAGTGGGCGGGCGACGCCAAGGTCAGGGACGTGCTCACCGGCCTGTTCGGCGGGCTCGACCTGCCCGGCTTCCCCAAGGGCCTGGACACCGTCATCGGCCCGCTCTCCGGCGGTGAGCGGCGCCGGATCGCGCTGGCCAAGCTGCTCATCGAGGAGCAGGACCTGCTCGTCCTGGACGAGCCCACCAACCACCTCGACGTCGAGGGCATCGCCTGGCTGGCCCGCCATCTGCAGAAGCGCCGGTCGGCCCTCGTCTGCGTCACCCACGACCGGTGGTTCCTCGACCAGGTGTGCACCCGCATGTGGGACGTCCAGCGCGGCGTGGTCCACGAGTACGAGGGCGGCTACTCCGACTACGTCTTCGCCCGGGCCGAGCGCGAGCGCATCGCCGCCACCGAGGAGGCCAAGCGGCAGAACCTCGTCCGCAAGGAGCTGGCCTGGCTGCGCCGCGGGGCGCCCGCCCGTACGTCCAAGCCGCGCTTCCGCGTCGAGGCCGCCAACGAGCTCATCGCGGACGTACCGCCGCCCCGGGACAGCAGCGAGCTGATGAAGTTCGCGTCGACCCGGCTGGGCAAGACGGTGTTCGACCTGGAGGACATCACCGTCCAGGCCGGCCCCAAGGTCCTCCTCAAGCACGTCACCTGGCAGCTCGGCCCCGGCGACCGCATCGGCCTCGTCGGCGTCAACGGCGCCGGCAAGACGTCCCTGCTGCGCGCCATGGCCGAGGCGGCCCGGAGCGACGGCGAGACCCAGCCCGTGGGCGGGCGCGTCCGCGTCGGCAAGACCGTCAAGCTCGCCTACCTCTCCCAGGAGGTCGCCGAACTCGACCCCGCCACCCGCGTACTGGAGGCCGTGCAGCAGGTGCGCGAGCGCGTCGACCTCGGCAAGGGACGCGAGATGACCGCCGGGCAGCTGTGCGAGACGTTCGGCTTCACCAAGGAGAAGCAGTGGACGCCCGTCGGTGACCTGTCCGGTGGTGAGCGCCGCCGGCTCCAGCTGCTGCGCCTGCTCATGGACGAGCCCAACGTCCTCTTCCTCGACGAGCCCACCAACGACCTCGACATCGAGACGCTGACGCAGCTGGAGGACGTCCTCGACGGCTGGCCCGGTTCGATGATCGTCATCTCCCACGACCGGTTCTTCATCGAGCGCACGACCGACCGCGTCTTCGCGCTGCTCGGCGACGGCGCCCTGCGCATGCTGCCGCGCGGCATCGACGAGTACCTGGAGCGACGGCAGCGCATGGAGGAGGCCGCGGCGGCCTCGGCCCCCGCCGTGCAGCAGCAGTCCGCCGCCCCGGAGAAGAGCGCCGCCGACCAGCGCGCCGCCAAGAAGGAACTCCAGAAGATCGAGCGGCAGCTCGACAAGGTCTCCGAGAAGGAGACCAAGCTCCACGCCCAGATCGCCGAAAACGCCACGGACTTCGCCAAGGTGGCCGAACTGGACGCGGAGCTGCGGGAGTTGGCCGGTCAGCGCGAGGAGCTGGAGATGCGCTGGCTGGAACTCGCCGAGGACGCGTGAAGGGTGCGTGAAGACGCATAACGGCGGCATCACGGGCCGGTCCTCCCTTGGGAACAGGGGGTGATCGGCCCGGTGTGCTGTCGGAACCTGGTGATAGAAAGAGGCGTCTTAGAACTTTATGAAGCGACTCTGAGCCCATCGTGTACCTCAGGGCGTGGCTAAAAATCAGTGATCGAACGGGGGAGCCGCTGATGACTCAGCCGCCCAGTCAGCCACCGCACGGTGGCTTCGGAGCACCGCAGAACCAGCCGCCGCAGGGCGGTGGTTACGGGGCACCGCAGACCCCGCCACCGCCCCAGGGCCCGCCCCAGACGCCGCCGCCCCCGCAGGGCCCGCCGCAGCCCGGGTACGGCTACCCGCAGCAGCCGCCGCAGCCCGGTCCGTACGGGCAGCCGGGACAGCCGGGCCCGTACAACCCCGGCCCCTACGGCCAGCCGCAGCAGCCGGGCCCGTACGGGCAGCCGCAGCAGCCCGGCCCGTACGGCCAGCCCGGCTACGGCTACCCGCAGCAGCCGCAGTACCCCGGCGCGCCCGGCACCCCGCCCGGGGGCGGCTCGAACAACCCCTTCAAGGGCAAGCCCGCCCTGATCATCGGAGCCGCCGTCGCCGCGCTGCTCGTGGTCGGCGGAACCGTGTGGGCCGTCACCGGCGACGACGACGGCAAGGGCAAGAAGAAGCCCGTCGCCCAGAAGACCGACGACGCCAAGCCCGGCTCCTCCGCCCCGGTCAACCCCGGTGACGGCAGCGGCGACGGCGGCGAGGACCCCGAGGACCTCAACGCGGGCCGCCAGGCCGGCGAGGCCAAGGTCCTCTGGTACAAGGAGGCACCCGACGCCCCCGGTTCCGGCGCCGACGCCGACGGCATGTGGATCACCGGCAAGACCGCGGTGAAGGCCGCCTACAAGCAGCTCTCCGCCTACAACGTCGGTGACGGCAAACCGTCCTGGGACGCCATCACCTTCCCGCAGAAGATCTGCGCGACGACCCCGCAGAAGACGTCCGACAACAAGATCGTCGTCGCGTACATGAGCGGCGCGAGCGACCGCGCCAAGTGCAACCAGCTGCAGGAGATCGACCTGGTCACCGGCGAGAAGGGCTGGAAGGAACAGGTCGCCGACGGCGCCCTGTTCGACTCCACCCTCTCCGTCGAACTGTCCATCACCGGCAAGACGCTGATGGTGGGCCGCTCCCAGTCCGGCACGGCCTACGACGTCACCAACGGCGACAAGCTCTACGACAAGAAGAAGTACGGCAACGCCTGCTTCCCGGCCGCGTTCGCCGGCGGCGAGAAACTGATCGCCGTCTCCTCCTGCGGTGCCGGCACCGGCAAGGAGCACGACGAGGTCCAGGAGCTCGACCCGACGACCGGCAAGGCCAAGTGGACCCAGCCGTTCGACAAGGGCTGGCGGGTCGCGCGCACCTACTCGGTCAGCCCGCTGGTCGTCTACAGCACCAACGAGGACAAGAAGGCCTGGAACATCTCCACCTTCACCTCCGGCGGCAAGTTCCGCTCCCAGGTCGGCTTCGACGAGGACTTCGCCCCCGAGTGCGGCTGGGCGATCCTCGAGCGCGACCTCACGGGCTGCCAGGGCGTGGCCGCCGACGACAACACGCTGTACCTGCCGACGAAGGCCACCACCGGCGCCAACGAGATCGTCGCGGTCAACCTCGCCGACGGCAAGGAGAAGTGGCGCGTGAAGTCACCCGCCGACGAATCGATGCTGCCGGTGAAGACCGAGGGCGGCAAGCTCATCGCCTATGTGGAGCCGTCGTACGACGCGGGCGGGCAGATCGTGTCCATCCCGACCGGCGGCAGTAGCCACAAGCCGTCCAAGCTGCTGCAGAACCCCGAGGGTGCCGCGGACATCGAGAACAGCTTCTTCTCCAAGGAGATCGACTGGGTCGACGGGCGCTTCTACATCTCGACGACCCGGCTGAGCGGAAACGACGACACGAAGGAGAAGTTGATGCTCGCCTACGGCAAGTGACTCCTCCTCCTTCCGAACTCCCTTCGTCGTCCGTCCCCCTCCCCGAGGTACCCACGCCATGACCCAGCCGCCGCCCCCGCCGCCCCAGCAGCCCCCGCAGGGGGGCGGCTTCGGGCCGCCCCCGGAGCAGCCGCCCCAGGACCAGCCGCCGCAGACGCCGCCCGCGGCCGGGCCGAACCTCGGCAAGACCCCGGAGCCGGGGTACGGCTACCCCCAGGCGCCGCAGACCCCGCAGACGCCTCCGCCGGCCGCCCCGCAGACGCCGCCCCAGCCGCCGCAGGGTTACGGCTACCCGCAGGGCGCCCCCGCGCCCCAGCCTCCGCAGGCCCCGCCCGGCTACGGTTACCCCGGTCAGCAGCCGGGGCCGTACGGGCAGCCGCAGCAGGCGCCGTACGGGCAGCCGCAGGCGCCTTATGGGCAGCCCGTTTACGGGCAGCAGCCCGGTTACGGCTATCCGCAGCAGACCATGCCGCACCAGCCGCAGGCCGGACAGCCCGGCGGCGGCAAGAAACTCAACGCGCAGATGCTGATCATCGTCGCCGCGGTCGTGGCGATCGCTCTGATCATCGGCGGCGGCGTCTGGTACGCCTCGTCCGGCAAGGACGAGGGCAGGGAGAACGACACCGCCGGTCAGAGCGGCGGCACCGGCGGCACGGACGACGGCAACGGCGGCACCGCCTCCGGCAAGGAGAAGGCACCGTCCGACCCCAGCGCCAAGGTCCTCTTCCAGGTCCCGGCGCCCGAGGTGAAGAACGACAGCACGGTCGTCGTCTCCGGCTCGTGGCTCACCGACAAGGCGTACGTCAAGAGCGGCATCGCCCAGATCGTCGGCTACGACCGCGACAAGGGCAGCGAGTTGTGGAAGCTGCCGCTGGCCGGCCCGGTCTGCCAGGCCAGCCGCCACGTCACCGACGACAACCTGACGGCGGTCCTCTACCAGCCGGCGATGCCCACCAAGGCCGACCCCTCGCACGGGTGCAGCCAGATCGCGCTCATCGACCTCGACGCCGGCAAGCGGCTGTGGACCAAGACGGTCAAGTCCGGTGACCAGGTGATGAACTTCGACAACATCACCCTCAGCGGGAAGACCGTCGCCGTCGGCAGCACCAGCGGCGGCGCCGCCTTCGACGTCTCCGGCAAGCTCCTGTGGAGCCCGAAGCCGGCCGACTCCTGCTACGACGCCGGCTACGGTGGCGGCGAGAAGCTGGTCGCGGTGCGCAAGTGCGGCTCCTACGACCAGCGGCAGCTGCACATCCAGACCATCGACCCGAAGTCCGGGAAGGTGATCTCGGAGTACAAGATGGCCGAGGGCATCGAGTACGCGAGCATCGTGTCGACCAACCCGCTGGTGGTGGCCGCCGACGTCGGCGACTCCGCGGGTGACGGCAGCGGCATCTCCGACTTCTTCTCCATCGACGCCAAGACCGGCAAGCTGCGCACGCGCATCTCCGCGCCGGGCGAGCAGTTCGCGGCCCGCTGCGAGGGCATCACCCGCGTCGAGGCCTGCAACCTGCTGGCCGTCGGCAACGACCGGCTGTACCTGCCGACCGAGGAGCACGACGGCACGGGCAAGTACAGCGAGACCAACGAGATCGTCGCCTTCGACCTCGCCACCGGCAAGCAGACCGGGCAGCGGGCCGACGCGGGCGACGGCTACACGATCTCGCCGCTGCGCATGGACGGCGGCAACCTGATCGCGTACAAGCGTCCCCCGTACGACAAGGGCGGGCAGGTCGTGAGCATCGCCGGGGGCAGCTTCAAGGAGACGTTGCTGCTGCAGAACCCCGCGACGGAGACGGTCCGCGACGTGGAGACCAGCATGTCGCCGGAGTACTCCGAGGTCCTGTACTCCGAGGGGCACCTTTACATGTCCAAGGTGTATGCGAGCAAGCGGTCGACGGTGCGGGAGAAGGAGTACCTGGCGGTCGGCTTCGGTACGGGCTGATCGTCTGGTGACCGACTTGGGTTCACTTCGGCCCCGTCCCTGTTCAGGGACGGGGCCGTTCGTGTTTGGCGCGGTCAACCCGGGACGAGAGCACTTTCGGCGATCCGGGGCGATTCTCGCCGGTAGGGGGAGCGCAACGTCGAACAAGCGTGTAGCTTCCGGGGGCATGAAGGCGGGGAGCCGGGGGGCTTCCGTGGGGGGCTGGGGTGACTGGGGGGTTACTCGATGGGAGTGCGGCTCATGGTGGTCGACGACCACCGATTGCTGGCCGAGGCGCTGGCTTCGGCGCTGAAGCTGCGGGGGCACCGGGTGCTGGCCGCGGCGGCGCCGGCCGCGGGAGCGGCGGAGCTGGTGATCACGCGGGCACCGGAGGTGTGCCTGCTGGGGACGGCGGCGCCGGCCGAGCCGGGGATCTTCGACCCGGTGGTCAGGATCAAGCGGGAGCGGCCGCAGGTGGCGGTGCTGGTGCTGGGGCCGGTGCCGAGTCCCCGGGGGATCGCTGCGGCGTTCGCGGCGGGGGCGTCGGGGTACGTCCGGCACGACGAGCGCATAGAGGGTGTCGAGCGGGCGATCATGAAGGCGCGGGCGGGGGAGGCGGCGGTGGCGCCGCAACTGTTGCAGGGGGCGTTCGGCGAGTTGCTCAACCCGGTGGCCGAGCCGGACGACGAGGGCCAGCGGTTGTTGCAGATGCTCACGCCGCGTGAGGTGGAGGTGCTGGTCCGCGTCGCCGACGGGGAGGACACCCGCCTGATCGCGGCGGGCATGGGCATCGCACCGTCGACGGCGCGTACGCATGTCCAGCGGGTGCTGATGAAACTGGGCGTGGGGTCGCGCCTGGAGGCGGCGGCGCTGGCGGCGCGGACGGGGTTGCTGGATCGGGCGGGGCCGGTGCGGCGGGAGCCGTGAGCCGTCTGACCGGCGGTAGGGGTGCGCGTCTTCGCGTGCCGCTGGGCGGTGGGTCGGGGCCGCGCCGGGGGGTGTCCGTCCTCGGAACGTCGCGATGGGCTTGCACGCCGACTGACTGTGCGTTGACGCGACAACCGCTGCGGGCGGACACCCCCCGACACGGCCCCTTCTCGCCGTACGCGGGTGCGGGCGCGTCGTGGCTTCCGCCCCCGCTGCGGGCATGCGTGCCGCTGGGGGCGGCACGGGTGGGCGTGGGGGTCCCCCCTGCTCGAGCGAAGCCGAGAGCTTGGGGGAGGCACCCCGCTACGCCGGGCTGCGCACCCACCCGGCCTCAGCACCGATGCCGCGAACTGGGCACCCCGGGTCACTCCACCCGTTCATCGTCCTCCGGCTCGACCCCCGGAGGCGCCGGCGCCGCAGGCCGCAGCAGCAGCCATGCCAGGAAGAACAGCCCCAGCAGCAGCATCCCCAGCCCGGTCCACAGGTTGATGTTCACACCGGCGGCCTTGTCGATGTCCGCGTCGGACGCCGTGAACCCCGCGATCGTGACGATCACGCCGTAGACCACGAACAGTCCGCCGATGATCCGCCGGATGTCGAACAGCCGCGCTGCGGTCGCCGACTTGCCCTGCAGTTCGGTGACTTCCCGTTGTAGGTCCTTCTCGGAGTAGAACTCGGACATGTGCGATCACACTCCTCGGTCGGGGGGCGGTCAGAACGAGAACGGGATGTAGCAGGCCGCGGCCAGGACGACCGCGCCCCAGCCCAGCAGGGCCGGCTTGCGGTACCAGGCCTCGTCCCCGGGGGCGGGCGGTTCCGCCATGCCGGGGGAGCGTGTGCCGTAGACGAGACCCTGCAGCTCCTCCGTGGGCTTCGGCGCGGTGAACAGCGACACCGCCACCATGACGACGGCGCCCGCGACGAAGCCCGCGATCGCCGAGACGAAGTTGGCCCCCTGGTCGGAGGGGATGTCGACGATGTCCTGCTTGTAGAGGACGAAGTAGTTGACCATCGCGGCGGTGGTGCCCGCGATCAGCCCCCAGAAGCCCGACTTCATGGACGCCCGCTTCCAGAACATGCCGATGATGAAGACGACGAACATCGGGACGTTGAAGAAGGAGAACAGCGTCTGGAGGTAGGCCATGATGTTGGAGAAGGAGCGCGCGAGGAACGCCGTGCCGATGGAGGCCAGGACCCCGACCGCGGTGATGAGCCGGCCGAAGCGCACGTAGTACTCGTCCTCCCGGCCCCTCACCACGTACTTCGCCCAGATGTCCGTGGTGAACACGGTGTTGAAGGACGACACGTTCGCCGCCATGCCCGCCATGAAGGCCGCCAGGAGGCCCGTCACGGCGATGCCCAGGACGCCGTTGGGCAGCAGCTGGGACATCAGGTAGGGGATCGCGTCGTTGTACTGGAGGTCGGAGCCGGACGTGCCGATCTTCGGCACCAGCACCGCGGCGACCAGGCCGGGGATCATCACCAGGAACACGATGAAGATCTTCGGGAACGCGGCGATCAGCGGGGTGCGCTGGGCGGCCGAGAGGTTCTTCGCGGACAGCGCGCGCTGCACTTCGGCGAAGTTCGTCGTCCAGTACCCGAAGGAGAGGACGAAGCCGAGGCCCAGGACGATCGTCAGCCAGTTCGCGCCCAGCGGGTTGTCGCTGCCGATGCCCGTACCGCCCCAGGACGTCATGAAGTCGGCGCCGTGGCTCTTGGTGAGGGAGTCGGACAGGCCGTCCCAGCCGCCGACCTTCTTCAGGCCCAGCAGCGTGATCGGGATGAGCGCGGCGAGGATGACGAAGAACTGCAGGACCTCGTTGTAGATCGCCGAGGACAGGCCGCCCAGGGTGATGTACGCCAGGACGAAGAAGCCGGCGACGACGATCGCCACCCACTCCGGCCAACCGAGCAGCGCCTCCACGACGATGGCCAGGGCGTAGAGGTTGACGCCGGCGATGAGGATGGCGGCGAAGGCGAAGAGGACCGAACTGAGCAGATGCGCAGCCCGGTCGAAGCGCATCAGCAGGAACTCCGGGACCGAGCGGACCTTGGAGCCGTAGTAGAAGGGCATCATCACCAGGCCGAGGAAGACCATGGCGGGGATGGCGCCGATCCAGTACCAGTGCGTGGTGTAGACGCCGTACTGGGCACTGTTGGCGGCCATGCCCAGGATCTCGGTGGCGCCCAGGTTGGCCGCGATGAACGCAAGACCGGTGACCCAGGCGGGCAGGGAACGGCCGGAGAGGAAGAAGTCGAGACTGGTCTTCACCGAGCGCCGGGCGGCGAAGCCGATGCCGAGGACGACGAGGAAGTAGATGCCGAGGATCGTGTAGTCGAGCCAGTTCGTGGGGAGTCGCAGCTCGGCCGACAGGTATGTGGGGGTTTGCATGAGCCCTCGCTTCGTTGCGCGAACCGATACCTCGCGGGATCTTCTTCTCCGCGTTCAGCAATTGAACCCGTCTTCTGATGCACTTTGTTGGATTGTGATGTTGACGATTGGGGAGGGTAGTGTTTTTATATGTTGGGTTCTGTTTGAAGGACAAGGAGTCCGGCGTGAAGAAGACCTCGACCCGGCTGGCCGACGGTCGCGAGCTCATCTACTACGACCTGCGTGACGACAGCGTGCGGGACGCGACCGACCGCCGGCCGCTGGACCGCACCGTCACCACGTCCGAGGTCCGCCGCGACCCCCTCCTCGGCGACTCCGTCGCCATCGCCTCGCACCGTCAGGGCCGCACCTACCACCCCCCGGCCGACGAGTGCCCCCTGTGCCCGTCGGAGGGCGATCGCCTGAGCGAGATCCCCGACTCGTCCTACGACGTCGTCGTCTTCGAGAACCGGTTCCCCTCGCTCGCCGGCGACTCGGGACGCTGCGAGGTCGTCTGCTTCACCTCCGACCACAACGCGTCCTTCGCCGACCTCACCGAGGAGCAGGCGGGCCTGGTGCTGGAGGCATGGACGGACCGCACGTCGGAGCTGTCCCACCTCCCCGCCGTCGAGCAGGTGTTCTGCTTCGAGAACCGGGGCGCCGAGATCGGCGTGACCCTCGGCCATCCGCACGGCCAGATCTACGCCTACCCCTTCACCACCCCCCGTACCGCGCTGATGCTCCGCTCGGTCGCCGCCCACAAGGAGATGACCGGCGGGGAGAACCTCTTCGACGCCGTCCTGGAGCGTGAACTCGCCGGCGAGCGGGTCGTCCTGGAGGGTGAACACTGGGTGGCCTTCGTGCCGTACGCGGCGCACTGGCCCTACGAGGTCCACCTGTACCCCAAGCGCCGGGTGCCCGACCTGCTCGGCCTGGACGAGGGCGCGCGCACAGAGTTCCCCAAGGTCTATCTGGAACTCTTGAGGCGCTTCGACCGGATCTTCGGCGAGAACGAGCCCCCCACGCCGTACATCGCGGCCTGGCACCAGGCCCCGTTCGGCGCGCTGGAGGAGTTCGACGGGGTCGTACGCGAGGACTTCGCGCTCCACCTCGAGCTTTTCACCATCCGCCGCACTTCCGGCAAGCTGAAGTTCCTCGCGGGTTCCGAGTCCGGCATGAACGTGTTCATCAACGACGTGCCGCCGGAGCACGCGGCCGAGCGACTGCGAGAGGTAGCGAGTTCATGAGCGGAAAGTACCTGGTGACGGGCGGCGCGGGATACGTCGGCAGCGTGGTCGCACAGCACCTGCTGGAGGCCGGTCACGAGGTCGTCGTCCTCGACAACCTCTCCACGGGCTTCCGCGAGGGCGTCCCGGCGGGCGCGTCGTTCGTCGAGGGCGACATCCGCGATGCCGCCAAATGGCTGGACTCCTCCTTCGACGGTGTGTTGCACTTCGCCGCGTTCTCACAGGTCGGCGAGTCGGTCGCGAAGCCGGAGAAGTACTGGGACAACAACGTCGGCGGCACCATGGCGCTGCTGGCCGCGATGCGCGAGGCGGACGTCCGCAAGCTGGTCTTCTCCTCGACGGCGGCGACGTACGGCGAGCCGGAGCAGGTCCCGATCGTCGAGTCGGCGCCCACGTCCCCCACGAACCCCTACGGCGCCTCGAAGCTCGCGGTCGACCACATGATCACGGGCGAGGCGGCGGCGCACGGCCTGGGCGCGGTCTCCCTGCGCTACTTCAACGTGGCGGGCGCCTACGGGAAGTACGGCGAGCGCCACGACCCCGAGTCGCACCTGATCCCGCTGGTCCTCCAGGTGGCGCAGGGCAGGCGCGAGGCGATCTCGGTGTTCGGCGACGACTACGCGACGCCGGACGGCACCTGCGTCCGCGACTACATCCACGTCGCGGACCTGGCCGAGGCCCACCTGCTCGCCCTGACGGCCGCCGCCCCCGGCGAACACCTGATCTGCAACCTCGGCAACGGCAACGGCTTCTCGGTCCGCGAGGTCATCGAGACCGTCCGCCGGGTCACGGGCCACCCGATCCCCGAGGTCGTGGCCCCCCGCCGGGGCGGCGACCCGGCGGTCCTGGTGGCCTCGGCCGCCACCGCCCGCGAGAAACTGGGCTGGAACCCGTCCCGCGCGGACCTCGCGGGAATCGTCGCGGACGCGTGGGACTTCGCGCAGAACATCGCAAGGGAGCAGTAGTGGGCGCACAGCAGGTGCGGGACGGTTTCGAGGAGCTCTACGGAGCCGCCCCCGAGGGTGTCTGGGCGGCCCCGGGCCGCGTCAACCTCATCGGTGAGCACACCGACTACAACGACGGCTTCGTGATGCCCTTCGCGCTGCCGCACACCGCCGTGGCGGCCGTCTCCCGGCGCACGGACGGCGTGCTGCGCCTGCACTCGGCGGACGTCGAGGGCGGGGTCGTCGAGCTGCGCGTCGACGAGCTGGTACCGGAGGCGGACCGGAACTGGACGGCGTACCCGTCGGGTGTGGTGTGGGCGCTGCGCGAGGCCGGTCACCCGGTCACCGGCGCCGACATCCACCTCACCTCGACGGTCCCCTCCGGCGCGGGCCTGTCGTCGTCGGCGGCGCTGGAGGTCGTGGTCGCGCTGGCCCTCAACGACCTGTACGACCTGGGTATGAAGGGCTGGCAACTGGCCCGCCTGTGCCAGCGCGCGGAGAACGTCTACGTCGGTGCGCCCGTCGGCATCATGGACCAGACGGCGTCGGCCTGCTGCGAGACCGGCCACGCCCTGTTCCTCGACACGCGCGACCTCTCCCAGAAGCAGATCCCCTTCGACCTCGCGGCCGAGGGCATGCGTCTGCTGGTCGTGGACACGCAGGTCAAGCACTCCCACAGCGAGGGCGAGTACGGCAAGCGCCGCGCCGGCTGCGAGAAGGGCGCGGCCCTGCTGGGCGTCGACGCGCTCCGGGACGTCCCCTACGCGGACCTGGACGCGGCCCTGGCCCGCCTGGGCGACGAGGAGGAGGTCCGCCGCCTGGTCCGCCACATCGTCACGGAGAACGCCCGCGTCGAACGGGTCGTCTCCCTCCTCGAATCCGGCGAGACCCGTGCGATCGGCCCGGTCCTGATCGAGGGCCACGCCTCCCTCCGCGACGACTTCCGCATCTCCTGCCCGGAGTTGGACCTGGTCGTCGACACGGCCCTGGCCAACGGCGCCCTGGGCGCCCGCATGACGGGCGGCGGCTTCGGCGGCTCGGCGATCGTCCTCGCGGAGGAGCAGGACGTGGACGCCATCACCAAGACGGTGACGGAGGCCTTCGCATCGGCGGGCTTCACAACCCCCCGCGTCTTCGAAGCGGTCCCGTCCCCGGGCGCCCGCCGCCTCCACTGACCGACCGGACGGGAGCGGCGCCCTCGTCCGTACGAGGGCGCCGCTTTTCATCCCCGGTCAGCGGTTGACGGACTGGATCTCCTGGACGGTCATCGCCTGGGTCGTCTCGAAGGTTCCGTCCGGCAGATCGCCCCGCGCGCCGCCGGAACCCTCCCAGGAGATCTCCCAGGTGACCGACGCCTTGAGCTGATAGGGCGCGCCGTCGGTGGCCCGGAGGTACCGGACACCGCACGGCGGAGTCCGTTCTGCATCGCCCTTTGTGTACGGGGCGCCGATGGAGCCGTCATCGTTGATGGCGCAGTCGCCGGACGCCGGGTAGGTCTCGGCGTCCTCGGTACCGGGGTTCAGATGCAGGGCGACCGGCTTGGCCGTGGTCTCCGCCCAGACGCCCGCCTCGGGCAACTCGGCGCGAACCTTGACCTCTTTGAAGGTCGCCTTGTCCAGCCATGCCCAGGTCGGCAGGTTCACGGTCGACCTGGCGGCGGGCTTGAGCTCGACCTCGGTGCGCGGGACGTTGATCTTGTCGTAGGCGTACCCGGCGAGGATGCCGGGCGTGGGAGCGTGGTCGTCGTCTGGGAGAGTGTTGGCGTTCTGCCAGAACAGGGTGCGTTCGCAGTCGTACGAGTCGGCGTCGTTCTCCCGGTTCTTGTTGATCACCCCGCGCCAGAACATTCCGTCCTTGCCGAGGTTGTAGTTCTTGTAGCTGAACCCGCTGTCGGTGTTGTCCTGGCCCTTCTCGTAGTGGTCCACCATGAGCTCCTCACCCCAGCTGAGTGAGGGGGTGACGGGAACCAGATCGCCGTTGGGGTTCCTCTTCAGCCGCGCCACGGCGTCCTTGAGCTGTTGCGGCGTCGCCACGGGCTCGTACCAGCACGCCGGCGGTTCCCAGTTGGGGTCCACCGGAGCGAGCGGCCGGGTGGAGTCGCCCTTGCCGCCGCTTTGCTGGGTGACCTTGATCCGCGTGGTGGCTGCCGACGCCGTCAGCGTGCTGCCGGACGCGCCGCCGGCCCCTCCCGAGGGCGGCGCCTGCGACCCGTCGTCGCCGATCGCGTGGGCCGCTGTGCAGGGCAGGACGAGGACGGCGGCAGAGGCAGCGAGGACGGCACTTGCAGTCGTCGCGAACCGCATCAGCTGCATGCCCCCGGGACGGTGGTCAGCGACGTGGTCTTCCACACGCCCTGGGCGGACTTGTCCAGCCGGAGGCGGTACTGCACGAGCGACTCGGGCTTGTCCGGAGTCCTGACGACCTTCTTGGTCTTGCGGTTCTTCGTCGATGCCTGGCGCTCGTCGACGCAGTAGAAGAGCACGCCCGAGCCGGTGTCGCTGAGCTTGACCTGGGGGTCGAAGACCCTGACCTTGCCGATGATGCTGTCGCCGTCGTCCGTGAACTGCCTGATCCACTTGCGGGCGGTCGCCTGGGTCGCGTCGGAGTTGTAGAACACGACCGCCTTCGACTCCGGGTCGGCCTCGATGATCGCCGCGTACTTCGAGCGGAGCTCCTCACGGCCGTCGTCCAGGATCGCCTGAAGCTTCGGGTCGCTGTTCGTCCAGCTCTCGAAGTCCGCCTGGAAGTCCTGGGACAGCTTGATCTCGGGACGCTTGACGCCGCCCGGCGAAGCGGAGGGAGCGACCGACGTCTTTCCGTCGCCGGTGCCCGAGCCCTTGATCGGGGCGGCGGACGAATCACCTCCTCCCGAACCACATGCGGTGGTGAGCATGGCCATGGATACGGTGAGCACGGCTGCTGCGAGCCGGGCGGGGCGATTCACTCAGGTCTCCCGTTGAAGCGAAGTTAGCTCAAGCGAACCCACGTTATCCGAGCTCGCTCATGCCTTCGCCCACCCGGCATTTGCGCTTGATGTCATGGCTGGCACTTCTGCGACCCGCGGTCCTCGGTCAGATCCCAGGTCTGCCAGAGCCCGTCCTTGTTCTTCTTCAGGCCCAGGTTGTAGAAGACGTAGCTGTTCGGCGTGGTCTTGATGCCTTGCAACCTGTTCGTTTCGCGGTTCTTGAGGTCGGCCTTGCTCTCGTCGACGCAGTACGTCAAGGCCGCTGCCTTCTTGTCGAACACCGTCACCTTGCGGTCGGAGTAACGCAGTGTGCCGGCCCAGCTGGTCTTCTTGTCGATGGCGCCCTTCGCATACTGGTAGACGCCGACCAGCGCGTTGTCCGTGTAGTTGAAGGCCATACCCGACTTCTTCAGATCGCCGTATGACATGGCCTGCAACACGGTACTGACGGACCGTTCGTTGTCCGCGAGAATCGCGTCCTTGATGGCATCGCCGGTCTGCTGACCCTCGAACTCCAGCTTCATGTTCCGGGCGGTTGATCTCCGGCCGGTCGATCACGTCCTCCGGCGCGGAAGCCGAAAGAGAGGCCGATGTCTTGTCGCCCGCATTCGCGCCGGCGATCTTGTCGGAAGACGACGAACCGTCACCTCCCCCCGAGCCACAGGCGGTCAGCAGCAGGGCCGCGGAAGCGGTGAGCGCGGCTGTCACGAGCCGGGCGGGGCGGTTCACCGGTTCCTTGTGAGGAGGCCCCGGCGTTTACGCCGTGGAGGAATCGCATCTGGGTGTTGCGACGCGGGGCATCGCCGCATCCGGCTCAGGGCGCGGAGCGCCCGTATCGCTGTCCGCCGCCTCCAGGGCGATACGAACGCGCGTGTGGGCGGCCGCTGGTTGGGGTGGTGGCTGCGGGATCAGGGTAGGTGTGTGCGGCGGTCGTACATATGGTTCTTCGGAAAGGGGGCGGGATGCGGTGTCGTTCCGGCTGGAACCGTGGGGGGCGGGATGGCGCAGGTGGGGGCGGCTGGGGAGGTCGGGCATACCCGGTACACCTACCGGCTGCGTGTGTCGTCCACCGCCCGCGCCGTGCTGGCGGTGGAGTGGGACCGGTGCCGGTGGGTGTGGAACGAGTGTGTCGCCAAGTCTCAGGCGGTGCACCAGCGCAACAAGGCAAGTGGGGGGAAACAGACGTGCGGCCCGGCGCAGCTGGACAGGATGCTGACCCAAGCCCGGCGGACGACGCCGTGGCTGCGTGAGGGCTCCTCGGTTGTTCAGCAGCAGGTCATTCGTGACTTCGGCCGCTCCCGCGCCAAGGCGCACAAGGACATGGTGGAACGCCTGCCGGTGCGGCAGCGGGCCGGGATGCCGAGGTGGAAGACCAAACGCGAGGCACTGCCCACCCTCAACTACACCAAGCGCGGGTTTCGTCTGAAGGAGGGCGCTCTGCATCTGGCGGGCGGGATCGTGGTGAGGGTGGTGTGGTCGCGCGAGTTGCCGGCGCAGCCGTCCTCGGTGCGCGTGTACCAGGACAGTCTCGGGCACTGGTACTGCTCGTTCGTCGTGCCCGCCGATGTGCAGCCGCTGCCGGAGACCGGTCGCGTACTCGGTGTCGACTGGGGTGTACGGGTAACCGCGACGACCACTTCTGATGCGTACGACCTCGCCCATGCCGGGCACGGCAGGAAGGCGAAGGAGAAGCTGTCGCGGTACGACCGGATGATGTCCCGCCGCAGGCCGAAGAAGGGACAGCCGGCGTCGAAGGGGTACCGCGAGGCGAAGAGGCTGCGGGCCAAGGCATACAAGAAGGTCGCCAGGCAGCGTGAGGACACCGGCCGTAAGTGGGCGAAGAAGGTGGTCCGCGAGCATGACGCTGTCGCTGTGGAGGACTTTCGTCCGAAGTTCCTCAGCCGTACCACGATGGCCCGCAAGGCCGCTGACGCCGCCATCGGCGCCACCAAGGCCGCTCTGATCGAGATGGGCCGCAAACACGGGCGGGACATCCGCCTGGTCCACCCCGCGCACACCACGATGGACTGCGCCAACTGCGATGCGAGAGCCAAGCATCGCCTGCCGCTGGGTGAGCGCACCTACACCTGCACCGCATGCGGGACCGTGTCCCCACGGGACAAGAACTCCGCACGCTTGATGCTCCTCCGGGCTGGTCTCAACCCGGCTGGTGCCGAGGGCGCAAGACCTCCTGGAGCGCTGCTCCCGGAGGCTGCCTGAGCCAGGAATCCCCTCCCTTCAGGGAGGGGAGGATTCAATGTGTCTCCCGTTGATCATGCGGGGGGATAACTCAAGCGAACGAACGCTATCGGTGACGAAGGACGGGACGTCAGCGAGGGTTTCGCTCCCGCAACTCGCCCCCGCCGCCTCAGCCCAGCCGCTTCGTCAGCATGTACTCCGTGACCCCCGGCGGATAGTCCGGCACCGCGCACACCACCTCGTACCCCTGCTTCACATAGAACCGCGGTGCCTGGAAGTCCCACGTCTCCAGGCGGGCCGCGCCGCAGCCGCGGGACGTCGTCGCCATGTGTTCCGCCTGCGCGAGGAGCCGTGCGCCCAGCCCCCTGCCGCGGTGGCGCTCGTCGACCCACAGGTAGGTCACGTGCAGCCACGTCGCCCAGGTGTAGCCGACCAGTCCGCCGGCGAGATCGTCGGTGTCGTTCACAGCCCACACGTGCAACGGGACGTCCCGCTCGCCGGGTGTCCCGCGCAGGGCGCGCAGGACCGGAGAGGCGGCTGTGTTCGCCTCCCGCAGGCGTGTGCGGAGCAGATCACGTCGGGCCTTGTCGACTTCTGTCTCAAGACGGAACATGCGGCACACCATAAACGCGTCGGGCGGTCAGTTCTGCAAATAACCTTCCGCTCCGGGCCCCCGTCCGTACCCTGATGAACAGCACCGGTGGGGGCCGGTGCCGATCAGGGGGCGAGACAGCCGGGTACGACGCCCGGGGTGGGGGTGGCGGTTACTGCACGGCGGCGGCCGTGCGGCTGCGGCGACCCGGACAGGCTGCTGCGGCACCGACGGACCGTCGGACGCGGCAGACCCGGCAACCCCGGCGTCGTGCCCGCGCGGTGTCAACCCCCGACGATGGGGTATCCCCTGCTCTTCGGGAGCACTGGGGAAGGGGGTTACGTGGTTCGCATCCGAGTCCTGGTCGTCGACGACCATCGCATCTTCGCCGAGTCACTCGCGGCGGCCCTGGCCGCCGAGCCCGATGTCGACGTCTCCGCGGCCGGCAGCGGCCCGGCCGCGCTGCGCAGCCTGGAGCGCGCCGTCGCCGAGGGGCGACGGTTCGACGTGCTGCTCGTGGACGCCGACCTGGGCGGCAAGGTACCGGGCGCCCGCCCGGCCGTACCCGTGCAGGAGGGCAACGAGGACGGGCTCGTCGACGGGATCTCCCTCGTCACGGGAGTGCGCTCGGCGCAGCCGAACGTACGGATCGTCGTACTCGCCGAGAAGGACGATCCACGGCGGGCGGCGCTCGCCCTGCAGGCCGGCGCCTCCGGCTGGGTGGCCAAGGACTGCTCGCTGTCCCGGCTGCTCACGGTCATCCGGGGCGTGCTGCGGGAGGAGACCCATCTGCCGCCCGCCCTGCTGACGGGTGTGCTGCGGGAGCTGACCGCCGCCCGCAAGCACCGCACCGAGAGCGAGCGCCTCGTCGAGTCCCTCACACCGCGTGAGCGGGAAGTGCTGCGGTGCATGGTCGCGGGACTGGGGCGCAAGGCCGTCGCCGAGCGCCTGTTCCTGTCGCCGCACACCGTGCGGACCCACATGCAGAACGTCCTCGGCAAACTCGGCGTGCATTCCACGCTCGCCGCCGTCGCCCTGGCGCGGCGGGCCGGGGTCGGGCCCGCGGACCTAACCGGGGATG
The DNA here is from genome assembly GCF_040302345.1 of Streptomyces sp. NPDC126510. Taxonomy (NCBI): domain Bacteria; kingdom Bacillati; phylum Actinomycetota; class Actinomycetes; order Kitasatosporales; family Streptomycetaceae; genus Streptomyces; species Streptomyces sp. NPDC126510. Next base: position 143,376 of record NZ_JBEORR010000008.1, on the reverse strand, counting down.
TTGTCGAACGGGGCGGTCAGCTGGCGTAGCAGCGCCGCCAGCTCGCCGCGCTGGGCCCGGGAGAGCTCCGCGAGGATCGCGCGCTCCTGGTCCAGCAGACCCGCCAGGGCCTGGTCCGCGCGGTCCTGGCCCTCGTCCGTCAGCCGGACCAGGACGCCGCGGCGGTCGCTGGGGTCGGGGAGCCGCTCCACCAGGCCCTTCTTCGCCAGGCGGTCGATGCGGTTCGTCATCGTGCCCGAGGTGACCAGGGTCTGGGTGAGGAGTTGTCCCGGCGAGAGCTGGTACGGGGTGCCCGCCCGGCGCAGGGCCGTCAGGACATCGAACTCCCACGGCTCCAGGTTGTGCTCCGAGAACGCCAGCCGCCGGGCCCGGTCCAGATGCCGGGCCAGCCTGCTCACACGGCTGAGCACCTCGAGCGGTTCCACGTCGAGGTCCGGGCGCTCCCGGCGCCACGCTGAGACCAGCCGATCGACCTCGTCCTCCATGACGATCAGTGTAGTGGTTGTGTCGACGTAGAGTCTCTTGACATCTAGTTTCTTGACATCGAGATAGTTGGGGATCACGCTGGGTGTGCGTCCCGTACGGACACCATCAGGACACCAGGAGGACTCGATGCCCGCAGCCGCCCCCACCTGGGACCCGGCCCAGTACCTCCGTCACGCCGGCCACCGCGCCCGCCCCTTCGCCGACCTCCTCGCCCGCGTCCCCGACCTGCCAGGCGAACCGGCCCGCATCGCCGACCTCGGCTGCGGCCCCGGCAACGTCACCACGCTGCTCGCCGCCCGCTGGCCCACCGCCCGCATCACCGGCTACGACAACTCGACCGAGATGCTCGACAAGGCCCACGTCGATCACGAAGGGCCGACGTCCGGGGGTGGCCGCCTCGACTTCGGGCACGCCGACGTACGGACGTGGACGCCCGGCGAACCCCACGACCTGATCATCAGCAACGCCACGCTCCAGTGGGTGCCCGGGCACGTCGACCGGTTCGCCGACTGGGTGGCCGGGCTCGAACCCGGCGGCACCCTCGCCTTCCAGGTACCGGGCAACTTCGACGCCCCCAGCCACCGGCTCATGCGCGAACTCGCCGGTTCACCACGCTGGCGCGGCCGGCTCGCCGACACCCTGCGCCACGCCGACGCCGTCCTCACCCCCGAGGCCTACCTCGAGCGGCTGACATCCCTCGGCTGCGCGGCCGACGTGTGGGAGACGACGTACATCCACCTGCTCCAGGGCGAGGACCCGGTGCTCGACTGGGTGAAGGGGACCGGACTGCGGCCCGTGCTGACCGCGCTCGCCGACGAGCCCGAGGCGCGGGAGGCCTTCGTCGCCGAATACCGGGCGGCCCTGCGCGAGGCCTACCCGGCCGGCCCGCACGGCACGCCGTTCCCCTTCCGCCGGGTGTTCGCCGTCGCCCGGAAGGAGAGCCGGTGATCACCGCCCTCGATCACGTCCAGCTCGCCGCCCCGCCCGGGAGCGAGGAGCGGCTGCGCGCGTTCTACGTAAAGGCCCTCGGCATGACCGAGGTGCCGAAACCGCCGGAGCTCGCCCGGCGGGGCGGGTGCTGGTTCCAGGCCGGTGCCGTGCGGCTGCACCTGGGGATCGAGGAGGACTTCCGGGCTGCGCGGAAGGCCCACCCGGGGCTGAGGGTGACGGGCATCGAGGCGTACGCCGCGCGGCTGGAGGCCCACGAGGCGCCCGTCACCTGGGACTCCGGCCTGCCGGGGCACCAGCGGTTCTTCTCGCGGGACCCTTTCGGCAACCGCCTGGAGTTCCTCGAACCCCACTAGGCCTTACGGCGGCCTATCAGGTGCGGCTTGGCCTCTATCCCGTCCAGGCCGTGCCACGCCAGGTTCACCAGGTGCGCGGCCACCTCGGCCTTCTTCGGCCGGCGCACGTCCAGCCACCACTGGCCGGTCAGGGCGACCATGCCGACCAGCGCCTGGGCGTACAGCGGGGCCAGCTTCGGGTCGAAGCCCCGGCTCTTGAACTCGCGGCCAAGGATGTCCTCCACCTGCGTGGCGATGTCCGAGATCAGCGAGGCGAAGGAACCCGTCGACTGGGGGATGGGGGAGTCACGGACCAGGATGCGGAAACCGTCCGTGTATTCCTCGATGTAGTCCAGCAGCGCGAACGCCGCCTGTTCGCACAGTTCGCGGGGGTGACCGGCCGTGAGCGAACTGGTCACCATGTCCAGCAGGCGCCGCATCTCACGGTCCACCACGACCGCGTACAGCCCTTCCTTGCCGCCGAAGTGCTCGTACACCACCGGCTTGGACACCCCGGCGTTCGCCGCGATCTCCTCCACCGACGTGCCCTCGAAACCCTTCGCCGCGAAGAGCGTGCGACCGATCTCCAGCAGCTGCTGACGGCGCTCGGCACCGGTCATCCGGGTGCGACGCGCTCGCCGCGGCTTGTCATTGCCTGGGGTGCTGCTCGAGTCGGTCGCCACAGCGACCATCATGCCGCCTCGACGGGCTCCTTCCCGCGCGGGGAGCCGCCTTCCCCGGTGTTACGGCGCGAATCGATACGGGAGCGTGACGGCCACCGCACGTCGTACGCCCAGCCCGCCATCTCGAACCAGCGGATCAGGCGGGCGCTCGAATCGACCTGGCCGCGCATCACACCGTGCCGGGCGGACGTCGGGTCGGCGTGGTGCAGGTTGTGCCAGGACTCGCCGCAGGACAGGATCGCCAGCCACCACACGTTGCCCGAGCGGTCACGCGACTTGAAGGGACGCTTGCCGACCGCGTGGCAGATCGAGTTGATCGACCAGGTCACGTGGTGCAGCAGAGCCACCCGGACCAGCGAACCCCAGAAGAACGCCGTGAACGCGCCCCACCAGGACATCGTCACCAGACCGCCGATCACCGGCGGCAACGCCAGCGACAGCACCGTCCACCAGACGAACTGGCGTGAGATGGCGCGGAGCGTCTTGTCCTTGATCAGGTCCGGTGCGTACTTCTCCTGCGACGTCTGCTCCTCGTCGAACATCCATCCGATGTGCGCCCACCACAGGCCCTTCATCAGGGCCGGGAGCGTCTCACCGAACCGCCACGGCGAATGCGGGTCGCCCTCCGCATCGGAGAACTTGTGGTGCTTGCGGTGGTCGGCCACCCAGCGCACCAGCGGCCCCTCCACCGCCATCGAACCCGCGATCGCCAGCGCGATCTTCAACGGCCGCTTGGCCTTGAAGGAACCATGGGTGAAGTGACGGTGGAAGCCGATCGTGATGCCGTGGCACCCGAGGTAGTAGAAGAAGACCAGCAGACCGAGGTCCAGCCAGCTCACCCCCCAGCCCCACGCCAGCGGCACCGCCGCCAGCAGCGCGAGGAACGGGACGGTGATGAAGAGGAGGAGGGCGATCTGCTCGATGGACCGCTTCCGCTCGCCGCCCAGCGTGGCCGAGGCGGCGTCGGAGTCTTGACCGGGCGCCTTGGGAGCGTCCTCGATCACGTCGGAACTACTGGTCATACGCGTCCCCTGGGGGGTATGTGGATGGAGGAGGAGTGGCCGGGGCACGTGAACCATGACGTGCTCCCTACGGTTCCGTAACCTACGGCATCGTAAGTATGGCAGTGCGTTGCCGGGCGGCAAGAGCCCGCGAGCCTGCGCGTCCCGGGCGACACCTATCCTGGAGTCGGTCGGACAGCGCGGTCCGCTCTGATTTCTTCCCGGATGTCCGATCCGTAAGCGGCGCCCCGCCGCGCGAGACGCCGTCCGGGTTCCCCTCCCAGACGAGCTTCAACACTGCAAGGAGCCGCACCTGTGAGCAGTGCCGACGACCAGACCACGACGACGAGCAGCGAGCTGCGAGCCGACATCCGCCGGCTGGGCGACCTCCTCGGCGAGACCCTCGTCCGCCAAGAGGGCCCCGAGCTGCTGGAACTCGTCGAAAAGGTCCGCCGCCTCACCCGCGAGGACGGCGAGGCCGCCGCCGAGCTGCTGCGCGGCACCGAACTCGACACCGCGGCCAAGCTGGTCCGCGCCTTCTCCACCTACTTCCACCTGGCCAACGTCACCGAACAGGTCCACCGCGGCCGCGAGCTGCGCGCCCGCCGCGCCGCCGAAGGCGGACTTCTCGCCCGTACGGCCGACCGGCTCAAGGACGCCGACCCCGAGCACCTGCGCGAGACGGTCCGCAACCTCAACGTCCGGCCCGTCTTCACGGCCCACCCCACCGAGGCCGCACGCCGCTCGGTGCTGAACAAGCTCCGCCGCATCGCCGCGCTCCTGGAAACCCCGGTCATCGCATCCGACCGGCGCCGCCTGGACACCCGCCTCGCCGAGAACATCGACCTCGTCTGGCAGACCGACGAACTGCGCGTCGTACGCCCCGAGCCCGCCGACGAGGCCCGCAACGCCATCTACTACCTGGACGAACTGCACGCGAACGCCGTCGGCGACGTCCTGGAAGACCTCACCGCCGAACTCGACCGCGCCGGCGTCAAGCTCCCCGACGACACCCGCCCGCTCACCTTCGGCACCTGGATCGGCGGCGACCGCGACGGCAACCCCAACGTCACCCCCCAGGTGACCTGGGACGTCCTCATCCTCCAGCACGAACACGGCATCAACGACGCCCTGGACACCATCGACGAACTCCGCGGCTTCCTGTCCAACTCCATCCGCTACGCCGGCGCCACCGAGGAACTCCTGACCTCCCTCCAGACCGATCTGGAGAACCTCCCCGAGATCAGCCCCCGCTACAAGCGCCTCAACGCCGAAGAGCCCTACCGGCTCAAGGCCACCTGCATCCGGCAGAAGCTGGAGAACACCAAGAAGCGCCTCGCCAAGGGCACCCCCCACGTCGACGGCCGCGACTACCTCGGCACCGGCGAACTCCTCGCCGACCTGCGGATCATCCAGGCCTCCCTGCGCGAACACCGCGGCGGCCTCTTCGCCGACGGCCGCCTCGCCCGCACCATCCGCACCCTCGCCGCCTTCGGCCTCCAGCTCGCCACCATGGACGTCCGCGAACACGCCGACGCCCACCACCACGCCCTCGGCCAGCTCTTCGACCGGCTCGGCGAGGAATCCTGGCGCTACGCCGACATGCCCCGCGACTACCGCGCCAAGCTCCTCGCCAAGGAACTGCGCTCCCGCCGCCCCCTCGCCCCCACCCCGGCACCCGTCGACGCCCCCGGCGAGAAGACCCTCGGCGTCTTCGGCACCGTCAAGCGCGCCCTGGAAGTCTTCGGCCCCGAGGTCATCGAGTCCTACATCATCTCCATGTGCCAGGGCGCCGACGACGTCTTCGCCGCCGCCGTCCTCGCCCGCGAAGCCGGACTCGTCGACCTCCACGCCGGCTGGGCCAAGATCGGCATCGTCCCGCTCCTCGAGACCACCGACGAGCTCAAGGCCGCCGACACCATCCTCGAGGACATGCTCTCCGACCCGTCCTACCGGCGCCTCGTCGCGCTCAGGGGCGACGTCCAGGAGGTCATGCTCGGCTACTCCGACTCCTCCAAGTTCGGCGGCATCACCACCAGCCAGTGGGAGATCCACCGCGCCCAGCGCCGCCTGCGCGACGTCGCCCACCGCTACGGCGTACGCCTGCGCCTCTTCCACGGCCGAGGCGGCACCGTCGGACGCGGCGGCGGCCCCACCCACGACGCCATCCTCGCCCAGCCCTGGGGCACCCTGGAGGGCGAGATCAAGGTGACCGAACAGGGCGAGGTCATCTCCGACAAGTACCTCATCCCCTCCCTGGCCCGGGAAAACCTGGAGCTGACCGTCGCGGCCACCCTCCAGGCATCCGCCCTGCACACCGCGCCCCGCCAGTCCACCGAGGCTCTCTCTCGCTGGGACGCCGCGATGGACGTCGTCTCCGACGCCGCCCACGCCGCCTACCGCCGCCTCGTCGAGGACCCCGACCTGCCGACGTACTTCCTCGCGTCGACACCGGTGGACCAGCTCGCCGACCTGCACCTGGGCTCCCGGCCCTCCCGCCGCCCCGGCTCCGGCGTCTCGCTCGACGGCCTGCGCGCCATCCCCTGGGTGTTCGGCTGGACCCAGTCCCGGCAGATCGTCCCCGGCTGGTTCGGCGTCGGCTCCGGCCTCAAGGCCCTGCGCGAAGCCGGCCTCGACACCGTCCTTGACGAGATGCACCAGCAGTGGCACTTCTTCCGCAACTTCATCTCCAACGTCGAGATGACCCTCGCCAAGACCGACCTGCGGATCGCCCAGCACTACGTCGACACGCTCGTCCCCGACGAGCTCAAGCACGTCTTCGACACCATCAAGGCCGAGCACGAGCTCACCGTCCGTGAAGTCCTGCGCGTCACCGGCGAACAGGAACTGCTCGACGCCACCCCCGTCCTCAAGCAGACCTTCGCCATCCGCGACGCCTACCTCGACCCCATCTCCTACCTCCAGGTCGCCCTGCTCAAGCGGCAGCGCGACGCCGCCGAAGCCGCCGAGCAGCCCGACCCGCTCCTCGGCCGCGCCCTCCTCCTCACCGTCAACGGCGTGGCAGCCGGCCTGCGCAACACCGGCTGAACCACCCCCGGACACGACCGTGCCCCCGAGCCCGTACAGGCTCGGGGGCACAGTGCCTTCCGGATCAGCCGCGGCCGGCCCTCCGGCGCCGCAGCACCAGGAACCCACCACACGCCACCAGCGCCGCCGCCACACCCGACAGCACACCCACCGGCGCCCCGTTGCCCGTCTCGGCGAGATCACCGTCACCACCACCCGGCGCGGACGGCGACGACGACACGGATGAGGACGGCGACGGAGAAACCGGCACACCCCCACCCGCCGACGCGCTCGGCGACACCGGCGCACCCGGATCACCCGACGGCGTCCCGGACGCCCCCGGCGAAGGCGACGCGGACGCCGAACCCGACGGCGTCGAACCACCCGGCTCCTGCTCGTCCCCGCAGTCCGACCAGAACACCTTGTGCTTGGCGGACCCCTTCTCACCCTCGAACTTCCAGAACAACTTGTAATGCCCGTCGGCCAGCGACAGATCCTCCGTCCGGCCGTGACCCTCGGCGTCCAGCGCCAGCACACCGGACTCCACCGTCTCCCCCTTGTTCTCACTCGGAGGGATCGCGTCGATGTGCCAGTCCACCTTCTGGCCACCATCGAAACCGAAGGCGTCCAGATAGAAGGCACACACATGCGGCTCGTTACGGGTCAGCTCCTCACCCGTCGCGGCGTCATGGATCTTCACCGTGCCGTTGTCACCGGGCGGAGCGGCATGGGCGGCCGGAGCGAGCAGAAGGGCCGCGGAAGCGGCAGCGCAGACAGCGCCGAGGCGCGAGAGGGTTCGCATAACGGGGAGTCCATCTTCGAGAAGTGACCGAGAAGATGTGGAGGGGGCGGCTCAGCTTCCAGCCTCGCCCGGCAGCACGTCAATCACGAACACACAACACTCGCCCCACCAGGAACAGAAGGCCCCTCCACGCAGAGGAGAACGACCCAGCCCCTCAGACGGCTACGAACACCGCCGTCAGCAACGCCACCCCCGACAACGCCATCACCCACGCCAACCGCGTCCGCAGCAGACCACCCGCCACCACTACCGACGCCAGCAACAACGCACCACCGAGCGGCACCCACGCGTACAGAACCCCCGCCGGACCCGAACGCACCGCGTCATCACCACCGGGCTTCACGACCACCGTGTAGGTCCGGCCCCGCTCCACCGCGACCGACTTCTCCAACACCACCCGCGCCCGCGGCTGCGACCCCGCCGACAACGGCGTGAACCGGCCCCAGCACGAGTCCGGCCCACACCGCACCACCTCGACCGTGCCCTGCTCCCGGCCCTTCGTCAGCATCACGTGCTGCGCCGTACCCCACGACGCCCACACCCCCGCGATCAGGATCAGCACCGCGACCGTGCCCATCGCCGCGAACCTCCCGAACCGCAGCACGACGGCCGAAGCCCGGGACGAAGAGGGGGCAGAGGCAGACATGGCCGGGATCATTGGCCATGCCCGAACGGCCCGTCAACCTCGGTGGGTGACAAGTCAGGAGTTGTACGAGCTTTGCGCCCGCTCCAACCCCTCGATCACCAGACACTCCACCGCATCCGCCGCCCGGTCCACGAAGTAGTCCAGCTCCTTGCGCTCCGACGACGAGAAATCCTTCAGCACGAAATCCGCCACCGGCATCCGCCCCGGCGGCCGCCCGATCCCGAACCGCACCCGGTGATACTCCGCACCGAACGCCTTCGTCATCGACTTCAGCCCGTTGTGCCCGTTGTCCCCGCCACCCAGCTTCAGCCGCAGCACCCCGTAGTCGATGTCCAGCTCGTCATGCACCGCCACCACATGATCCACCGGCACCTTGTAGAAATCCCGCAGCGCGTTCACCGGCCCACCCGACAGGTTCATATACGACATCGGCTTCGCCAGAACCACCCGCCGGTTCAACGGCCCAGGCGGCCCGATCCGGCCCTCCACGACCTGCGCCTGCGCCCGCCCGGCCCGCTTGAACCTCCCCCCGACCCGGTCCGCCAGCAGATCGGCCACCATGAAACCCACGTTGTGCCGGTTCCCCGCATACTCCGGCCCCGGATTGCCCAGCCCCACGATCAGCCACGGAGCGGCCGCATCGGTCGTCACGTCCAAATCTCCTTCACACATACGCGTCGGCCGCTGCCCCGCACGGGAACAGCGGCCGACAAAAACGACGACGCAGAGGATCAGGCCTCGGCGGCCTCTTCACCCTCGGTCTCTTCGCCCTCCGCGGCCTCCTCGGCCTGCGCGGCCAGGACCTGCAGGACGACGGCGTCCTCCTCGACGGCCAGCGTCGTGCCCTTCGGCAGCGTGATGTCCTTCGCGAGGATGGAGTCACCCGCCGCAAGACCCTCGATGGAGACGGTCACGGACTCCGGGATGTGCGTGGCCTCGGCCTCGACCGGCAGCGCGTTCAGCACGTGCTCCAGGAGGAAGCCACCCGGGGCCAGCTCACCCTCGGTGTGGACGTAGATGTCGACGTTGACCCGCTCGCCGCGCTTCACCAGCAGCAGGTCCACGTGCTCCAGGAAGCCCTTCAGCGGGTCACGCTGCACCGACTTCGGAATCGCCAGCTCGTTCGTCTTGCCGTCGATGTCCAGCGCGATCAGCACGTTCGGCGTACGCAGCGCCATCAGCAGGTCGTGACCCGGCAGGGTCAGGTGCAGCGGGTCCGAACCGTGCCCGTACAGGACACCCGGAACCTTGTCTTCACGACGGATACGGCGAGCGGCACCCTTGCCGAACTCGGTGCGCGTCGCGGCGGAGATCTTCACCTCGGACATAGTCACTCCTCGAAATCAGAACGGACGTGGTCACCCGGCCACGAACGGCCTGCTACGAAGAGCGCGTCGATAACGGACCACCGCATCCCGAAACGGGAACGGCCTCCCTCGCCGAGCAACTGCAGCAGTCTACTCGGAAGGGGAGGCCGCACCCAAAAGGATCTCTACCGCAGGATCTCTACTGCTCGTCGAACAGGCTCGTCACCGAACCGTCCTCGAACACCTCACGCACCGCACTCGCGATCGTCGGCGCGATCGACAGCACCGAGATCTTCTCCAGATCCCGGCCCAGCTCACCCGGCGTCGGCAGCGTGTCCGTGAACACGAACTCACTCACCCGCGAGTTCTTCAGCCGGTCCGCCGCAGGACCCGACAGCACACCATGCGTCGCCGTCACGATCACGTCCTCCGCACCGTGCGCGAACAGCGCGTCCGCCGCGGCACAGATCGTCCCACCGGTGTCGATCATGTCGTCCACCAGCACACACACGCGACCCTTCACCTCACCCACGACCTCGTGGACGGTGACCTGGTTCGCGACGTCCTTGTCACGCCGCTTGTGCACGATCGCCAGCGGCGCACCCAGCCGGTCGCACCAGCGGTCCGCGACCCGCACCCGACCCGCGTCCGGCGACACCACCGTCAGCTTCTCCCGGTCCACCTTACGGCCCACGTAGTCCGCCAGCAGCGGCAACGCGAACAGGTGGTCCACCGGACCGTCGAAGAAGCCCTGGATCTGGTCCGTGTGCAGATCCACCGTCAGGATCCGGTCCGCACCCGCCGTCTTCATCATGTCCGCGATCAGACGCGCCGAAATCGGTTCACGCCCACGGTGCTTCTTGTCCTGCCGCGCGTAACCGTAGAACGGCACGATGACCGTGATGGAGCGGGCCGACGCACGCTTCAGCGCGTCGATCATGATCAACTGCTCCATGATCCACTTGTTGATCGGAGCCGTGTGGCTCTGGATCAGGAAACAGTCCGCACCACGCGCCGACTCCTGATAACGCACATAGATCTCACCGTTGGCGAAGTCGAAGGCCTTCGTCGGGACAACCCCGACACCCAGCTGTTGGGCGACCTCCTCCGCAAGCTCGGGGTGGGCGCGGCCGGAGAAGAACATCAACTTCTTCTCGCCGGTCGTCTTGATCCCGGTCACAGCACTGTCTCCTCAGAGGTGTCGCAGCTAGGTGTCGAGAAACCTCGCAGCCGGCTTGCCGGAGGCCGTCTCAGCTGGTGGGGGTGCGGGTGTGCACTTATCACCGTACGCCGTGTTTCAGGCATCGGTTTCCGGTCAGCCCTCGCCGGCCGACTCCCGGGAAGCCGCCTCAGCCGCCTTCGCAGCCGCGCTCCCCGGACGCTTCCGAGCCACCCAACCCTCGATATTCCGCTGCTGACCACGGGCCACGGCCAACGAACCCGCCGGCACATCCTTCGTGATCACCGACCCCGCAGCGGTGTACGCACCGTCCCCCACCGTGACAGGCGCCACAAACATGTTGTCCGAGCCCGTCCGGCAATGCGAACCGATGGTCGTGTGGTGCTTCTCCTGCCCGTCGTAGTTCACGAACACGCTCGCGGCACCGATGTTGGTCTGCTCACCGATCGTCGCGTCCCCCACGTACGACAGGTGCGGCACCTTCGTCCCGTCCCCGATCGACGCGTTCTTCGTCTCGACGTACGTCCCGATCTTGCCCTTCACACCGAGCCGCGTCCCCGGACGCAGATACGCGAACGGCCCCACCGTCGCCTCCGCGCCGACCTCGGCGCCCGACGCCACGGTGTTGTCCACCCGAGCCCCCGCACCCACACGGGTGTCGGTCAGCCGGCAGTTCGGCCCGACCTCCGCACCCTCCGCCAGGTGCGTCGCGCCGTGCAGCTGCGTGCCCGGGTGAACGACGGCGTCCTGCTCGAACGTAACGGTGACGTCGATCCAGGTCGTGGCCGGATCGACGACGGTCACGCCTGCCAGCATCGCCTCCGTGAGGAGACGGTCGTTCAGAATCCGCCGCGCCTCCGACAACTGCACACGGTTGTTGATCCCGGCGATCTCACGGTGATCACCGGCCACCGACGCCCCCACCCGGTGCCCCGCCTCACGCAGGATCCCGAGCACATCCGTCAGGTACTCCTCGCCCTGACTGTTGTCCGTCCGCACCTTCTTCAGCGCGTCCGCCAGCAACTGCCCGTCGAACGCGAACACACCCGAGTTGATCTCACGGATCGACCGCTGCGCGTCGGAGGCGTCCTTGTGCTCGACGATGGCGGTGACGGCCCCGGTGGCCTCGTCCCGGACGATCCGCCCGTACCCCGTCGCGTCCGGCACCTCGGCGGTCAGCACGGTGACCGCGTTGCCGTCGGCGGAGTGCGTCTCGGCGAGGGCCCGCAGGGTGGCGCCGGTCAGCAGGGGAGTGTCCCCGCACACGACCACAACGGTCCCGTCGACGGACCCGCCCAGCTCCTCCAGGCCCATCCGCACGGCATGCCCGGTGCCGTTCTGCTCCGCCTGCACGGCGGTACGCACGTCGGGGGCGATCTCACCGAGATGGGCGGTGACCTTCTCACGGGCGTGGCCGACCACGACGACCAGGTGTTCGGGCTGCAGCTCGCCGGCGGAGGCGAGGACATGACCCACGAGACTGCGACCGCAGAGCTCGTGCAGGACCTTGGGTGTGGCCGACTTCATACGGGTGCCCTCACCCGCTGCGAGAACGACGACGGCTGCCGGGCGGTTGGCGCTCACGGGATGCCCTTCGGCTGTGGATGGGGTGGGGTGACATCCGCAGGATACCGGGGGGTTTTGTGGGGGCATGGGTTCGGGCCCTGACTGAGGTGTGATCAGTCAGGGCCCGAACCGAGCATGGGCTCCCCCGCCAGGACTCGAACCCGGACAGATGGCACCAAAAGCCACAGTGCTTACCAATTACACCACGGGGGAACGGATCGGCTAAACCGGACATTTAGCCGGGCCGCCGATCGGCGCCTCCTACTATGCCGTACCAGGCGCCTTCCATGCGACGATACAAGTCAGCGCTCCTGGTGACGTAGATGGCCAGGCAGCCTCGGTACGAGTCACCCACATTCTTGCGAAGTGTCTTGGGGTTGTGCTTCTTGAGGGTCGTGCCTTGGAAGGCTGCGGCGTTCACTCCGACAAGCTCGGCCCAGTAGGCCTCGGCTTCCCCCACATCCGCCGACTCATGGATGTACACGCGGAATCGAAGGCGGTCGCGCTCGACGTCCAGCGACTCGAGCCAGCGCACGTAAAAGCGGATGACGTTCGGATCGCTGTTGATGAACTGGAGGTTCTCACGGCGCTGTCGGCTATGCGCCTTGTCCTTGGCGCCCTCTGCCCAGTAGAGGACGACTCCTGCCAGGAACAGCTCGCGGTGAGAAAGCTCGCCGATCGCCTGCTTGGCGGCCTCCTTGGTCTGCTGTCGTTCCTCGTCGCGCACCGCCAGTTCGTGCTCCCACCTCCGTTGCGCCGCCAGCTTCGCCTGCTCTGTCGGGTCGCGACGCTCTGGCTTAGGTAGATCCCGTACCCACAATGAGATCGAACTCTTCGAGCAGCCCAGCTCCACCTCGATCTGGTCGTACGTCCACCCCTGGAGGCGGAGCTCCCTCGCCTTCTCCCTCAGGTCGTCCTTCGCCCGGGGGCGTTTCGTCCAGGCCGGGGGCGGTTCGCCCTTGACGAGTTGGTTGAGGATGTCGTTGTTGTAGATCTTCAGCTCGTCTCGGATCTGGCGGAGGCTGAGGCCCTGGCGGCGGAGTGTCACCGCCTTCTCTCGTAGTCCCTCGAAGTCCGCGTACTTGCCGGGTGCATGTGTCATACGCATACCGTCCGGGCGGAATGGCCCCCTCCGGGGTCGAACGGTGTGCGATTCAGCAGTTCGAGGGATATCGGGTGGTATCGCAGCCGAACGGTCACGGAGTGTGGTGTAGGCCAGTCCGGGAAATGGGACGGAAAACCGGCGGGGGCCGCCCGTAGGCTGGGATGCATGACCGCGACGGGGGAAGACCATGTGACGGCCCGGGGAGGGCCGTGGTGGTGGGCCAGGCGGCGTAGTGCCGTGTTCGATGTGAGTCTGGCCGTGGTGTCCGCGCTGGAGTGCGCGCTGGAGGGGATCCCGTTCGCCAGGGATGCCGGGATCCCGATGGCCGTGGGGGTCGCCTTCGGGCTGTTGGCCGGTTCCGTGCTGCTCGTGCGGCGGCGGTGGCCGATCGCCGTGGTGCTGGTGTCGATCGCCATCACGCCGGCCGAGATGGGTTTCCTGATGGGGGTCGTCGGCCTGTACACGCTGGCCGCGGCCGAGCTGCCCCGGCGGATCATCGGCTCGCTGGCGGGGATGTCGCTGGTGGGGACGCTGATCGTGACGTTCGTGAAGACGCAGCAGGACATGTCGCGGGGGGATCTGGAGATAGGGGACTGGTTCGTCCCCTTCGCTGCGATCACGATGTCGCTGGGCTTCACGGCGCCTCCCGTGCTGCTGGGTCTGTATGTGGGGGCGCGGCGGCGGCTGATGGAGAGCCTGCGGGAGCGGGCGGACAGTCTGGAGCGGGAGCTTCAGTTGCTGGCGGAGCGGGCGGAGGAGCGGGCCGAGTGGGCCCGGAGCGAGGAGCGGACGCGGATCGCGCGGGAGATGCACGACGTGGTCGCGCACCGGGTGAGTCTGATGGTGGTGCATGCGGCGGCGTTGCAGGCGGTGGCGCGGAAGGATCCGGAGAAGGCCGTCAAGAACGCCGCGCTGGTGGGGGACATGGGGCGGCAGGCGCTGACGGAGCTGCGGGAGATGCTCGGGGTGCTGCGCAGTGGTGGGGACGGGCTGCGTGAGCGTGCGGCTTCGACGTCGGCGTCGGCGTCGGTGCCGTTGGCGGCGGTGGGGGTGGCTGCGGCCGCGGCGGCTTCGCGCGTGGCGGACGACGACGGTCCGTGTCTGGCCGAGATCGAGGAGCTGGTGGGGCAGTCGGCTGCCGCGGGGATGGTGGTGGCGTTGTCGGTGGAGGGGGATGTGCGGTCGTATGCGCCGCTGGTGGAGCAGACGGCGTATCGGGTGGTGCAGGAGGCGTTGACGAACGTCCACAAGCACGCGGCCGGGGCGAAGACGTATGTGAGGTTGGCGCATCGGGTGTCGGAGATCGCGATGCAGGTGGAGAACGAGCCCGCTGAGGAGGCGGCGTCGTCGGCGCGGTTGCCGTCCGGGGGGAACGGGCTGGTGGGGATGAGGGAGCGGGTGTCGGCGCTGGGTGGGGTGTTCGTGTCGGGGCCGACGGATGCGGGGGGTTTTCGGGTGTCGGCGGTGATTCCGGCGTCGTAGCCCGTCTGTTCGGTGTCGGCCGGTGGTCAGCCGGTGGTGAGGCGTGGGGGCGCGGTGCCGGTGACGAGGGTGGCGAGGGCGTGGTCGATGTCGGGGCCGAGGTACCAGTCGCCGGTGTGGTCGAGGGTGTAGACGCGGCCGTCGGTGTCGATGGCGAGGAGGGCCTGGCTGTCGGTTTCGACGCCGAGGGGGCAGACGTCGGTGCCGAGGGCGCGGCCGAGGTCGCCGAGGGTGCGAGCCATGTGGAGGCCGTGCAGCGGGTCGAGGTGGAGGGTGGCGGGGGCGACCTGGCGGCCGGGGCCGGTGGGGGTGATGTGCAGTCCGCCGAATTCGGCCCAGGCCTCGACGGCGGCGGGGAAGACGGTGTGACGGTGGCCTGCGGGGGAGGTGTGGTCGCGCAGGGCGTCGGCCCAGATCTCGGCTTGTTTGATGTCCCAGCGTCCGGGTTGCCAGCCGGCGGCGCGCAGGGCGGCGTCGACGGGTACGGCGAAGCGGGTGCTGGAGGTGCGGTCGGTGTGCATCTGCCCTTCGTCTCGTCGAGGTCATGGGGTGGCGCGGGTGCGTGTGGGCGCGCGCCGGTTGCGTGGTGGTGCGGTGTGGGGGTGGGGGGCGTCAGTTGTTCTGGGACGCGGGGTCGACTATGCGGACGCCGAAGTGGGCGCTGAGCGCGGTGCAGGCGCGGCAGGGGGTGGCGAAGCTGCCGTGGAGGGGGTCGCCGTCCTCGCGGATGCGTCGGGCGGTGAGTTTGGCCTGCTTGAGGGCTTTGCGCGCTTCGCCGTTGGTCATGGGTTTGCGTGCGGCGCGTTTGCTGCGTGCGGCGTCGGCGGCGGTGATGTGGCGGGAGATGAGGATGGTTTCGGCGCAGCGGCCGGTGTAGCGGTCGCGTTGGGCGCTGGGGAGGGTGTCGAGGAAGTCCTGGACGAGGGGGTGCAGGGCGGGGGGCGTGTCGGCGCGGGCGGCGGTGCCGGTGAGGGTGGCGCCTCGGACGGAGAGGGCGGCGGCGATGGTGGGGAGGATGCCGTCGCGGCGGTGGCGGAGGGCGGGGGCGTGGGTGGTCTCGGTGGTGCTCCAGCCGATGCGGGGGTCGCCGCCTCTGGGGTCGCCGTTTCGTGGATCGGCGTTTCGCGGGTCGCCCGCCAGGGGGCCGGTGTCGCGGTTGCCGCCTCTGGGGTCGCCGTTTCGTGGGTCGGTGGACCTGCCGGTGTGTGGTCCCGTCTGCGTCGCGTTCATGATCGTCTTCCCCTCCGTGCATCCCCCCGGGGGTCACAGACTGCCAAATGCCGTGGCAGGTGCGGAAGCTGGGGCGCGGCGACACGCCCGTAGCGGGGTGTGCCGTCACGGTGGGGTGACGGCTGGTCACGGAAGCGGAGGGGGTGCCGACCGGTGCCGGTGACCGGTGTCGTCGTACCGCATAGGCTGTCGGCACCGTGGGCGATGCGGTGATCCGTTCGGGGTTCGATGCAGTGAACCGGAGGGGGCATCCGTGAGGTCGGCGCGTGCGGTGAAGTGCAGAGAAGTCGAGACAACAGACGTGACAGTCGATACGGGTCGTAGTGCGCCGAGGGTGGTCAATACGGGTCGTACAGAGTGCCGCAGGGGGCAACCGCCATGACGACAGGTCGGCTCGGGCAGCAAGCCGCGCCGCCGAACGCGGCCTACGCCGGGCAGGTCGTGCATTTCCCGGATCCGGTCCGGGCGGCCCGTCACCCGAGAGGGGTACGGGTCGACGAGCACGGTTACCCCGACTTCTCGGCTTACGCGCGGGCGGCCGCGGAGATCGCGGAGCCGCCGGAGGGTTTCGGTGTCGACGAGTTGCGGCTGACGGACTACGTGTCGGCGAACACGGCGTTGTCGGCGTCGGGCCACGAGTTGTGGGACACGGTGCCGGCGGTGGCGACGCCGCACGGCTGGACGTGGCACCACGTGGTGGGCACGCGGCGGCTGGAGCTGGTTCCGGTCGAGGTGAAGGCGCTGTTGCGGCATCACGGGGGTGTGACGACGTCGGGCGTCGACCATGCCAAGCGGGGCACGCGGCCGTTGCAGGAGACGCGTCCGGCGCATTTCGGGCTGCCGAAGTCGGGTGTGGCCGTGACGGAGTCGCAGGTGCAGGGCGTGGAGGAGGACCTCGGCTACCGGCTGCCGGGTGCGTACCGGTCGTTCCTGAAGGCGGCGGGCGGGTGCGCGCCGGTGGGTGCCGCGCTGGACGCGGAGCTGGGGCTGCTGGTGGACCAGCCGTTCTTCACGGTGCGCGACGAGGCGGCGGTCAATGACCTGGTGTACGTCAACAAGTGTCTGCGTGACCATCTGACCAAGGACTATCTGGGGATCGCGTTCGTCCAGGGCGGGCTGCTGGCCGTGAAGGTGAAGGGCGAGCGGATCGGTTCGGTGTGGTTCTGCGCGTACGACGACGCGCGGGACGCGGATTCCTCGGTGCCGCCGGCGGAGCGGGTGGAGCGGTTGTTGCTGCCGTGCGGGGACGATTTCGACGTCTTCCTTTCGCGGCTGGCGGGCAATCCGCCGGAGTTGGAGACGGTGGCGAACCTGATGGTGGACGGCGGGTTCGCGCGTGTGGTGCCGGTGGGCGCTGTGTCGTCCTCGGCTGTGGGGGAGTGAGGTCGGCGATGGTGACCTTCGCGCAGGCGCAGGAGCGCGCCGAAGAGTGGATCAACGGGGATGTGCCGTCGTACCAGCATCGTGAGGTGCGGGTGCGGGAGTTCGACCTCGGGTTCGTGGTGTGGGCCGAGGACCGGGCGGACGGGCCGCGCTCGGACGGTGGTGCGCAGCGGCTGGTGATCGCGCGGGACAGCGGCGAGGCGACGTTGTGGCCCGGGCTGCCGGTGGGTGAGGTGATCCGCCGGTACGAGGAGGAGTACGGCCGTCCGGACGCGGCGGAGGAGCCGGCCTCGGCGGCGCCTGCGGCGCGGGTGGATCTGAATCAGACGTCGTTCCTGCTGACTCCGCCGGAGTGGTTGCAGGACGCGGCGGACAAGCTGGGGATTCAGGATCGGCGGGGTACCGGTACGGGTGCAGGGGCCGAGGCTCAGGCGGCTTCTGCTGCTGGGGATTCGAGTTCCGGGTCTGCTGCCGGCCCTGCTTCCGGTTCCGGTTCGGCGGTCGGCGGGGGCCCGGTGACTCCTGCGCAAGGAGCGCCCGCCGCGCCGGGGAGTGGTGCGTCGTGGCCGGCGGCCGGGGGCGAGGACTCCGGGACCGACGCGGGTGTTTCCGGGGCTCCGGCGGCGCCGGGCGCGCCGGAGGGGGCGACGCCCTGGGCCGGTACGGACACCACCGCGGACGCGGGTGACGACCGTTCCGTGCCGCTGCCGGCGACGGTGTTCGCGCCGCCGCTGAGCGAGGCCGACGGCGACACTCCGCCGCCCTCGACGCCTGAGGCCAAGACGACTCTGATGTCGGGCGGCAGTCAGCTTCCGCCGACGGCGCTGTCGCCGGCGGTCGGCGACCCGAACGCGCAGGGCCCGGGGGCGGCGCCCGCGCCCGCCGGCCCGGGGTACGGCTATCCGGCGGCTCCGGGGATGCCGGGGATGCCGGGGACGCCGCCCGGTGGTGTGCCGCAGGGCAGCACGCCTCCGCCCGTGCCCGGCGGACAGCCGTACGGGTATCCGCAGCAGCCGGGGAGCACGCCGCCGCACGGGAGTACGCCGCCGGCCGCCGCGCCGGGTGGGGCGACGTACGGGTATCCGCAAGGCGCCGCCGGCGCCGCGGGTGGGGCAGGCCCGGCCGCTTCCGGTCCCGCTTCCGCCGGTGTGCCGCAGCCGCCGGCCGGGCCGGGGGCCGCTGCGAACGCCGCGGACATCGCCGACGCCGCGACCAGCAAGGCGGCGCCGCCGCCCGGGCGCCGGGGTGCGGGTCCGTCCACTCCGCCCCCGCCGGGCGCCCCGGGGACGCCCGGTGCTCACCGGGGCGGTACGCCGCCGCCGTCGGGGCCCGGGGCGTCGGGCACTCCCGCGGGCGGTTACGTCCCCACGCAGATGGTGTCGGCGCTCGGACCCGACGGCCCGGGCGGGCCCGGGGCCTCTTCGGGTACGGGCGTGCCGATGCCGCCGCCCGGGGCTCCTGTTGCCCCGGGTGCGCCGGGCGTTACGCAGGCGGGCCCGGGGGCTCCCGGCACGCCGAACCAGCCCGGTCCTCCGGGCGCTCCGCAGCCTCCCGGCGCCCCGGGCGGTACGCCGCCCGGCGGTGTCCACCACGCCGCCACGATGCTCGCCGACCCCGCCCGGATGGGCCCGGGGGCGCCGCAGCCGCCGGGTCCGCCGGGAGCTCCCGCCGCTCCTGGCGCCCCGCAGCCTCCGGGCGCTCCCAACCCGCCCGGCGCGCCGGGCGTTCCGCGGCCTCCGGGTGCCCCGGGGGCTCCTGGTGCTCCCGGCGGCCCGGGGCCCGTGCACCACGCGGAGACCATGCTGGCCGCGCCCCCGGCGGGCGGGCCCGGCGTGCCTCCGCCGCCGCAGGCGCCCGGCGCGCCACCGGCCGCCCCGGGTGCTGCCCCGGGCGCCCCCGGTACGCCCGGTGCACAGCCGATGCCGCCCGGCATGCCGCCCGGTGCCATGCCGCCCGGCGCCATGCCCCCGGGTGCGGTGCCGCCGCCCGGGCCCGGGCAGCCGCCGGCGTACGGCTATCCGCAGCAGCCCACCGGGCAGCCGACCGTCGGCCCCGGCTACCAGGCCGTGCTGCGCTACCGCGCGCAGGACGGTTCCGAGCAGCAGCTGATCCGGCGTTCGGCGCCGGGCACGCCGCACCCGGAGTGGCAGATCTTCCACGAGCTGCGGGCCATGAACGTGCCCCCGGACCAGGTGCTGGAGCTGCACACCGAGCTGGAGTCGTGCGAGCTGCCGGGTGCGTACTGCGCGCGGATGATCCGGGAGCAGTGGCCGCAGGCGCGGATCACGAGCATCGCGCCGTACGGCACGGACCATGCGAGCCGGCAGCAGGGCATGCAGCAGCTGCTGGCCCACCAGGGCGAGTTGCACCAGGTGGCGGACGGCCCGGCGCGTCCGGCTCCGGTGCGTGCGCCGCTGCCGCCGGTGCAGGCGGCTCCGCCGATTCCGCCGGAGGCCATCGGGCAGGAGCTCGGGGCCGCGTTCGGGCCGGGAGTGTTCCGGTTCGAGCAGGCCGCCGTGTCGCGGCAGGGTGTGCCGCCGATCGTGGCGCACACGCTGGTGGCGGCCGGACTGCCGATGGACATGGGCCCGTTCTTCTGGGCGCAGGCCCAGCCGGGGCGGCCCGTTCCGACGCTGGCCGAGCTGGCGGCCGAGCGCGGGGTGCAGCCGGCCTCGGACGCGGGCTCCTATCTGGTGATGGGCAGCGACTTCGGCAAGGCGATCTGCGTGCAGTACGGCACGGCGAACATCGTCGCCGTGCCGGTGGAGGCGGGGCCGGGCGGGGCGCCGGTGCCGCCGCAGTTCGTGAACACCGGGCTGCCGGAGTTCGCGCGCTGCCTCGCGCTGCTGGGGCGGATGTGGCGGCTGCGGTTCGGCCTGAACCAGGAGCAGGCGGGCCGCTGGACCGTCGACTTCCAGGCACAGCTGGCCGCGCTCGACCCGGCGGCGCTGGGGTCGCCGGAGAGCTGGTGGTCGGTCCTGCTGGAGGAGATGTGGGACGGACTGCTGTGACGCGTCGCCGCTGACGCGCCGTACGGAGCCGGGCCCGGTCGCTCACACGACCGGGTCCGGCTCTTTCGTACCCAGGTGAAAAATTCTCGCGCCGGGCTGTCACACCTCCCTCCGCCGTTCCGTCAGTGCAGTGACAGCGACGCACCGCCGACTCAGGAGGCAGAGATCATGCAGGCACGGATGACGAACCCGGCGTATGTCCTTTCCGGCGCGATGAAGGGCATCGGCACTCTCTTCCAGGCGATCGGGGAGGGCGGTCTGGCGCAGGACGTGGCGGAGATCGTCGGACTGCGCGCCAGTCAGATCAACGGCTGCGGGGCCTGCGTGCACGGTCACGTCGCCAATCTCCGCAAGAACGGGGTCAGCGAGGAGCGCATCGCGGCCGTCGCCGCCTGGCGGCACGCGCCCTTCTTCTCGGACGCCGAGCGCGCCGCCTTGAAGCTGGCCGAGGCGATGACGAGGCTTTCCGACCTCTCCGGGGAGCCGGTCCCGGACGCGCTGTGGGACGAGGTGGCCGACCACTTCGACGAGAAGGAGCTCTCCGCGCTGATCCTCACCGTCGCGGTCACCAACATGTTCAACCGCATCAACACGACAGTTCAGGAGCCCGCGGGCACCAACTGGGGCTGACGGGCATACGGGCCGGTCGTGGTTCCGTGACCTCTGTGCGGAGTGTCGCGTTATGCATGCTTCCGTCTGATCCACCAAGATGTGCGCGAAATCATCCCATTTCTAGCGCGACGTCACATCGGTGTGGTGGAGAGGGGTCCGGATGAGCGGCGCGACGGTGTCACCGCACGGCTTCACGGCCGTGCGGGGGCGCGGCTACCGTCCTGAGCAGGTCGACCAGTACGCCGAGGCCCTTTCCGCGGAGCGGGACGCGGCCTGGGAGAGGGCAGCCCGGCTGACGGTGCTCGCCCGGCAGATGGACGAGGAACTGGAGCTGCTGCGGGAGGACGTCGCCCGACTGGCCCCGCCTGACTACGAGACGCTCGGCGAGCGGGCCCTGCGGCTCTTCGAACTCGCCGAACAGGAGGCCGCGTCCGTGCAAGAGGGGGCACGCGCCGAGGCGCTGCACCTCCTGGACGGGGCGCGGGTGTCCGCGGCCGACGTGCGCGAGTCCGCCCAGACGCACGCCGAGGCCGTACGCGCCGACGCGGACGAACGCGTCCGGCAGCGGCTGCTCGCCGCGCACGCCGAGGCCGACGAGATCCTGGGCGCGGCCCGGCGTGAGGCGCAGGAGGAGCGGGGTGAGGCGCTGGCCGCGTTGCGGGAGATGCAGCAGCGCACTTCCGGGATGCTGGCCGAGCAGGCCAAGGAGCGCGCCCAGCGGTGGGCGGAGAAGGAACGGGCGGAGGCCGCCGGGGAGGCCGCGCTCGACACCGATTACAAGCGGGCGTTGACGGTCGCCCAGGACGCGTTGCACGAGGCGGAGCAGGCGTTCGCCGACGCGGAAGCAACCGCCCACGACCTGGAGGAGGAGGCCCGGGCCCACGCGGCGGAGTTGGTGGCCCAGGCTCACGAGCAGGTGGCGACCGTGGAGGAGGAAACGGACCGGCTCCTCCGCGAACACGCCGAGCAGCGCGACGACGCCCTGGCCCACATCGACCAGGTCCACGCCAGCCTGACGGACTGGGCGGGGCGGGCGGCGGCGGAGTGAGGCCCCGTGTCGTGGCGTGAGGTCCCGTGTCGTGGCGTGAGGCCCCGCGTCGTCACGTGACGCGCCGTCGGGGCCGGCCGTCGGGGCCGGGCGATCGGGGCCCGGGCGGTCGAGGTCGGGCGGGGCCTGGTGGCCGCCCCAGCCGCGTGCACCGGCCCTTCCCGACCACCGGCCCGCCGGGCCACCGGCCCTTCCCGGCCACCGGCCCGCCGGGCCACCGGCCCTTCCCGGCCACCGGCCCGCCGGACCGGCGGCACTGTCCAACCGCCGGCCCCGCACAGTTGGCGGCCCCGCCCAGCCGGTGGCCCCGCCTGGCCGCCGGCCTTGCTCAACCGCCGGCCCCGCAACGCGCGCGTCGGCTGCCGAGGCGTCCCCCGTCAGGGGTCCCTGCGGGCCGCGCCTGCCAGGATCCAGCCCTCCACCGCCTCGTACTGGTGGCGCTGTTCCTCCGACTGACGACGGCCGGAGGCCATCGTGCCCAGCCAGCCGCAGGCGAAGCCCAGGGGGATGGAGAGCAGGCCGGTGGTGGTGAACGGGAACCAGTTGAAGTCGGCCTCGGGGAAGGCCGAGACGGGTGAGCCGGAGACCAGGTTGGTGCCCGGCATCAGCAGCAGGACGGCCAGGGAGCCGCCGATGAGCGTGCTGAGCAGGCCCGTCCGTGTAAAGCGGCGCCAGAACAGGCTGTAGACCAGCGCGGGCGCGATGGCCGAGGCGCCCAGGCAGAAGGACAGCGTCACCAGCCACTGGAGGCTGCGATGCTGGACCTGGGTGGCCAGCAGGATCGCGGGGAGACCAACGGCCAGGGCCGACAGCCGCGCCACGGTCATCTCCCGGCGCGGTGACATCTCCTGAACCCGGGCCGCGAACACGTCGTGCGCGAGGGAGTTGGCGCAGGCCAGGATCATGCCGGCGACGGAGGCGAGCAGCGTGAGGAAGACCGCCGTCGTGACGGTCGTGAACAGGAACGTCTCCGCCGCCGACACGTCCGCTCCGAACGCCGCCTGCGATCCCAGCAGATACGCCGTGTTGCCCTGCGGGTCGACCTGCGCGATCAGCTCCCGTCCGACCAGCGCGGTCGCGCCGAAGCCGACGACCGTGATGACGAGCACGAACAGGGCCACGCCCGACACCGCCCAGGACATCGAGCGCCGTACCTGCCGGGCGCTGGAGGCCGTGTACATGCGCATGGTGACGTGCGGCAGCACACCACCGCCGAGGACGACAGTGAGCTGTGCGGTGATCATGTCCAGGTCGGGGGCGGGACCGCCGGAGAACTGCAGGCCCGAGGAGAGGAAGGCCGGGCCCACTCCGCTGTTCTCCGAGGCCGCGGCGAACAGGGCGCCCGGGTCCCAGTCGAAGCGGTTCAGGATCAGCACCGCGACCACCAGGCCGGAGCCGAGCAGCATCACGATCTTCAGGATCTGGATGAGGGCGGTGCCCTTCATGCCGCCGATCGCCGCGTAGCTGATCATCAGCGCGCCCACGCCGATGATGCAGCCCGTCTGCAGTGACTCGCCGGAGAAGCCGAGGATGAACGCCATCAGCTGACCGGTCCCCGCCAGCTGCACGAGCATCAGCGGCAGCAGCGCCGCCAGCGTCACCGCGCAGGCCGCTATGCGGACACCGCGTCCGGGCATGCGCCGGGTCAGCGCGTCGCCCATGGTGAAGCGGCCCGCGTTGCGCAGCGGTTCGGCCAGCAGGAACATCAGCAGCATCAGCGACAGGGCCGTACTCAGCGCCAGCACCACCCCGTCGTAGCCGAACAGCGCGATGACGCCGCCGGTGCCGAGGACGGTCGCTGCGGAGATGTAGTCGCCGGCGATCGCCAGGCCGTTGCGCATGGGCGACAGGGAGCCGTAGCCGGTGTAGAACTCGTCCAGGTCGTCCCGGTCCGGACCCGTCATCACGCACAGCAGCAGCGTGATCGTGGCGACGGCGGAGAAGCCGACCAGGGACATCGTCTGGGCGTTACCGCTGAAATCGGTGGTCATCGGGCGCCCTCCCGCCTCGCGTCCAGCTCCGACAGCTTGCGTATCCGGTCCGCGATCGGGTCGACGCGGCGGCGGGCCGTCTGCTCGTACAGGGCGATCGCCAGCCAGGTCACGGGGACCTGGACGATCGCGAGCAGCAGGCCGGTGGGCAGGCCGTCGGTGACGGTGCTCGTCATGAACGACGGCGCGAACGCCGACAGGATCAGGAAGAGGGTGAAGTAACCGAGCGCCGTGAGCGTGGCCACGCGCCGCTGCCAGCGGTAGGCGCTGCGCAGGACCCGCAGGTCGCTGTGGTGTCCCAGCGCGGTGTGGCGCTGGGGACGCCGACCGGCCGGCTCGGGCGCCTCCTGCGGGGCCCAGGGGTAGGTGTCGTACGTGTACGGGTCGTAGGGCGGGGACGGATCGGGTGGTCGGTACGGGTGGGACGGGGACGGGTCGTAGGACATCCCGGTGCTCCTTGCGAGGTGGGATCCGGTGCGGCGGGCCGCAGGGAGATGGGGGGCGGGAGCCACGCACGCTACTTCGGAGTAAGGGTCCTGCGCGAGGGTTTCGGCAAACTGATCGGTCGGTATGCGCTTACCTTTTTGACCTCGGGTGTTACCCGCGTTAACCCGATCTGGTCGGAGTCGCCCGGCCGTCGGGGACGGCGTCGAGGAGCCGGCGCTCGAAGCGGACCCCCGGCCGTCCGTCCACCGTCGTGTCCTCCACCCGGGTGAAGCCGCTGCGGGCCAGGACCCTCATGGAGGCCGGGTTGTCCAGGGTCGTGACCGCGGTCAGGGACGTCAGGCCGTAGTCGGTGGCGGCCAGTCGGCACACCTGTGCGACCGCTGCCGTCGCCACGCCCCGTCCGGCGGCCTGTTCGCCGATGCGGTAACCGAGTTCGGCGCTGCCGTCCACCAGGTCCATCAGGTTCACCCGGCCGATCAGTGCGCCGTCCTCCCCGAGAACCACATGGAAGCGGCACACGCGCGCGTGCTGCTCGTCGAGGAGCGCCCGGAGGCGTGCGGCGAACCCCGCCGGCGTGAAGAAGGCGTCCCCTCGGTCCGGCACCGTGCGGGCGAAGTACGCCCGGTTGTCCCGCTCGAAGGCCAGCAGCGCGTCCGCGTGATCCGCCCGCAGGGGCTCCAAGGTCACCATGGGCGAGAGGGTACGGAGGTTCAGTCCGTCAGCACCGGGAATTTGCGGGGCGCGAGGAACAGCAGCACCAGGAACGCCAGGGCCGCCGCGCACGCCGCCCCCAGGTAGACCGCGTGCACCGCCTCGGCGATCGCCCGCCGGGTCGCCTCCGGTGCGCTGCCCGAGTCGAGCGCCCGCGTCACCGAGTCCAGGTCGCCCGCGCCGCCGAGCCGCGCGGCCAGCACCCCGTTGGCGACCGCGCCGAAGACCGCCGCGCCGATCGTCTGACCGGTCTGGCGGCAGAACAGCACGGACGCGGTCGTCGTGCCGCGCTCCGCCCATCCCACCGTCGACTGCACCCCGACGATCAGCGGCAGCTGGAACAGGCCCAGCGCGGCGCCGAGCAGCAGCATCAGCAGCGTCGGCTGCCACGCCTGCCCGGGGTAGGGCAGGAAGGGGAACGCGAACAGGATCAGCGCGGCCGTGCCGATGCCCAGCATCGCCGTGTTGCGGAAGCCGATCCTGCGGTACACGTGCTGGCTCAGCGCGGCGGACACCGGCCAGCTCAACGTCCATACGGACAGGACGAATCCGGCGGCCACGGGTGCGAGGCCCAGCACCGACTGGGCGTAGGTGGGCAGGAAGACCGTCGGCGCGACCATCAGCAGCCCCAGCGCGCCCAGGGCCAGGTTGACCGCGGCGATCGTGCGGCGCCGCCACACCCAGCCGGGGATGATCGGCTC
This sequence comes from Streptomyces sp. NPDC126510, assembly GCF_040302345.1. Lineage (NCBI taxonomy): Bacteria > Bacillati > Actinomycetota > Actinomycetes > Kitasatosporales > Streptomycetaceae > Streptomyces > Streptomyces sp. NPDC126510. The sequence continues at coordinate 117,674 of NZ_JBEORR010000008.1, read as the reverse complement.
CGCCGCCCTGCGCTCCACCAGCACCACGACCCCGACCAGGGCGAGTCCCGCGCCGAACAGCGCAAAGGAGGGCACGGACAGCCACGGCCACGCCACCCCGCCCTGTACCAGCGCCGTGAGCAGAACGCCGCCGCAGGCGAACACCGCGAGGGCGCCCGCCCAGTCCACGCGCGCGGGCCCGGTGATTCCCCGCTCCGGCTCGTGGAGGTGACGGACGATCAGCCACAACGCGACCGCGCCGATCGGCAGATTGATCAGGAAGATCCACCGCCAGTCCGCGTACGCGGCGAGCACCCCGCCCAGGCCCGGCCCGGCGACCGCGGACACCGCCCACACCGTGGAGAGCTTGGACTGGATCCGGGGGCGGTCCTTCAGCGGGTACAGATCGGCGGCGAGCGTCTGCACCGTGCCCTGCAGCGCGCCGCCGCCCAGGCCCTGCACAACACGGAAGGCGATGAGCGCCCCCATGTTCCAGGCCAGCGCGCACAGCAGGGAGCCCAGCAGGAAGATCACCGAGCCCGCTATGAGGACCGGTTTGCGGCCGAAGGTGTCGGACAGCTTGCCGTACACGGGCAGGGTGACGGTCACGGCCAGCAGATAGCCGGAGAACAGCCAGGAGAAGACGGAGAAGCCGCCGAGGTCCCCGACGATCTGTGGGACGGCGGTCGAGACGATCGTCGCGTCCAGCGCGGCCAGCGCCATCGAGAGCATCAACGCCGCGACGACGGCTCCGCGCCGGCCGGTCGCGGCGGGACGTGCGGCCTCACGCTCCGCGGAACTCGTGCTGCCCACCCGTGCCTCCCCCTCGCCCGGCCGCGCCCGCGCCACGGGTCCCGTCGACTGGCTGCCCCTTGCAGCTATCCGCCCGCGGACAGCTTCCCACTTGACCCTGACGTGGCGGGAGGGTGGAGCCTGAGCGGGCCGGCGGGTGGAGCCAACCCTGAGACGGCCTCCACCCTCCGGTGGAGTGCCCCTAGGGGTACCTCCGTACTACGACCTGGGGAGGGTTCGTACCGACGGAGGACGAGAGGGCCATGCGGCCTTCCTTAACCTGGCTTTACGCCGCCGGGGGGCGGTCCGGAACACCGGCGGGGGTGGGGTTTTCCACAGTAAAAGACTGCGCTGAACACCAGGGCGCACCACCCCTCCCCGCCACGAGACTGAAACGCGTCGGACGGATTCCTGATCCGGCACCGCACACAGCGGCTGCCGGCCAGGGGACCGCCTTCACCATCTGCTGACCGATATAGGAGACATACCGTGACTTCGGCTGTGACCATTCCCAGGCACGGGGGTACTGGAGGGCGTACGGCCGTTGCCGCGCGGGCACGGCAGGTCGTGAAGGCCTACGGGTCCGGAGAGACCCGGGTCGTCGCCCTCGACCACGTCGACGTGGACATCGCACGCGGCCAGTTCACCGCGATCATGGGCCCCTCGGGGTCCGGCAAGTCCACCCTCATGCACTGCCTGGCCGGCCTCGACACCGTGACGGGCGGCCAGATCTACCTCGACGAGACCGAGATCACCGGGCTGAAGGACAAGAAGCTCACACGGCTGCGCCGGGACCGGATCGGGTTCATCTTCCAGGCGTTCAACCTGCTGCCGACGCTGAACGCGATCGAGAACATCACGCTGCCCATGGACATCGCGGGCCGCAAGCCGGACCAGCAGTGGCTGACGCGGGTCGTGGAGACCGTCGGGCTCGCCGACCGCCTCAAGCACCGGCCCACCCAGCTGTCCGGCGGCCAGCAGCAGCGCGTCGCCGTGGCGCGGGCGCTCGCCGCCCGGCCCGAGATCATCTTCGGGGACGAGCCGACCGGAAACCTCGACTCCCGCGCCGGCGCCGAGGTCCTCGGCTTCCTGCGCCGGTCCGTCGACGAGCTGGGCCAGACCATCGTGATGGTCACCCACGACCCGGTGGCGGCCAGTTACGCGGACCGCGTGCTGTACCTCGCCGACGGCCGCATCGTCGACGAGATGTACAAGCCGACCGCGGAAGCCGTCCTCGACCGCATGAAGGACTTCGACGCGCGGGGGCGCACGTCATGACCGTCATGAAGACCTCGATGCGCAACTTCCTCGCGCACAAGGGAAGGATGGCCCTCTCCGCGATCGCCGTCCTGCTGTCGGTCGCCTTCGTCTGCGGCACGCTCGTCTTCACGGACACCATGTCGACCACGTTCGACAAGCTCTTCGCGGCCACCTCCTCGGACGTCACGGTGAGCGCCAAGAACGCCTCCGACACCGGTGAGACGACAGCCGACAACGGCAAACCGCCGGTCATGCCGGCCTCCGTGCTCGGCGAGGTCCGCAAGGCGCAGGGCGTGAAGTCCGCCGAGGGCGCGGTGTTCTCCAGCTCGGTGACGGTCGTCGACGCCGACAAGGACAACCTGTCGCCCTCCAGCGGCGCCCCGACCATCGTCGGCGGCTGGAACGCCAACGAGGCCCGCACCATGAAGATCACCTCCGGTGCGGCCCCCGAGGCGGCCGACCAGATCATGGTCGACGCCGACACCGCCGACAAGCACGAGCTGAAGCTCGGCGACCGGATCGGCGTGATCAGTGCGGTCGGCACCCACACCGCGAAGATCTCCGGCATCGCCGACTTCACCGTCACCAACCCCGGCGCCGCGATCTTCTACCTCGACACCAAGACCGCCCAGCGGGCCCTGGTGGGCGAGAGCGACGTCTACACCAACGTCAACGTCACCGCGGCCGCGGGCGTCACCGACGCACAGCTGAAGAAGAACGTCACCGCCGAACTCGGTGGCGGCTACAAGGTGCAGACGGCCAAGGAGACCGCCGACGCCAACCAGAAGGACGTCGAGGGCTTCATGAACGTCATGAAGTACGCGATGCTCGGCTTCGCCGGGATCGCCTTCCTCGTCGGCATCTTCCTGATCATCAACACCTTCTCCATGCTGGTCGCCCAGCGCACCCGGGAGATCGGCCTGATGCGGGCCATCGGCTCCTCCCGCAAGCAGGTCAACCGCTCCGTGCTGGCCGAGGCACTGCTGCTCGGCGTCGTCGGCTCGGTGCTCGGCGTCGGCGCGGGCGTCGGCCTCGCCATCGGCCTGATGAAGCTCATGGGCCAGATGGGCATGGAACTGTCCACCAACGACCTCACCGTGGCCTGGACGACCCCCGTGGTCGGCCTCGTCCTCGGCGTCGTCGTCACCGTGCTGGCCGCCTACCTGCCCGCCCGGCGCGCCGGGAAGATCTCCCCGATGGCCGCCCTGCGCGACGCGGGAGCCCCCGCCGACGCCAAGGCCGGCTGGATCCGGGCCGCGATCGGCACGGTCCTCACCGGCACCGGCGGCTTCGCCCTGTACCTCGCGTCGGCGGCCGACAAGGCGACCGACGGCTCGATGTGGCTCGGCCTCGGCGTGGTGCTGTCGCTGATCGGCTTCGTCGTCATCGGCCCGCTCCTCGCCGGCGCCGTGGTCCGCGTCCTGGGCGCCGTCCTGCTGCGCATGTTCGGGCCCGTGGGCCGCATGGCCGAGCGCAACGCCCTGCGCAACCCGCGCCGCACCGGCGCGACGGGCGCCGCCCTGATGATCGGCCTGGCCCTGGTGGCGTGCCTGTCCGTGGTCGGCTCCTCCATGGTGGCGTCCGCCACCGACCAGCTCGACAAGACCGTCGGAGCGGACTTCATCATCCAGCACGACCGCGGCCAGCTGATCACCCCGCAGGCCGTCAAGGCCGTCAAGTCGGCGCCGGACGTTGAGCGGGTCACCGAGTACAAGTGGAGCAAGGCCGACTTCACCACCCCCGACGGCAAGACGCTCAAGGACACCGCGATCACCGCGGCCGACCCCTCGTACGCGACCGACCTGCGCACCGAGACCGTCGCCGGCAAGCTCCCCGACGCCTACAAGCCCGACTCGATGTCGGTCCACGAGAAGTTCGCCGAGGACCACGGCATCACCCTCGGGTCCAAGATCAAGGTCGCCTTCGAGGACGGCTCCGCGGCCGACCTGACGGTCCGGGCGATCACCAGCAGCGACGTCGTGATCGACGCGGGCGCGATGTACACGTCCATCTCGACGATGGCCAAGTACGTCCCGGCCGACAAGATGCCGCTCGACTCACTGGTCTTCGCCAGCGCCAAGGACGGGCAGCAGGACGCCGCCTACACGTCCCTGAAGTCGGCGCTGCACGACTACCCGCAGTACGTCGTGCGCGACCAGACCGACTACAAGGACGCCCTGAAGGACCAGATCGGCCAGCTGCTCAACATGATCTACGGCCTGCTGGCCCTGGCGATCATCGTGGCCATCCTGGGCGTGGTGAACACCCTGGCCCTGTCGGTGGTGGAGCGCACCCGGGAGATCGGCCTGATGCGGGCGATCGGCCTGTCCCGCCGCCAGCTGCGCCGCATGATCCGCATGGAGTCGGTCGTCATCGCCCTCTTCGGTGCCCTGCTGGGCCTCGGACTGGGCATGGGCTGGGGCGCCACGGCACAGCAGCTGCTGGAGCTGGAGGGCCTGATGGTCCTGGACATCCCCTGGCCGACGATCATCGGTGTCTTCATCGGCTCGGCGTTCGTGGGCCTGTTCGCGGCACTGGTCCCGGCGTTCCGGGCGGGCCGGATGAACGTCCTGAACGCGATCGCGACGGAGTAGCGGCCGCACGCCGATCCCACCCAGAACCACCGCACACGGGGGTTGCGGGGAACCCGGCGCAGGGGAGTCCAGTCCTGGACTTCCCTGCGCCGGGTGCTTTCCCGACCGCGAGCACGGCTTCCTGTTCGGCCGTTTCGGGCGGCGGGGCGGGCACAGGTCCCCGGGGCCCCCGGTGGGCCAGGACGACGCCGGGCACCTCACACCGAGCGGCGTCATCCACAGGCCCCCGACGCCGGGCCGCGCATCGTCGTACGCTGGAGACCCCCCGGCCCGCGGCGCGCGTCGGGCCCGTGGTGTTGCCCACCCCCCTGGACGGAAAGCCCCGAATGAGCCTGCACGGTCTGCTCGACGCCGTAGTCAAGGACGCCGCCCTCGCCGAAGCGATCAGGGCGGCCGCAGACGGCAACCGCATGCACGTCGACCTGGTCGGCCCCCCTGCCGCCCGCCCCTTCGCGGTCGCCGCCCTGGCCCGTGACACCGGCCGCCCGGTGCTGGCGGTCACGGCGACGGGCCGTGAGGCGGAGGACCTGGCCGCGGCCCTGCGCTCCCTCCTCCCGCCCGAGGAGGTCGTGGAGTACCCGTCCTGGGAGACGCTCCCGCACGAGCGGCTCAGCCCCCGCAGCGACACCGTCGGCCGCCGCCTGGCCGTGCTGCGCCGGCTGGCCCACCCCCGCCCCGACGACCCCGAGACCGGCCCCGTCTCGGTCGTCGTCGCACCCGTCCGGTCCGTGCTCCAGCCGCAGGTCAAGGGCCTCGGCGACCTGGAGCCGGTCTCCCTGAGAACCGGGCAGAGCACGGACCTCGGTGAGATCGTCGAAGCCCTCGCGGCAGCCGCCTACGCGCGCGTGGAGCTCGTCGAGAAGCGCGGCGAGTTCGCCGTGCGCGGCGGCATCCTCGACGTGTTCCCGCCCACCGAGGAACACCCCCTGCGCGTCGAGTTCTGGGGCGACGACGTCGAGGAGATCCGCTACTTCAAGGTCGCCGACCAGCGCTCCCTCGAAGTCGCCGAGCACGGCCTGTGGGCGCCGCCGTGCCGCGAGCTGCTGCTCACCGAGGACGTCCGCACCCGCGCGGCGGCCCTCGCCGAACAGCACCCCGAGCTCGGTGAACTGCTCGGCAAGATCGCCGAGGGCATCGCCGTCGAGGGCATGGAGTCCCTCGCGCCGGTCCTCGTCGACGACATGGAGCTGCTGCTCGACGTGCTGCCCAAGGGCGCCATGGCCGTGGTGTGCGACCCGGAGCGGGTCCGCACGCGCGCGTCGGACCTCGTGGCCACCTCCCAGGAGTTCCTGCAGGCCTCCTGGGCGGCCACCGCCGGTGGCGGCGAGGCCCCCATCGACGTCGGCGCGGCCTCCCTGTGGTCCATCGCGGACGTCCGGGACCGGGCCCGCGAGCTGGACATGATGTGGTGGTCGGTGTCGCCGTTCGCCGCCGACGAGACGCTCACATCTGCCGCTGACGCGGCGGGCGACGGGGACACCCTCAAGCTCGGCATGCACGCCCCGGAGACCTACCGCGGCGACACCGCCAAGGCCCTCGCCGACACCAAGGGCTGGCTCGCCGACGGCTGGCGCACCGTGTTCGTCACCGAGGGCCACGGCCCCGCGGCCCGTACGGTCGAGGTGCTGGGCGGCGAGGGCATCGCCGCCCGCCTCGACTCCGACCTCGCCGAGATCTCCCCGTCCGTCGTGCACGTGGCGTGCGGCTCGATCGACCACGGCTTCGTCGACGCGGCCCTCGGACTCGCCGTCCTGACCGAGACCGACCTGACGGGTCAGAAGGCGTCCGGCCGCGAGGGCGCCCGCATGCCGGCCCGCCGCCGCAAGACCATCGACCCGCTCACCCTGGAGCCGGGCGACTACATCGTCCACGAACAGCACGGCGTGGGCCGCTACATCGAGATGGTGCAGCGCACCGTGCAGGGCGCCACCCGCGAGTACCTGGTCGTCGAATACGCCCCCGCCAAGCGCGGCCAGCCAGGCGACCGCCTCTACATCCCCACCGACCAGCTGGAGCAGATCACCAAGTACGTCGGCGGCGAGGCCCCCACCCTGCACCGCCTCGGCGGCGCCGACTGGACCAAGACCAAGGCCCGCGCCAAGAAGGCCGTCAAGGAGATCGCCGCCGACCTCATCAAGCTCTACAGCGCGCGGATGGCCGCCCCCGGGCACGCCTTCGGCGCGGACACCCCCTGGCAGCGGGAACTGGAGGACGCCTTCCCCTACGCGGAGACGCCCGACCAGCTCACCACCATCGCCGAGGTCAAGGAGGACATGGAGAAGACGGTCCCGATGGACCGCCTGATCTGCGGCGACGTCGGCTACGGCAAGACCGAGATCGCGGTCCGCGCCGCCTTCAAGGCCGTCCAGGACGGCAAGCAGGTGGCCGTCCTGGTGCCCACGACCCTGCTGGTGCAGCAGCACTTCGGGACGTTCAGCGAGCGGTACGCGCAGTTCCCGGTGAACGTGAGGGCCCTGTCCCGCTTCCAGACCGACACCGAGGCCAAGGCGGTCCTGGAGGGCCTGCGCGAGGGCTCGGTCGACATCGTCATCGGCACCCACCGCCTGTTCTCCTCCGAGACGAAGTTCAAGGACCTGGGCCTGGTCATCGTCGACGAGGAGCAGCGTTTCGGCGTGGAGCACAAGGAGCAGCTGAAGAAGCTCCGCGCGAACGTCGACGTGCTGACGATGTCCGCGACCCCGATCCCCAGGACCCTGGAGATGGCGGTCACCGGCATCCGCGAGATGTCGACGATCACCACCCCGCCGGAGGAGCGCCACCCGGTTCTCACCTTCGTCGGCCCCTACGAGGAGAAGCAGATCGGCGCCGCGATCCGCCGCGAACTGCTGCGCGAGGGCCAGGTCTTCTACATCCACAACCGCGTCGAGTCGATCGACCGCGCGGCGGCCCGGCTGCGCGAGATCGTCCCCGAGGCGCGCATCGCCACGGCCCACGGCCAGATGTCGGAGCAGGCGCTGGAGCAGGTCGTCGTCGACTTCTGGGAGAAGAAGTTCGACGTGCTGGTCTCCACGACGATCGTGGAGTCCGGCATCGACATCTCCAACGCCAACACCCTGATCGTGGAGCGCGGCGACAACTTCGGGCTCAGCCAGCTCCACCAGCTGCGCGGCCGGGTGGGACGTGGCCGCGAGCGTGGCTACGCCTACTTCCTCTACCCGCCCGAGAAGCCGCTGACCGAGACCGCGCACGAGCGGCTCGCGACCATCGCCCAGCACACGGAGATGGGCGCGGGCATGTACGTGGCGATGAAGGACCTGGAGATCCGCGGCGCGGGCAACCTCCTCGGCGGCGAGCAGTCCGGTCACATCGCGGGCGTCGGCTTCGACCTGTACGTGCGGATGGTCGGCGAGGCCGTCGCGGACTACCGGCGCCAGCTGGAGACCGGCGAGATCGAGGAGGAGCCGCCGCTCGAGGTCAAGATCGAGCTGCCCGTCGACGCGCACGTCCCGCACGACTACGCGCCCGGCGAGCGGCTCCGCCTCCAGGCGTACCGGGCCATCGCCTCCGCCAACTCGGAGGAGGACATCAAGGCGGTCCGCGAGGAGCTGGTCGACCGCTACGGCAAGCTGCCCGAGCCGGTGGAGAACCTGCTGCTCGTCGCCGGTCTGCGCATGTTCGCGCGCGCGTGCGGGGTCGGCGAGATCGTGCTCCAGGGCAACAACATCCGCTTCGCCCCCGTGGAGTTGCGCGAGTCGCAGGAGCTGCGGCTCAAGCGGCTCTACCCCGGGGCGGTCATCAAGCCGACGGTCCACCAGGTGCTGGTGCCGCGCCCGAAGACCGCGAAGGTGGGCGGCAAGCCGCTGGTCGGGCGGGAACTGCTGGCGTGGGTGGGGGAGTTCCTCACGTCGGTGCTGGGGTCCTGACAGCCCGGCCGCCGGGGCGGCCGGGCGCGGGACGCGACGGGCACGGCGAACGGGGCGGCGCTGACACCTCGGTGGCCTGCGCCGTCAACTCGGCGACCGGGCTGCGAACCGGGGCGTCACCGACGCCCCGGTTCCGCTGAACCGCCGTCAGGCCACCGGTCGTACGGGCGCCCCGCCGCCGGCCCGGCGCAGGGCTTCCGCGAGCCGGTCGCGGACCGCGATCTGCGCCGCGATACGGGCCTCCAGCACCGCGAGACGGTCGGCGGCCACCCGCACCCCCTTCCCGGAGGCGGGACCGGCCGTGACGTCGCCGTCCAGGCACGGCAGGAACACGCGTACGTCGTCGAGCGTCAGCCCCACGTCGAGCAGCTGCCGGATGTTGCGCACGCGCACGGCCGCACCGGCGTCGTAGAGGCGATAGCCGTTCGCGGCCCGTTCGGAGGCGATGAGACCCGCCTGCTCGTAGTGGCGCAGGGCGCGAGGTGTCGTGCCGGTCGCCTCGGCGAGTTCACCGATCCGCATCCGAGGGGCCGCCCTGCGCGTACGGGGTTCTGCCATGCGTCTCAGTCTCATGTGACGACCGCGCCGCCGTCCACCGGAAGGATCACGCCGGTGATGAACGAGGCCTGAGGCGAGGCCAGCCGGGCGATCGCCCACGCCACCTCCTCGGGGCGGCCGACTCGCCCGAGCGGCGTGTGATCGAGCTGCCACGCCCTGATCGCGGCCTGCTGCTCGGGGGTGTGACCGGCGTGGTCACCGATGGGCGTGTCGATCGCGCCCGGGGCCACGGCGGCGACCCGGATCCCGAGGGGCGCGAGCTCCACCGCCCAGCTGCGGGTGAGCACCTCCAGGGCCGCCTTCCCGGCGGCGTACAAAGAGTTGCCCGGCCAGCCGCGCTGTCCCACCGATGTCGTCACGTTCACGATGACACCGCGGCTGTCCTCCAGTGCCGGGAGCGCGGCCTGGGTGAGCAGGACGGGGGCGAGAAGGTTCGTGGCGAGCAGAGGCTCGACGGTGGCGCGCGTGTAGGTGCGCAGGGACCGGGCGTCGACGATCCCGGCGTTGTTCACCAGCACGTCGATACGGCCGTTCCGGTCGAGTGCCGTACGGACGACGGTCTCGGGACCGTCGGCGGCCGTGATGTCGGCGACGAGCGGGCTGATGCGGGCCGGCGCATGGGCGGCGGTCTCGACGAGGGGCGCCTCGCGGCGGCCCACCGCCACGACGTGTGCGCCCTCGTCGGCGAAGGCCCGCGCGGTGGCGCGGCCTATGCCGGTTCCGGCGCCGGTGACGAGCACGGTTCGCGAGGCCGTTCGCGCACTGTCCTGCTTCTTCGGAGGAGGGAAGGTCATGCGGGGATCGTCCGACCCTGACGTCAGCGGCAAGGTCAAGGGTCACGGACGAAGGAAGGCCACACCCGGGTTGCGGCCACCCCGGGCTGCTACTCGGCGGGGCGGAACAGCATCGTCGCCAGGCCGCGGAACACCTCCTCGGGATCCTGCTCGCCCACCGGGCCGTCGAGGTTGTGGCCGAGCAGCAGCGTGGCGAAGCCGTGGGCCAGGGACCACGCGGCGACACCGGCGAGCCGGGCGTCGGCGCCGCGGCCCTCCGGCGGCACGGCGGCGACGGCCTCGCGCAGGGCGTCACCGGCCAGGGCACGGGCGGTGGCCAGTTCGAGGTCGCCGTCACGCAGCAGTCCGGGCGCGAACATCACCTGGAAGTGCGCCGGATGCTCCCGCGCGAAACGTACGTAGCGCACGCCCGCCTCCTTCAGGTCCGGCGTCTCCCTGAGTGTGGTCGCGAGCAGCCCGAAGCCCTCGGCCGCGATCGCCGTGAGCAGTCCCGTGCGGTCCTTGAAGTGGTGGGCCGGCGCGGCGTGCGAGACACCGGCGCGGCGGGCGAGGTCGCGCAGACTCAGCGCGGCCGGGCCGTCCGCCGCGATGACGTCCAGGGCGGCGCTGAGGATGGCACGGCGCAGGTCACCGTGGTGGTAGGGGCGGCCGGCAGTGGCCTTTTCGTTCGCCGGTGTCTTGCTGGAGCTCATGGTAAGGAGCGTACGACGAATCTTGTCATTGACAAGTTGGGCTGGGATCGGGCAATCTTGCCAGTGTCAAGTTGCGCGTACCGGATGTGGCAGGAGTGCGCGCCGTGGGGTCGGACGCGAGTGGAGGTGTGCCATGTCGGAACAGGTCGGTGAGATCGCCGAAGGCGCCGGGGTATCGGAGGCGGGGGTGGAGCCGGCTCGCGTGCGCCAGCTGTGGCACCTGCTGGAACCTCTGCACGCGGTGCTGTACTACGCGCCGGAGGCGTTCGAGGAAGCGGCGGCCCTCGGGTACGGCACGGACGAGCGCTGGCCGAGCTACTTCCCCTATCGCGCCGCCCCGTTGGGTGAGATCGGACCGCGGCAAGTCGCCTCGGCCTTCTACAGCTTCAGCCCGCGCATGGTCGCCGAGCACGTCGAACGGGCGTGGAGTGTCGCGAGCCCCGACGCGGTGATCGAGGCGAGGACGCGGGCGGTCGACCGGGCCTACCGCGCCCTGTTCGGCGACCGGCTGGCCGGCCCCGAGCTGGCGGAGGCGGCCGCACTCGCCCGGCGCGCGGCAGAGGCCGCGGACACGGCCGCCCGCCCCCTGGCCGCGGCCAACGCCGCACTCGACTGGCCGCAGGCACCGCACCTGCAGCTGTGGCACGCGGCCACGATCCTGCGCGAGCACCGCGGGGACGGCCATCTGTCGGCACTGCTCATGGCGGGCCTGGATCCCGTGGAGTCGCTCGTCTCCTTCGCCGCGATAGGTGCCGCGTCGGTGGAACGCTTCGAGAGTCGTGGCTGGAGCTCCGGGGAATGGGCGGCCGCGCGCGACCGCCTGGCAGCCAGAGGGCTGGTCGACCTCGACGGTACGGCCACGGAGAAGGGCCGCGCCCTACGCCTTCGCGTGGAGCGGCACACCGATCAACTGGCCACCGGTCCCTGGAAGTTCCTCGGCCCGGCCGACGCCGGTCGGCTCGCCGAGCTGCTGGGCGACTACTGGGTCGCGGTCCTGGCGTCGGGCCTGCTGCCGTCGGAAACGACATTGGGTATAGGCAAGGTCTGACCGGAAGGGGCGGCCGCACCGCTCCGGACGTGGGAAGCCGCCCGCAGGAGAGTGGGGGCCGGCCGCAGAGAGATGCGTTCGAGTCTCCGCGGACGGCCTCGGAATCTCCGCGGAGACTCGAACGGAGGCCTTACTGCTGTTCGGGCCGGTCGCGGTCGCGGTCCATGCCCAGCGAGCCCTCGACGCGCTGCTGACCGGAGTCGACCTGGTCCTCGTACTTGCCGCCGGTCCTCTCGTTGATCCGCTGTTCCGCGGTGTCGGAGCCCTGCTTGCCCTTGTGCCGCGCCTGACTCTTGAACTTGTCGAAGATGCCCATGCGAAAGCTCCCTCCGGAAGTGAGTCAGAACCGACGATACGCGCGAGATATGAGTAATGCGCATTGAGGACCGCTGTGGTCTGAACCTCTTCCTCGCTACGGTGGGACCCGGCACGGGCCGCCCGTGCCCGAGCCAAACGGACAGAGGAGGGGCGCAGGGTGAGGCGTCTGAAGGGCGGGGCGGCACTGGCTGTCGCGATGGTGTTCACCGGTTCGGCACTGGCCGGCTGCGAGGGCCTGGCCCCGCCGGCCGACGGCGGTGGACCCTCCGGTTCCGGGGCCCCGGCCGCCGGCGACGGCCGGGCCGTGAACCCGCTGGACAATCCGGACGGCACCAAACCGGGGCTGGCGGCCATCACTTCGGGCGCGGACAAGGAAAGGGCGCGTGCCCTGATCGAGAAAGTGGCGACGAAGGGACGCGGCCCCAGGACGGGCTACGAACGGGACAAGTTCGGCTACGCCTGGATGGACTCCGCACCGCGCGACGTCCCCTTCTCCCACAACGGCTGCGACTCGCGGAACGACCTCCTGAAGCGAGACGGAGAGGACCTGCGCTTCCGGGCGGGATCGGACTGCGTCGTCACCTCGCTGACGCTGCACGACCCCTACACCGGGAAGGTCATCGAGTGGACCAAGTCCCATGCGATCAAAGTCCAGATAGACCACGTCATGCCGCTGTCGTACGACTGGCAGATGGGCGCCTCGCGCTGGACCGAGGACAAGCGGGAGTCCATCGCCAACGACCCCCTCAACCTCGTCCCGGTGGACGGGCCGACCAACGGCTCCAAGGGGGACTCCGGCCCCGCGTCCTGGCTGCCCCCGGACAAGCGGATCCGCTGCGCCTACTCGGTGCGCTTCGCCCAGGTGTCGCTGAAGTACGAACTCCCGGTGACCGCGCCCGACAAGGAGATGATGCTGAAGCAGTGCGGCGGCTAGGACTCATGTCCGGAGCATGAGGCGGCGATGCGGGTGTCAGCCCGTAAATGGTTTCCGGGTGTTCGCCACCCCCACCTACCGTGATCACATGCAGCCGAAGATATCGAGCCTCGCCGACCGCCCGGACATGCTGGAGCGGGTCGTCGCGATGGCGGACAGCTGGCCGGAGTTCGTGATCCAGGACCTCGTGGGCGCCGCCCACTTCCCGCGGATCGCCGCCGAATTCCCGGAGTACGTCCTGTTCGCCGAGGACGAGCGCGGCGAGATCGTGGCGAACGCCTACAGCGTGCCGTTCGCCCTCGGCGGCGAGAACCGCGGACGACTGCCGGGCAACGGCTGGGACGCGGTGCTCGTGTGGGCCTTCTCCGATCTCCGGCGCGGAGTCCGGCCCGACACCGTCAGCGCGATCTCGGTGTCCATCACCCCGCAGGCACAGGGCAGCGGTCTGTCCGCGGTGATGCTCTCGGCCATGCGCGACAACGCCCGGGCCCGCGGCTTCCGCGAGGTCGTCGCCCCGGTCCGCCCCAACGCCAAACACCTGGAACCGCACACGCCGATGGAGGAGTACGCCCGCCGCGTCCGCCCCGACGGCCTGCCCCAGGACCCGTGGCTGCGCGTCCACGCCCGGGCCGGAGCCACCATCGACTCGGTGGCACCGGCATCCATGACGGTGGCCGCCCCGCTCGCGGACTGGCGCCGCTGGACGGGCCTGCCCTTCGACTCCGACGGCGACATCGAGGTGCCGGGCGCTCTGGCACCGGTGCGCTGCGAGACGGAGCGCGGATACGCGGTGTACGTCGAGCCCAACGTGTGGATGCGGCACCCCTTGTAGGTGACGTCCGTCGTAGGGCGTGGCGCCCAGGACGGCGTACGCCCACGACCGGCTCGGGGGCGGGCTGTTCACACGAAGTGATCAGCATGACAACGGTTCGGTACAACCCGTGACCGGTTGTCCGTGTCGGGCTATACGCTCGGATTCCCAACAGGGTCTTCGTCACTCGCACGTCCGTCCCCATCGGCCACACCGGTCCAGGAGCAGTCATGTACGGCCACGGCGCGGCGCCGCCTCCCCGCAGCGCGGCAACGGTCATCTCTCTGCGCGTGCTGTTCGCCGCAGCCGGTTTCCTCACCTGCGGCGTGCTGGCATGTGTCCCGCTGTTCCGGGTGGCCGTCCTGCGCGGCCGGGCCCTCGACTGGGTGCTGGCCTGGGCGAGCCTGCCGCTGTCCATCGCCTGCTTCGCCGTGATCGGTTCGCTGCCGGAGGACGACTACCGCACGGACATCGCGCTGGCCATGATCCTGCTGCTCGGTGCGGGCGCCGCCGTCTACTTCCTCGTCGTGGACATCGGTCACCACGGCGAGCAGCGGGCGTTCGCCGGTTACGCGTCGCCCCACGCCCCGACCGTCCCGACCGTCGCGCCCACCCCGTACGGCTACCCGCACCCCGCCCCGCCCTACTCCCCGGCGTCCACCCCCGTCCCGCAGCCCCCCGCACGTCCCGTACCCGCCCAGCACGACACGCCCCCGGCCCCGGGCCCGATGCAGCCGCCCCCGTCCCCCCAGCGCCCCGCCCCCGCCCGCATCGACCAGGTCCGCGCCGAACTCGACGAGCTCAGCGACTACCTGCGCCGGCACGAGGGCGAAGGCCACCGGGACGGCCATCACGAGGACGGAAGGTGACCGCGGCGGCAGGACGCGTCGTCGCCGGCCGCTACGAACTGGCCACCGTCCTCGGACAGGGCGGCATGGGCCAGGTCTGGACGGCGTACGACAAGCGGCTCGACCGGCGCGTGGCGGTGAAGCTGCTGCGCCCCGACAAGGTCGCCGGCCAGGACGCGGAGGAACTGCGCCGCCGCTTCGTGCGCGAGTGCCGGGTGACCGCGCAGGTCGACCACCCCGGCCTGGTCACCGTGCACGACGCGGGCAGTGAGGGCGAGGAGCTGTTCCTCGTCATGCAGTACATCGACGGCGCCGACCTCGCCGGCCACCTCGCCGAGCATGCCCCGTACCCCTGGCAGTGGGCGGTCGCGGTCGCCGCGCAGCTGTGCGCCGTGCTGAGCGCCGTGCACGCCGTACCGATCGTCCACCGCGACCTCAAGCCGCGCAACGTGATGGTGAAGCAGGACGGCACCGTCACCGTCCTCGACCTCGGCGTCGCCTCCGTCATGGACGCGGACACCACCCGCCTCACCCACACCGGCACCCCGATCGGCTCGCCCGCCTACATGGCACCCGAGCAGGCGATGGGCGGCGCGGTCGGCCCGTACACCGACCTGTACGCACTCGGCGTGGTCCTGCACGAACTGCTCAGCGGGGACGTGCCCTTCTCCGGCTCCACGGTCCTCGGCGTCCTGCACCGGCACCTGTACGAGCCGCCACTGCCCGTGCGCCGCATCCGCCCCGAGGTGCCCGAGGCCCTGGAGGCCCTCGTCCTGCGCCTCCTCGCCAAGGACCCGCAGCACCGGCCCGCCTCCGCGCAGGAGGTCTACGAGCACCTGGAGCCGCTCCTGCCGGCGCGCGGCACGCCCACCGGAGCGGCCCTGGATCCCACCCGCCCCTTCCTGCGCCCGCACGCCCCCTGGCCGGATCGGGCGCGCACCCCGGCGCCCCAGCCCGTGCCCGCCGCCCCGGTCACCGAGAAGCCGGGGCAGACGGACATCGCCCGCGCCGTCGACGAGGTCAAGCGGCTCCTCGGCGAGGGCCGTGTCACCCAGGCCGTCGACATCCTGGGGGGAATCCTGCCCGCCGCGGCCGAACAGCACGGCGCGCACTCCCCGGTCGTCCGGACCTTGCGCAAGCAGTACGCCGCGACGCTCCTGGACGACGGCCAGTACCGGCGTGCGCTGCCCGAGCTGCGCCGCCTCGCCGACGAACGCGCCGCAGAGGCGGGCCAGGCCGACCCGCAGGCCCTGCGATTCCGCTACGAGGCCGCCCAATGCCTCGAACAGTTGGGCGAACCGGCCGCGGCGCTCGCCGAGTACCGGGCGGTGCTGCCGTACTACGAGAACCAGTACGTCGCCGCCGGCGGACCCGAGCTCGCGCACGACGTCCGCCGCCGGATCGGGCACCTCCAGCTCGCCCTCGGCGACCGCGGCGCCGCCCACGACACCCTGGCCCGGCTACTGCACGACGTGGAGCGCACCCACGGCCACGGGCACCCGCTCGGGGCGGAGATCCGCAGGACGCTCCAGTGGCTGGGTCAGGTCCGCGGCTGACGACCGCTCCGGGGTGAGGCGCGGCGGTGCCGGAAGTCCCGGTGAATCGTTGGTCGAATGGCTTGGCCAGAGCTGGGCCACTGCCTACCATCGATCATCGCAAGACCTTGTGCACCGTCGCACAATCTCCTCGGGAGGTCTCCTTGCACCGCCGCCGTCGCACCGCGCTCCTCCTCACCGCCGCGATCGCCGCCGCGGCGCCCCTGCTCACCGCCTGCGGGAACGACGCGCATCCCGGCGCGGCAGCCGTGGTGGGCGGCCAGCGGATCACCGTCTCCCAGCTGGACGAGCGGGTCGGCGAGGTACGCGCGGCCCAGCGGGCGACCGTCCAGGACGAGGCCCAGTACCAGCAGGTCATCGCCAGAACCGGCACCCTCACCCGCGACACCCTGCACACCATGGTCCTGGACCGGGTGCTGCACCGCGCCGCCGAGGACGCCGGAGTGACCGTCTCCCGCAAGGAGATCCAGGCGATGCGGTCCGGGCTGGAACAGCAGGCCGGTGGTGCCAAGGGGCTGGAGACGACCTGGCTCCAGCAGTACGGCATCCCGCCGGAGCGTCTCGACGACAACCTCCGCCTCCAGCTGGAGGCCCAGAAGCTCGCCGAGAAGCTGGGCACGAACACCGACCGGCCCGAGTTCTGGAAGGCGCTCTCCGACGCTTCCAAGGACCTGGACGTCGACCTCAACCCGCGCTACGGCACCTGGGACGTCCAGAAGAGCAGCCGCGCCGACGCGAAGACGCCGTGGGTCCGGGACGTGACGACGGCGCAGACGCAGCAGCAGGGGATGTAGAGCGGAGACGACCCGGCCCGGAGGGCACCCACCCCCCGGGCCCCTGGCCTCCCGACCCCTGGCCTCCCCCGACCCCTGGCCGCCTCCGGGCCCCGGGCCCGTCGGGCCTTGTCCCCCGGCCCTGGCCCCTCGGGCCTTACCCCCTCGGCCCCTGGCCCTCCGGGCTCCTGGCCCCCCGGGCTCCTGGCCCCCCGGGTCCCTGCGCCACCCGGAGGGCACCCCGTCCCCGGTCCCTGGCCCCCTCCGGGCCCCTGGCCCCCAGGCCCCTGGCCCCCGGCTCCTGCGCCACCCGGAGGGCACCCCGCCCCGGCCCCTGGCCCCCTCCGGGCCCCTGACCCCCCCGGCCCCTGACCCCCCGGCCCCTGGCCCCCCGGGCCCCTGCGCCACCCGCGGGGCACCCCGCCCCGGCCCCTGGCCCCCGCCCCCCGGCTCCTGGCCCCCTAACCCCCCGGGCCCCTGCGCCACCGGGAGGGAACCCCGCCCCCGGCCCCTGTGGATAACTTCGGGTGCAGTCGGCGACGTGGGATAGCTTCGAACCGTGAACGCCAACAGCCCCGAAGCCACCCCGGGCCCCGAGCGGACCGCTTCCGACGCGGCCGTCGCCCCCGGCCGCATCGTCCTGCTCACCACCAGCCACCGCGTCGCCCCCGGTCTGCTCTCCTGGCCGGCCTGGCAGGCACTGCACGCGGCCGACCGGGTGCTGTGCGCGGACGGCACGCATCCGCAGCTGCCGTATCTGCGCGAGGCGGGTATCACCGTCGCCGAGGCGTCCCCGACGGCGCAGGAGCTGCTCGACGCCTGCGCCGGCGGGCACACCGTGGTCGTGGTGGCGACGGGCGAGGGCGAACCGGCCCTCACGGACGGCCTGGCCCGCCTCGCCGGCACCGGCCGCATCGCCATGCCCGAGCTGGAGCTGCTGCCCGCCTCCTACGACCTCCCCGGCGCCCGCCTCCTCGACCTCGTCCAGGTCATGGACCGCATCCGCGTCGAATGCCCCTGGTCCTCCCGGCAGACCCACGAGGGCCTGGCCAAATACGGCATCGAGGAGGCGTACGAGCTCGTCGAGGCGATCGAGGAGGGTGACCGTGACGAACTGCGCGAAGAGCTCGGCGACGTCCTCCTCCAGGTCGTCTTCCACGCCCGCATCGCCGAGGAGGGCCGGCCGGAGGACGGGGCGGAACCCTTCTCCATCGACGACGTGGCAGGCGGCATCGTCGCCAAGCTGATCCACCGCCACCCCCATGTCTTCGGCGACGCGACGGCCACCACCCCCGAGGAGGTCAAGGAGCACTGGCTGCGCACCAAGGCGGTAGAGAAGCAGCGCACCT
Organism: Streptomyces sp. NPDC126510; assembly: GCF_040302345.1. Taxonomy (NCBI): domain Bacteria; kingdom Bacillati; phylum Actinomycetota; class Actinomycetes; order Kitasatosporales; family Streptomycetaceae; genus Streptomyces; species Streptomyces sp. NPDC126510. The sequence goes on along the minus strand of NZ_JBEORR010000008.1, from coordinate 99,484 downwards.
CGATCACCGAGGGCATCCCGCTCGGCCAGCCCGGCCTGGCCCTCGCCGCCAAGCTGGCCTCCCGCGTCCGCACAGCGCACCTGGAGATACCGCTCCCGCCCGTCGAGGGCATCGGCTACGAGCTGCTGGCCCTGGCCGTCCGAGCCGAGTCGGAAGGCGTAGACCCGGAGGCGGCCCTCAGAGCGGCGGCCCGCGCGTACCGGGACGCGATCAGGGACGCCGAGGGCTGAGCAGCCCGGAGCGGGGAGCGCTACGGAGGCCGCTCAGCCGAGCAGCCGAGGGGCGGGTGAGGCCGCGGCTCGCTCAGCCGGGCCGCGCCAGCCCCTCAGCCGAGGGTGACGGTGGCGGGCCGCTGCCGGAAGCCGGATACGGTCGAGGAGTGACCGACCAGCCCCAGCCCAGCTCAGCCGCGACCGCTCCCGACCTCTTCACCTGGGAGTTCGCGAGCAACCCCTACCCCGCCTACGCCTGGCTCCGCGAGCACAGCCCCGTCCACAAGACGCGGCTCCCGAGCGGTGTGGAGGCCTGGCTGGTCACGCGGTACGCCGACGCCAAGCAGACGCTCGCCGACCACCGGCTCTCCAAGAACCCGGCGCATCACGACGAACCGGCGCACGCCAAGGGGAAGACGGGCATCCCCGGCGAGCGCAAGGCCGAGTTGATGACGCATCTGCTGAACATCGACCCGCCGGACCACACCCGGCTGCGGCGGCTGGTGTCCAAGGCGTTCACACCCCGCCGGGTCGCCGAGTTCGCGCCGCGCGTGCAGGAGCTCACCGACACGCTGATCGACGGCTTCGCGGCGAAGGGATCCGCCGACCTGATCCACGAGTTCGCCTTCCCGCTCCCCATCTACGCCATCTGCGACCTGCTCGGCGTCCCGCGCGAGGACCAGGACGACTTCCGCGACTGGGCGGGCATGATGATCCGTCACCAGGGCGGCCCCAGGGGCGGTGTGGCGCGGTCGGTGAAGAAGATGCGCGGCTACCTGGCCGACCTCATCCACCGCAAGCGCGAGGCGCTGCCCGCCGAACCCGCCCTCGGCGAGGACCTCATCTCCGGCCTGATCCGCGCCTCGGACCACGGTGAGCACCTCACCGAGAACGAGGCGGCGGCCATGGCCTTCATCCTGCTGTTCGCCGGTTTCGAGACCACCGTCAACCTGATCGGAAACGGCACCTACGCCCTGCTCACCCACCCCGGACAGCGTGCCCGGCTCCAGGCGTCCCTCGCCGCCGGGGAGAGCGGCCTCCTGGAGACGGGCGTCGAGGAACTCCTCCGCTACGACGGCCCCGTCGAACTCGCCACCTGGCGTTTCGCCACGCAGTCACTCACCCTCGGCGGGCAGCGCATCGAGGCGGGCGACCCCGTCCTCGTCGTGCTGGCCGCCGCGGACCGGGACCCGGAGCGGTTCGCCGATCCGGACGCACTGGACCTCTCCCGCCGCGACAACCAGCACCTCGGGTACGGCCACGGCATCCACTACTGCCTCGGCGCCCCGCTCGCCCGGCTGGAGGGCCAGACCGCGCTCGCCACCCTCCTCACCCGCCTCCCGGACCTGCGGCTCGCCGCCGATCCGGCCGAGCTGAGATGGCGCGGCGGCCTCATCATGCGCGGGCTGCGCACGCTGCCGGTGGAGTTCGCGCCGGTAGCCCCGGCCGAAGGTGACGAAACATCAGACCTGTGATCTTCACGTGATCTGCGCGGCATGAACTTGTGACAAGTGATCGTCTGCCGATACGTTCACCCATCAACGCGGAGGGATTCACGCCGCGTAGGTCACTGCTGTCGCGTGAAAGGTCTCCGTATGCTCTCCGGGAACGGTCGGCACCGTCGCCCCCGCCAGGCTCCGGCTCTCCTCGTCGCGGCCGGAGTGACCGGCTCCGCCATCGCGATCCCGCTCCTCGGGGCCTCGGGTGCCAGTGCGGCCGACGGCACGACCTGGGACCGGGTCGCGGACTGCGAGACCGGCGGCGCGTGGAGCGAGAACAGCGGCAACGGCTACTACGGCGGCCTGCAGTTGTCCCAGGAGGACTGGGAGAGTCACGGCGGTCTCGACTACGCCGCGAGCGCCGACCTGGCCAGCCGCTCCCAGCAGATAGCCGTGGCCGAGAGAATCCTCGCCGACCAGGGAGTCGGCGCGTGGCGCACCTGCGGACTGCTCTCCGGCCTCGAGCAGGGCAAGGGGTCGGATTCCGGTTCGTCCGATGCGTCCGACTCGTCCGGTGAGGTGGACTCGCCCGGCCTGCTCGACTCGCTCGGCTCGTCCCCCTCGGACAGTCCTTCCTCTTCTCCCTCCTCGTCGCCTGACGCGTCGTCCGCCTCGAAGGATGAAACGGCCAAGCCGGACAAGTCGCCCGAATCGACCGGCTCGTCACAGGAGCGTCAGTCCGGGGACTCCTCCTCGGACACCTCCAAGAGTGACAAAGCCGACAACTCCCAGCAGGGCGACGACTCCTCGCGGCCGGCCGACACCGGCTCCGGCCGCCATCGCGGCCCCAGCGCCGACGAAACCGGCGCGCCGGACAGCGACTCTGCGGAGAAGTCCACGGGGCGTCACTCCGCGCCCGCCGAAGAGAGTTCCGGCGACGCGTCCGAAGGCGCCTACATCGTGGGCATCGGCGACAGCCTCTGGTCCATCGCCGACGCCCTTCGGGTCAGCGGCGGATGGCACGCGCTCTACGAGGGCAACGAGAAGGAGGTCGGCGCCGACCCGAACCTCATCCACCCCGGTCAGGCGCTCGCGGTCGAGGGCGAAGCGGACGAGAAGTAGCTGTTCGGGCAGTGCGGAAACGACGGCCGAAGTCACCTCGAAACCGGGTGAGTTCGCGCCCCCTTTAGTGGCTGATGTCCCGTTTGGGGGCCGTGAGAGATAGATCTCAGAAGCCCTGATCGTCTTTGAAATTCTGTGGATCTCGTGTCTACGGTCGTGACCGCTCGCCACCGCGAGCCCCGGCTGCCGCAACGCCGAATCCTGCCAGCGGCCGTACGGGAACAGTCGTCGCGTCAAGCGCCGTAGGCAGGAGCGGGGGACCCAAGGTAGGTGCCCGACCGGCCGGTTGTGCCGGAAGGGCTTGGGGTGAAGCCGCGTCCCGTGAGGGACGCGGCCGGGCAACTCAACCGGCCCGAACCCGACAGCTCACCTCGCAGGCGTCGGTGAGGGGATCTCTCCATGCTGTTTTCCGGCAAGGGCACGCACCGCCGTCCGTCCAAGGCCAGCCGCGCCATCGCCATCGCCGGCGTCACCGGTGCCGCCGTCGCCGCCCCGCTGATGGCGGTCGGCAACGCCTCCGCCGCCACCACCTCCGAGTGGGACGCGGTCGCCCAGTGCGAGTCCGGCGGCAACTGGTCCATCAACACCGGCAACGGCTACTACGGCGGTCTGCAGTTCTCCGCCTCCACCTGGTCCGCGTACGGCGGCACCCAGTACGCCTCGACCGCCGACAAGGCCAGCAAGGACCAGCAGATCCAGGTCGCCGAGAAGGTCCTGGCGAGCCAGGGCAAGGGCGCCTGGCCGGTCTGCGGCAAGGGCCTGTCGGGTGCCTCCACCGGCGGCTCCTCCAGCGACTCCGGCAGCTCCTCGCAGAGCCAGCAGAGCACCGAGACCCGCCAGACCGAGCAGCAGCCGGCCTCCCGCTCCGACGAGCGCCCGGCGGCCAAGAAGACCGTCACCACCCCGACCGGCAAGAAGGTCGAGAAGGGCGACGGCGAGTACAAGGTCGTCAAGGGTGACACCCTCGGCTCGATCGCCGCGGACAAGAAGGTCAAGGGCGGCTGGGAGAAGCTCTTCCAGCTGAACAAGGACATCGTCGAGGACGCCGACCTCATCTACCCGGGCCAGCAGCTGCACCTGAAGTAAGCAGCGGCCCACCGCCGGACCCGTCCAGGGTCCTCGGACTCCCCGCCCCGGTGCGTCATCCCCCGTACGCGCCGGGGCGGGGTTTTTTCTGCAACCGTCTTTGTTCCGTTCGGAAACAATTTACGCTCGGTTCTGTCCATGGGGTGGGCGACCCGGTGGCCGATCGCCCCGAGCCGGTTAGGCTCATGTCGCGAGCCACCGGGCCCGCACCTCGCCGGGTCCGCGCGACCCGCGTCACCGCGTCACATGAAGAAGGAGATGCTCGTGCCGTCCATCGACGTCGTCGTAGCCCGGGAAATCCTGGACTCCCGAGGCAACCCCACGGTCGAGGTCGAGGTCGGCCTCGACGACGGCAGCACCGGTCGTGCCGCCGTCCCGTCCGGCGCCTCCACGGGCGCCTTCGAGGCCATCGAGCTCCGCGACGGCGACTCGAACCGCTACCTCGGCAAGGGTGTGGAGAAGGCCGTCCTCGCGGTCATCGAGCAGATCGGCCCGGAGCTGGTCGGCTACGACGCCACCGAGCAGCGCCTGATCGACCAGGCCATGTTCGACCTGGACGCCACCGACAACAAGGGCTCGCTCGGCGCCAACGCCATCCTCGGCGTCTCCCTCGCCGTCGCCCACGCCGCCTCCGAGGCCAGCGACCTCCCCCTCTTCCGCTACCTGGGCGGCCCCAACGCGCACCTGCTGCCGGTGCCGATGATGAACATCCTGAACGGCGGCTCGCACGCCGACTCCAACGTGGACATCCAGGAGTTCATGATCGCCCCGATCGGCGCGGAGTCCTTCTCCGAGGCCCTGCGCTGGGGCGCCGAGGTCTACCACACCCTGAAGAAGGTCCTGAAGAGCAAGGGCCTGGCCACCGGCCTCGGCGACGAGGGCGGCTTCGCCCCGAACCTCGGCTCCAACCGCGAGGCCCTCGACCTCATCCTCGAGGCGATCAAGGAAGCCGGCTACACCCCCGGCGAGCAGATCGCCCTGGCGCTCGACGTCGCCGCCTCCGAGTTCTACAAGGACGGCGTCTACACCTTCGAGGGCAAGGACCGCTCGGCGGCCGAGATGACCGAGTACTACGCGGAGCTCGTCGACGCGTACCCGCTCGTCTCCATCGAGGACCCGCTGTTCGAGGACGACTGGGAGGGCTGGAAGACCATCACCGACAGGCTCGGTGACAAGGTCCAGCTCGTCGGCGACGACCTGTTCGTCACCAACCCCGAGCGCCTGGCCCGCGGCATCGAGGAGGGCGCGGCCAACGCGCTCCTGGTCAAGGTCAACCAGATCGGTTCGCTCACCGAGACCCTGGACGCCGTCGAGCTGGCCCAGCGCAACGGCTTCAAGTGCATGATGTCCCACCGCTCCGGCGAGACCGAGGACGTCACCATCGCCGACCTGGCCGTCGCCACCAACTGCGGCCAGATCAAGACCGGCGCCCCCGCCCGCTCCGAGCGCGTCGCCAAGTACAACCAGCTGCTGCGCATCGAGGAGATCCTCGACGACGCAGCGGTCTACGCGGGCCGCAGTGCCTTCCCGCGCTTCAAGGGCTGACCTTCACCCGGGTAAGCCTTAGCCAGTCGTACGTACGTCCCCGTACTCGGTCCCGTACCGTGTCCGGGGACGTACGCGCGTATGACGGTGGAGCGGGAGGCGGACAGATGGCCGTGAAGGACCGGGACCGGTTCTCCACCGCGACCAGGATCCGGTTGCTCGGCGAGCAGACCGCGGCCCGGGTCTACCGTTCCCAGACCAGGCGCCAGGCCCGCCGCTCGCGGCTGACCGGCCGGGCCGCCCTGCTCGCCCTGGTGATGTGCTCGCTGATCGTCGCCCTGGCCTACCCGATGCGGGAGTACGTCTCGCAGCGCGCCGAGATCGACGACCTCCAGCGCGAACAGCAGCAGGCCCGCGAGCGCGTCGAACGCCTGCGCGACCTGAAGGCACGCTGGCAGGACGACGCGTACGCCGAGCAGCAGATCCGGCAGCGGTTGCACTACGTCATGCCGGGGGAGACGGGCTTCATCGTCGTCGACCCGCACGCGGCGCAGCAGTCGCGCACCGACCTGGGGGCGGCCGATCGCCCCTGGTACTCGAACGTCTGGGACGGGGTCGACACGGCCGACGCCTCCGACCGGTGACCCAGCCCAGTCAGTGACCTGACCCCAGAGAAAGACAGCCTGAAGACAGTCATGGAAACGCCCCCGCCGACCACCCCGCGCACCGAGCCGACCGACGCCGACGTCGAGGCCTTCAAGCAGCAGCTCGGTCGGCCCCCGCGCGGTCTGCGCGCGATCGCGCACCGCTGCCCGTGCGGTCAGCCCGACGTCGTCGAGACGGCCCCCCGGCTGCCGGACGGGACGCCGTTCCCCACGCTGTACTACCTGACGTGCCCGAAGGCGAACTCGGCCATCGGCACGCTGGAGGCCAACGGCGTGATGAAGGAGATGACCGAGCGGCTGGCCTCGGACCCGGAGCTGGCGGCGGCCTACCGGGCCGCGCACGAGGACTACGTCCGGCGCCGTGACGAGATCGAGGAGCTGAAGAACTTCCCGAGCGCGGGCGGCATGCCGGACCGGGTGAAGTGCCTGCACGTCCTGGTGGCCCACTCCCTGGCCGCGGGGCCGGGCGTGAACCCGCTGGGTGACGAGGCGCTGGCGATGCTGCCGGAGTGGTGGCGCAAGGGCGCCTGTGTGACGACCGCCGAGGAGGACGCCCAGTGACCCGTGTCGCCGCCGTGGACTGCGGTACGAACTCGATCCGGCTCCTGGTCGCCGACGCCGACCCGGCCACCGGTGAGCTGGTCGACCTGGACCGCCGGATGACGATCGTGCGTCTCGGGCAGGGCGTCGACCGCACCGGCCGGCTCGCCCCCGAGGCGCTGCAGCGGACCTTCGCGGCGTGCCGTGAGTACGCCGCGGTCATCAAGGAGCACGGGGCGGAGCGGCTGCGGTTCGTGGCGACCTCCGCCTCCCGGGACGCCGAGAACCGGGACGAGTTCGTGCGCGGTGTGCTGGACATCCTGGGCGTCGGGCCCGAGGTGATCACCGGCGACCAGGAGGCCGAGTTCTCCTTCACCGGCGCCACCAGGGAGCTCGCCGGGAGCGACCACCTGCCCAAGCCCTACCTGGTCGTGGACATCGGCGGCGGCTCGACCGAGTTCGTGGTGGGCGACGACCATGTCCGGGCGGCCCGCTCGGTGGACATCGGCTGTGTCCGCATGACCGAGCGGCACCTGGTCCGGGACGGGGTGGTGAGCGACCCGCCCGCCGAGGAGCGGATCGCGGCGATGCGGGCCGACATCGAGGCCGCCCTCGACCTCGCCGAGCAGACGGTTCCGCTGCGCGAGGCGCGCACGCTCGTGGGCCTCGCCGGCTCCGTGACGACCGTGTCGGCGATCGCGCAGGAGCTCCCCGCGTACGACTCGGAGGCCATCCACCACTCCCGCGTCTCCTACGACCGGGTCCGCGAGATCACCGAGTGGCTGCTGCGCTCCACCCACGCCGAGCGCGCGGCCGTGCCCTCCATGCATCCGGGCCGGGTCGACGTGATCGGGGCGGGCGCCCTCGTGCTCCTGTCGATCATGGAGCGGATCGGGGCGCGTGAGGTCGTGGTGAGCGAGCACGACATCCTCGACGGCATCGCGTGGTCGGTCGCCTAGCCCGCTTCTGAGCAGGCATGGATCACGAATGAGCGTCTCCGGGGGCTCGGACGGACCCCCCGGAGACAGCCCGCGGGAAAAGTTCGTGAAGTTCTTCACAAGGAATTCGGCCCTCCCGAGCGATGAGAGGGGCCCCGTTGACCCGTCCGGGGGCTGAACAGTCCTTTGAACATGTTCAGAAGCATGGTATGGAGGGGTCCGGGAAGGTGCTCGAAGCGGCCGTCTCGGAGTGCCTCACGGAGGCTCCTCGGGCACAGAGAGGCAGCTCACGCGGCATTGACAACGCTCCGGGGTGCATAAAGGAGCCCGGTTGTCACCATGACGTGGATCACGCGGGCCGCGGAGGATAGCACACACCCTGCAAGAGCTTGTGAAGGGGCGCACGAGCCACCCCCCTGAGACGGGTGGATACTCGATGGCATGAGCACCACGGAGCGTCCCAGGATCCTCGTAGTAGGCGGTGGGTACGTAGGCCTGTACGCAGCTCGGCGCATCCAGAAGAAGATGCGCTACGGCGAGGCGACCGTCACGGTCGTCGACCCCCGGTCGTACATGACCTACCAGCCCTTCCTCCCCGAAGCCGCCGCCGGCAACATCTCCCCGCGCCACGTCGTCGTCCCGCTGCGACGCGTGCTGCCCAAGGCGGAGGTTCTCACCGGCCGGGTCACCACCATCGACCAGGACCGCAAGGTCGCCACGGTCTCCCCGCTGGTCGGCGAGGCCTACGAGCTGCCCTTCGACTACCTGGTGATCGCGCTCGGCGCGGTCTCCCGCACCTTCCCGATCCCCGGTCTCGCGGAGCAGGGCATCGGCATGAAGGGCGTCGAGGAGGCCATCGGCCTGCGCAACCACGTCCTCGAGCAGCTCGACAAGGCCGACTCCACCACCGACGAGGAGATCCGCCGCAAGGCGCTCACCTTCGTCTTCGTGGGCGGCGGATTCGCCGGTGCCGAGACCATCGGCGAGGTCGAGGACATGGCCCGCGACGCGGCGCAGTACTACAAGAACGTGTCCCGCGAGGACATGCGCTTCATCCTGGTCGACGCCGCCGACAAGATCCTCCCCGAGGTCGGTCCCAAGCTCGGCAAGTACGGCAAGGAGCACCTCGAGGGCCGCGGCGTCGAGGTCTACCTGTCCACCTCCATGGACTCCTGCGTCGACGGCCACGTGGTGCTGAAGAACGGCCTCGAGGTCGACTCCAACACCATCGTCTGGACCGCCGGCGTCAAGCCCAACCCGGCCCTCGCCCGCTACGGCCTGCCCCTCGGCCCCCGCGGTCACGTCGACTGCGAGCCGACCCTCCAGGTCAAGGGCACCGACTACATCTGGGCCGCCGGCGACAACGCCCAGGTCCCGGACCTCGTGGGCCGCAAGGCGGGCAACGAGAACGCCTGGTGCCCGCCGAACGCCCAGCACGCGCTGCGCCAGGCCCGGGTCCTCGGCGACAACGTGGTGTCCGGCATGCGGGGCTTCCCGCAGAAGGACTACGCGCACGCCAACAAGGGCGCGGTGGCCGGTCTCGGCCTCCACAAGGGCGTCGCGATGATCGTCATGGGCAAGATGAAGATCAAGCTCAAGGGCCGTCTCGCCTGGTACATGCACCGTGGCTACCACGGTCTGGCCATGCCGACCTGGAACCGCAAGATCCGCGTCTTCGCCGACTGGACCCTCGGCATGTTCCTCAAGCGCGAGGTCGTCTCGCTCGGCGCCATCGAGACGCCGCGTGAGGAGTTCTACGAGGCCGCCAAGCCGGCCCCGGTCGCCGCCGCGCCGAAGGAGAAGACCGAGGAGAAGGCCAAGGCCTCCTGACCTCCGGTCGACGCATCCGTCCGACGAAGGGCCTCCCGCCATCCGTGGTGCGGGGGGCCCTTCGGCGTGCCGGCCTGCCGTCGAGGTCCTCCGGCCCGCCGGGGCCGCCGCGTCCGGGCGGGCGAAGCGGCGGTTTTGCCCAGACATGACGCGTGCCGGGGACTGCGTCGAAGCCCCGCAGGTGTTTACGTGGTGTCGGACATTCCGGGATTCCTCGTCACGGAGGTGTACACCATGGCAGACGCCGCGCCGCGGCTGCAGGGCCTCTTCACACAGTTGCTGGGAGCACCGCTCCCGGTGGGCATCCGCGCATGGGACGGTTCGCAGGCCGGCCCGCCGGGCGCGCCGACCCTGGTCGTACGCAACCGCCGCGCGCTGCGCCGCCTGCTGTGGAAGCCCGGCGAACTGGGTCTGGCCCGCGCCTGGGTGGCGGGGGACCTCGACATCGAAGGCGACCTCTACACGACCCTCGATCTGCTGTCCGGTCTCATCTGGGAGCGCGGCGAGGACGCCCGCACCCTCGCCCAGGCCCTGCGTGACCCCGAGGTACGCGCCGCCGTCCGCGGACTGGTCAAGCTCGCCGGACTCCCGCTGCCGCCCGCCCCGCCCCGCGAGGAGGCCCGCCGCCCCCGCCGCCATCTGCACACCAAGCACACCGACCGACGCGCCATCAGCCACCACTACGACGTCGGCAACGACTTCTACGAGATCGTCCTCGGCCCGTCCATGGTGTACTCCTGCGCCTACTGGCCCACCCCGGACAGCACCCTCGAACAGGCCCAGCACGACAAGCTCGAACTCGTCTGCCGCAAGCTCGGCCTGAGACCCGGCGGGCGGCTGCTGGACGTCGGCTGCGGCTGGGGCTCCATGGCCGTCCACGCCGCCCGCGAGCACGGTGTGCGCGTCGTCGGCGTCACGCTCTCCCAGGAGCAGGCCGCCTACGCCCGCAAGCGCGTCGCCGACGAGGGCCTCACCGACATGGTCGAGATCCGCGTCCAGGACTACCGCGACGTCCGGGACGGTCCCTACGACGCCATCTCCTCCATCGGCATGGCCGAACACGTCGGCGCCGAGCGGTACCTGGAGTACGCCGCCGACCTGTACGACCTGCTCAAGCCCGGCGGACGGCTCCTGAACCACCAGATCGCCCGCCGTCCGCAGCGGGACGAGACGACGTACGACATCGACGCGTTCATCGACTCCTACGTCTTCCCCGACGGCGAACTCCAGCCGATCGGCGCCACCGTGACCCAGCTGGAGCACGCCGGGTTCGAGGTGCGCGACGTCGAGGCGCTCCGCGAGCACTACGCTCTGACCCTGCGTCAGTGGGTGTCCCGCCTCGAGGCCGACTGGCAGCGGGCGGTCCAGCTGGCCGGTCCCGGCCGGGCCCGCGTCTGGCGCCTCTACATGGCGGCCTGCGCCCTCGCCTTCGAACGCAACCGCATCGGTGTCAACCAGGTCCTGGCCGTCCGCGCCCCGGAGCCGGGCGCCTCGGGGATGCCGCTGCGGGCCCGCACCTGGGGCGCGCCCGACCAGGACTGACCCGGGCACGATGGGAAGGGCCGGGTTCCCCGTCACGGGGAGCCCGGCCCTTCGGCGTACCGCGGAGCGGCGAGGTCACTCCGCCTTGATCGCGTTCAGCATGTTCAGCCGGGCGGCGTTGCGGGCCGGCCACATCGCGGCCAGGACGCCCACCAGACCGGCCAGCACCAGGAAGACACCGATCCGGTCCCAGGGCAGGACCAGCGTGTACCCCGGGATCTGGTCCGCGAAGGTCTCGCCGATCGCCCAGCCGAGGAATGCCCCGAGACCGATGCCGACCACGGCGCCGAACACCGAGATGACGACGGCCTCCAGGCGGACCATCCGCTTCACCCGGCGCCGGTCCAGGCCGATGGCGCGCAGCATGCCGATCTCCTGCTGCCGTTCGAAGACCGACATCGCGAGGGTGTTGACCACGCCCAGCACCGCGATGATCAGGGCCATCGCCAGCAGGCCGTACATGACGTTGAGGAGGGTGTTGATGGCGCCGCCGAACTCGTTGCGGATGTCCTGCCGGTCCATCACGGTGATCGCGGGGTTGTCGCCCAGCGCGTCGACGACGACCTTCTCGTTCGCCGCGGTCTGGCCGCCGTCGACCTTCACGAAGATCTGCTGGATGGACGGCTTCGTCTCGTGCCGGTCGACGATCTTCCGATCGATGAGGACGGGGGAGAGGAACTCGCTGTCCCGGTAGACGGCGCCGACCGTCAGCTCGGCCTTCTTGTCGTCGCCGAAGGTGACGGGGACGGTGTCGCCGGTCTTCCAGCCCCTGCTCTTCGCCGTCTTCTCGGCGACGGCGATCCGGCCCTCGGCGAGCGAGTCCGCGCTGCCGCTGACGACATCGACGGCCAGGACCTTCTCGATGTCGCCGGGGGTGACCGCCGAGGCGGAGACGAAGTCGTCGCCGTCGACCTTGAAGTAGGAGCTCTGTTGCGGCGAGACCGCGGACACGCCCTTCGCCTTCTCCAGCGCGTTCAGTACCGAGCCGTCGAGGTCACCGCCGTTGGCCATCGAGACCATGTAGTCGGCCTTGATGTTGTCGGTGGTCATCTTGTCGATGGCCGTGCCGACCGTGATGCCGAGTACCGACAGGCCGGTCACCAGCGTCAGCCCGATGGCCAGTGCCGAGGCGGTGGCGCCGGTGCGGCGCGGGTTGCGGACCGCGTTCAGGCCGGCCAGCTTGCCGGCCACCCCGAACGGGCCGACGAGCAGCGGACGGACGAGCGCGATGACGGGCCGGGACAGCAGCGGAATCAGGATGATCACGCCGATCAGCGCGAAGAAGGCGCCCGCCCCGATGTACATGCGGCCGTCGTCGCCGCCGGTCGAGGCACCCGCCACGATCCCCATCGCACCCGCGGCGGTGACGACCGCACCGATGGAGTTGCGCAACACCAGCGACTTGGTGGTGGCCGCCGCGTGGACACTGTTCATGGCCGCCACCGGCGGGATCTTCGCGGCCCGGCGGCCGGGCAGCCAGGCGGCGAACGTCGTGATCAGCACGCCCACCGCGAGAGCCGCGATCACCGGCGTGACGGACAGGATCAGCGGACCGTCCGGCATCTTCATGTCGAACGCGGCCATGCCGGAGCGCAGGCCGACGGCCAGGCCGATGCCGAGGACGAAACCGACGGCCGAGGCGACCAGACCCACCAGCGCGGCCTCGGCGAGCACTGAGCGGGTGATCTGCTTGCGGGACGCGCCGACGGCGCGCATCAGGGCGATCTCCTTGGTGCGCTGGGCGACCAGCATGGTGAACGTGTTGGAGATCAGGAAGATGCCGACGAAGAGCGCGATGCCCGCGAAGCCGAGCAGGACCTGCTTGAGGTTGCCCATGCCCTGTTCGATCTGCTCGGCCTGCTCGTCGGCGAGCGCCTTGCCGGTCTGCGCCTCGGCGGTGTCCGGCAGCAGCGGCTTGACCGCGCTCAGGATCCTCGCGTCGTCGGCGCCGGAGGCGGCGGTGACGGTGACGCTCTCGAAATAGCCCGGCTTGAGGTACTGCTTCTGGGCGACGGCGGTGTCGAAGAGGACGAGGCTGCCGCCGGCGTTGACGGCACCGTCCTCGGTGGTGAACACACCGCTGAGGGTGTACTCCTTCACGGGCCCGTTGGTCGCGACGCGCACCCGGTCGCCCACCTTGTACTCGCCCTTGGCAGCGGACTCCTCGTCCAGGGCGATCTGGTCGTCCTTCACCGGGCCGGAGCCGTCGGTGAACGTGTAGGCGGCGTCCTTGCCGTCCTTGCCGGGGGCGAAGTTGGAGCCCTTGTTTGACCAGCCGACGCCGATCAGCTTCCCGTCGGGGTCGGCGACCCCGGCGAAGCCCTCGACACGGCCGTACACCCCGGCGACGCCGTCCACCGCGGAGATCCTGTCGAGGTCCCCGCCGGTCAGGCCGGGCACCTTTTCGGGGTCGTCCGGGTCGGCGTACATGGTGACGGAGACGGCGACGTCGTCGTAGCTCTTCGCCGACTGATTGCGGAAGGCGTTGGAGAGGGTGTCGGCGAAGACCAGGGTGCCGGAGACGAATGCGACGCCGAGCATCACGGCGAGCACGGTCATCAGGAGCCGGGCCTTGTGTGCGAGCACATTGCGCAAGGCGGTACGGAACATGGGTTCTTCTTCTCAGTCCTGTCGGTCCTGACGGGGGATCAGCTGGTGCGGCCCTTGGCGTCGAACTCCTTCATGCGGTCGAGCACGGAGTCGGCCGTCGGCCCGTGCATCTCGTCGACGATCCGGCCGTCCGCGAGGAAGACCACCCGGTCCGCGTAGGCGGCGGCCACCGGGTCGTGCGTCACCATCACCACCGTCTGCCCCAACTCCCGCACGGAGTTGCGCAGGAAGCCCAGCACCTCGGCGCCCGAGCGCGAGTCGAGGTTTCCGGTGGGCTCGTCCCCGAAGATGATCTCGGGCCGGGAGGCCAGCGCCCGGGCCACCGCGACGCGCTGCTGCTGACCTCCGGACAGCTGGGACGGCCGGTGGCCGAGCCGGTCCGCCAGACCGACCATCCGGATCACGGAGTCCAGCCACTCCTTGTCCGGCTTGCGCCCCGCGATGTCCATCGGAAGGGTGATGTTCTCCAGGGCCGTGAGGGTCGGCAGCAGGTTGAACGCCTGGAAGATGAAACCGATCTTGTCCCGGCGCAGCTTGGTCAGCTGCTTGTCCTTCAGCGAGCCGAGCTCGGTGTCGCCGATGCGCACCGACCCGGAGGAGAAGGAGTCGAGGCCGGCCACGCAGTGCATCAGGGTGGACTTGCCGGAGCCGGACGGGCCCATGATCGCGGTGAACTCCGCCTGCCGGAAGTCGACGGAGACGCGGTCCAGGGCGACCACCTGGGTCTCACCCTGCCCGTAGATCTTCGACAGATCCGTGGCGCGCGCGGCCGCTGCTGTGGCCCGGTCGGTGAGGGAAGCGGTGGTCACGGGATGGCACTCCTGTCGGACGGCTGTGCAGGGGGAAGGACGTGTTCCATCGTCCGGGTCCCACGCCGCCGTGTAGTCCCCCGCTGTTCCGGTTCCGAGGCCCGACTGCGGTCTGACCGCGCGGGGCAGTGTCATACCTGGGGATGACGAACGCCCCTGAGTGGCCCCGGCGTCGGGAGCAGATGCCTCCAGGTGTCGAGAACAGGTGGAGTGCCCTCGTTCAGGCGGTGAAATTCCGTCATTCCGCATACATGGCCGACCGCCGCACGCAAGGCTATTGGCAAGTGCGGATGGCGTGTTCCGTGTGCTGATGCACCCTCAGACGTCAATAAAATAAGACAACATCGGTCCACGCTTCGGCTGTTCGGGGGACCCGTCCGGATAGTCTCGGAACCTCGATGCGGAGCCCACGGCCTGCCCGGATGGTGGAATGCAGACACGGCGAGCTTAAACCTCGCTGCCCCTTCGCGGGCGTGCCGGTTCAAGTCCGGCTCCGGGCACCTTCCGATCCCTGTGTGCTCCATTGAAGAGTTCACGGCGTGCCCGTTGACAGCGACCGCATGCCGTCGGAGACTCACACCACATAGTGAAAGAAATTTCACCTGGCGAACGTGGATGAGAAGAGGTCGTCCGATGCGCACCACCGTCGGCATCATCGGAGCGGGCCCCGCCGGCCTCCTCCTCGCCCGGCTGCTCCACAACGCGGGCATCGACTCGGTCGTCCTGGAGAGCCGCGACCGCTCCTACGTCGAACGGCGGCAGCGCGCCGGGATCCTGGAGCAGGGCACGGCGGACGTGCTGCGCGCGGCCGGCGCCGGGGAGCGCATGGACCGCGAGGGGCTGCGCCACGACGGCATCGAGCTCCGCTTCGACCGAAGTCGTCACCGCGTCGACTTCCCCGCCCTCACCGGCGGCCGGTCCGTGACGGTCTACGCCCAGACCGAGGTCTGCAAGGACCTCATCGCCCTCCAACTCCGGGAGGGCGGCCCGCTGCTGTTCGAGGCGGAGGCGCTGGCCGTCGAGGACGCGGACACGGACGCCCCGCGCGTCCGCTTCCGGCACGAGGGCCGCGAGGACGTCCTCCAGTGCGCCTACGTCGTCGGCTGTGACGGCTTCTGGGGCGTGGCCCGCAAGGCGATCCCCGCGGAACTGGTCCGGGTCTTCGAACGGACGTACCCCTTCGGCTGGCTCGGCATCCTCGCCGACGTGCCGCCCTCGCACGACGAGCTCGTCTACGCCCGCCACGACCGCGGGTTCGCCCTCCTCTCCATGCGCTCACCGGCCGTCTCCCGCCTCTACCTCCAAGTGCCCGACGGCACCGACGCCGGGGCGTGGGGCGACGAGGAGATCTGGGACGAACTGGAGCGCCGGTTCGAGACCGCCGACGACTGGCGCCTGGAGCGCGGCCCGATCACCCAGAAATCGGTCACGCCCATGCGCTCCTACGTCCACGAGCCCATGCGCCACGGCCGCCTCTTCCTCGCCGGTGACGCGGCGCACATCGTCCCCCCGACCGGGGCCAAGGGCCTGAACCTCGCCGTCGGCGACGTGGTGACCTTCGCCCGGGGCCTGATCCACCGCCAGGAGACCGGATCGGCGGAGCTGCTCGACGCCTACTCCGCGACCTGCCTGCGCCGGGTCTGGCAGGCGGAGCGGTTCTCGTACGACATGACGACCCTGCTGCACCGCGCACCCGGCGCGACGCCCTTCGAGGACCGGCTCCAGCTCGCCCGGCTGGAGCGGATCGCCTCCTCCCGCGCCGCCGAGACGGACCTGGCGGAGGCGTACACGGGCTTCCCCTTCGGGTGAGCCCGCGGACGACCCCCTCCGGTGAGGGGAATCACCACGCCGCGTAGCGTGTTGCGCAGCACGACGAGGGAAAGATCCTCCCCAAGCAGTAGGGTCATTCCTTTGCCTACCTATTACTCTTGAGCCAAGGCCACGCCTGGTGGCCATGGAGGAGTGAAATGAGGAGCAGAAACCCGGTCTTCTCGCGACGGGGGTTCAGCCGCGACAACGGCTACGCGGGCTTCAACACCGCGCCGCAGGCCGGGGGTCCCGCTGTCGCCACCCAGGGGAACCCGTACGCCCAGCCGACGGGCAACCCGTACGCGCAGAACCCGTACGCGCAGAACCCTTACGCCCAGCAGCAGGACTCGCAGTACGGCGCGCCGCCGCAGGCTCCGGCCACCACCGGCCGGATGACCATCGACGACGTCGTCCTGCGCACGGCGAGCACGCTCGGCGTGCTCATCCTCACCGCGGCGCTCTCCTGGGCCCTGCTGCCGATCGACGACGCCAACATCAGCCGTAGCTACGGCATCGGTATCGGCGCCGCGCTGATCGGCATGGTCCTGGCGTTCGTGCAGTCCTTCAAGCGCAAGGCCTCGCCCGCGCTGATCCTGACGTACGCCGCGTTCGAGGGTGTCTTCCTCGGCGTCGTGTCCAACATCGTCGACAACCGCATCGCCGACGGTGCGGCCATGCAGGCCGTGATCGGCACCATGGCGGTCTTCGCCGGTGTGCTGATCGCGTACAAGGCCGGCTGGATCCGCGTCAACCGCCGCTTCTACGGCTTCGTGATGGCGGCCGCGCTCGGCTTCATCCTGCTGATGACCGTGAACCTGCTGTTCGCGGTGTTCGGCGGCGGTGACGGCCTGGGCTTCCGCAGCGGTGCGCTCGGCGTCGTCTTCGGCGTCATCGGCATCATCCTCGGCGCCTGCTTCCTCGCCCTGGACTTCAAGCAGGTCGAGGACGGCATCGCCTACGGCGCCCCGCGCGAGGAGGCCTGGCTCGCGGCCTTCGGCCTCACGCTGACGCTGGTGTGGATCTACATGGAGTTCCTGAGGATCCTCTCGATCCTCAACAGCAGCGACTGATCCTCGACGATCGTCGCGCGAAGGGCCCCGGCTTCGGCCGGGGCCCTTCGTCGTCGGGAGGACGGTGTGGTGGGCGCGCCTAGAGCAGTTTGCGCGCGGCCCTCCTCAGGTCGTACTCGTGGATGATCGCCTTGGCGTGGCCGTACGCGAGGTTGTGTTCGTGCCGGAGCCAGCTGACCTTTTCCTCGAAGCGGAAGAGCGCCGGGCCATCTTCGACGGTGCGCAGCCAGTCGGAGATCTCACGACCGGTGCAGTGGGGGATGCGGGCGAGCATGTTGCGGTGGGTCTCTTCGGAGAAGACTTGGGACATCGGCGCCTCCGGACGCTGGGATGTAAGCCGGTCCTTCAGGTCACCGTGCCTGAGTGTTCGCCCGTTGGCAACAGTCCCGGTGCGGCGCGTACGCTCACGGCGTGGTTGATACGACGCCTCTGACCCGTGCGGTGGAGCACTTCGCCGATCGATTGAGGGCCGCGCCCCAGAGCCGGTTGCAGCGCGGCGCTGCCGCGGAAGCGCTGGCGCTGGCCCGGCAGCTCGCTCGGTGGGCGCAGGAGCTGGAGGAACCGGGCGTGGCGCCTCGGGAGATGCCGGATGCGGGGATGTTCGCGGCGGCGGATCAGATCACCGTTGCCGGACATGATCTGGCCGTTGTGCTTCGCAGCGATGCCGACGTCGATGAAGCGTTGACGTTGGTGGAGGAGGCGCAGAAGCGGGCGGGGGTCTGAGCGACGTTTGCGGGTGCGGGTTTCGTGTGGTTGCTCGCGCAGTTCCCCGCGCCCCTTCGGGGGCGCTTCCCTACAGGGACGCGATGACCCTGTCCGCCAGGATGTAGACGTTCTCCTCGCCGCACTCGAACGTCAGCGTGTAGGCGCCCGAGATGCCGGAGCCGCCCAGGAGGACCGGGGTGGCGCCCGCGCGGAGGGCCGCGGCGAGGTGCTCCGCGGTCTCCCGGTGGCCCGGGGTCATGCACAGGGTCGTGCCGTCGGCGAAGACGTACACGTCCAGCGTGCCCAGCGGGCCGGGGCGCACGTCCGTCAGCTCGACGCGGGAGGAGGCCAGCTCCTCCAGGGTGGCGACGGTGCGCTCGTGGTCGTTCACGACCGGCGACTGGGCCGGTACGAAGTCCGGGTGGGAGGGGTGGCGACGGCGGGCCGCGGCCAGCTCAGGGGAGTCGGCGACCGGCTCCTCGGCGTCCGCGCCCGGCTCGGACACCGGCTCAAGGCCTGCGAAATCGGCCTGGCGGGGCAGGAACAGGTCGTGCTCGGGCAGGCCCAGCATCGGGGGTGCGTCGGAGGCGTCGCGGGCCTCCTGGGCGGCCCAGAACGCCCGCGCCTCGGCGAGCTCCCGCTCGCGCTCCTCGGCGAGTGCCGCCGCCACGGCGGCACGTATCTCATCGGTGTCGGCAGCGGTACGGGCGGCGGGCAGCAGCGCACGGGTGGTGGCTGCGCGGCTCTCGGCCAGCGCGGTGTGCAGGGCCGCGACCTGTCGGCGCAGCTGCAGGACGGTGCGCAGGACGGCGACGCCCACGGCGCCCGTGGCGGCCGTGGTGACCAGCAACGCGATCGGCATGGCGCTCACTGACGTACTCCCGGTTCAAAGTCGACCCCCGACTTCCTACATCAGCTTGAAGGGCGGACTAACCAGCTGTCAGTGCGTAACATCACGAAACGGACAGGGCTTCGGTGCCGGGGGAGGGGGTGGGGCTGCTGTGACCTGCGCTTCTCCCCTGGCGGAGGGAGATAGGTCACATCCTGGGGGAGATTGGATCACAAAACAGCCCAGAACCCTGGTGTTTCCAGGGTTCTGGGCTCAAGGCTCACAGCGGGTGCTATGGCGGCTACGGCCTGCCGCTCAGCTGAGGCGCTCGATGACCATGGCCATGCCCTGGCCGCCGCCGACGCACATCGTCTCCAGACCGAACTGCTTGTCGTGGAACTGGAGAGAGTTGATCAGCGTGGTCGTGATGCGGGCGCCGGTCATGCCGAAGGGGTGGCCGACGGCGATCGCGCCGCCGTTGACGTTCAGCTTCTCCAGCGGGATGCCCAGGTCGCGGTAGGAGGGGATCACCTGGGCGGCGAACGCCTCGTTGATCTCGACAAGGTCGATGTCGCCGATGCCCAGCCCGGCGCGGCGCAGCGCCTGGTTGCTGGCCTCCACGGGGCCGAGGCCCATGATCTCGGGCGAGAGGCCGGAGACGCCGGTCGAGACGATGCGGGCGAGCGGGGTGAGGCCGAGCTCGCGGGCCTTGGTGTCGGACATGATCACGAGGGCCGCGGCACCGTCGTTCAGCGGACAGCAGTTGGCGGCCGTGACCATGCCGTCGGGACGGAAGACCGGCTTGAGGCCCTGCACGCCCTCCAGGGTGACGCCGGCGCGGGGGCCGTCGTCCTTGGAGACGACCGTGCCGTCGGGGAGGGTGACCGGGGTGATCTCGCGCTCCCAGAAGCCGTTCTTGATGGCTTCCTCGGCGAGGTTCTGCGAGCGGACGCCGAACTCGTCCATGTCCTGGCGGGTGACGCCCTTGGTGCGGGCCAGGTTCTCGGCGGTCTGGCCCATCGCGATGTACGGGTCGGGCAGCAGGCCGTCCTCGCGCGGGTCGTGCCAGGTCGAGCCCTCGGACTCGGCGACCGCGGCGGTGCGGGCCTCGGCGTCGGCGAACAGCGGGTTGTGCGTGTCCGGAAGGCTGTCGGAGTTGCCCTTGGCGTAACGGGAGACCGTCTCGACGCCGGCCGAGATGAAGACGTCGCCCTCACCGGCCTTGATGGCGTGCAGGGCCATCCGCGAGGTCTGCAGGGAGGAGGAGCAGTACCGGGTGACGGTGCAGCCCGGCAGGTGGTCCATGCCCATCTGCACGGCGACGACGCGGCCGAGGTTGTGGCCCTGCTCGCCGCCGGGCAGGCCGCAGCCGAGCATCAGGTCGTCGATGTCCCTCGGGTCGAGCTCGGGGACCTTGGCCAGTGCGGCCTGGATGATCGTGGCGGTCAGGTCGTCCGGTCGCACGTCCTTCAGGGAGCCCTTGAAGGCGCGGCCGATGGGGGAGCGGGTGGCTGAGACGATCACGGCTTCGGGCATCACGGCTCCATTGACGTACCGGGTGGTCTGGCAGGGCTGTGTGGGAAGTTACCCGTACGTATCGGCCTGGGTCACGGGTGTCACGGTGTGACCCTGGCCGCAGTTTCCAAGCGCTTGCTTTGCGGTGCTCCTCAGCTCGAAGCGGTGCTCCTCAGCTCGAAGGCGTCGCGGGGGCCGGCTCCTGCTCGGGTACCCGCCTTCGCCGCCGGCGCTTCAGCAGGGCCCACGGGCCGCGCGGCCCGCTCGGCATCGCCGCCGCGACCTCCGTGCCCGCCTCGGAGGCGGCCTCGGCCGCCGCCCGTGCCACCGGCAGGAAGCCCTCGCGGCGGGAGGCGTCCGGGCGCTCCTCCTCGGCGGGCCACAGGCCGAGCGACGCGCAGACGGTCGGCAGCACCGCCATCGCCGCCGTCGCGTAGCCCTCGGCCGAGGGGTGGTAGCTGTCAGGACCGAACAGCTCACGCGGGTTCTCGGCGAACTCGGGGCCCAGCAGGTCGCCCAGCGACACGGTGCGGCCGCCCTGTTCGACGGCTCCGATCGTCTGGGCTGCCGCCAGCTGCCGCGAGGCCCGCCGGGCCAGCCAGCGCAGAGGCTGCCGGACCGGCTCGATCGTGCCGAGGTCCGGGCAGGTGCCGACCACGACCTCCGCACCCGCCGTGCGCAGCCGCCGCACCGCCGAGGCCAGACAGCGCACCGAGCGGGTCGCCGGCATGCGGTGCGTGACGTCGTTGGCCCCGACCATGATCACGCAGATGTCGGGCACCGGAGCGGGATCGGCCAGCACCAGGGACACCTGGCGGTCCAGGTCGTCCGAGCACGCCCCCGGGGTCGCCACCGTGCGCAGCTCAACCGGGCGCTCCGCCAGCGCGGCCAGCCCCGACGCCAGCAGCGCCCCCGGTGTCTGCCCGCCCCGGTGCACCCCCTGGCCCGCGGCCGTGGAGTCACCCAGCATCGTCAGCCTCAGCGGTGCCTCGCCCGGACCGGCGTACGTACGGCCGTACAGCCCGTCCGCGTGCGGCACATGAGGAGACGTGCCGTTGCCCACCCGGCGCCGCGCCAGGTGCACCTCGGCCAGCACCAGCCCGACCGCCGCCGCCCCGGCCAGACCGACCCCGCCGCCGCCGTACGCCGCGCCGGCGGCGATCCGCCGAGCGGCCCTCGCCCTCGACATGCTCGTCATGCGTCGCTGCCACCTCCTCGAACCCGTACACCCAGTGCTTGCCCCGTACAGGCCGTCGCCCAATCGCGACGGGGAGTGAACGACCGTCACGGACCACGGCGAGGTCATAGGCTGGCGGCACCATCAGGACCACTTCTTTGCGGCATCCGGAGACAACGGTGCGATTCCACGACTCGATGATCAGCCTCGTCGGCAACACCCCGCTGGTGAAGCTCAACAGCGTGACCAAGGGCATCAGGGCGACCGTCCTGGCCAAGGTGGAGTACTTCAACCCCGGCGGTTCGGTGAAGGACCGCATCGCCCTGCGCATGATCGAGGCGGCGGAGGAGAGCGGCGCGCTCAAGCCCGGCGGCACGATCGTCGAGCCGACCAGCGGCAACACCGGCGTCGGACTCGCCATCGTCGCCCAGCAGAAGGGCTACAAGTGCATCTTCGTGTGCCCCGACAAGGTGAGCACCGACAAGATCAACGTGCTGCGCGCCTACGGTGCCGAGGTCGTCGTCTGCCCGACGGCCGTCGACCCCGAGCACCCGGACTCGTACTACAACGTCTCGGACCGGCTGGTCCGTGAGACGCCCGGGGCCTGGAAGCCGGACCAGTACTCCAACCCCAACAACCCGCTCTCCCACTACCACTCGACCGGCCCCGAGCTGTGGGAGCAGACGGAGGGGAAGATCACCCACTTCGTGACGGGCGTGGGCACCGGCGGCACCATCTCCGGGACCGGCCGCTACCTCAAGGAGATCAGCGACGGCTCCGTGAAGGTCGTCGGCGCGGACCCCGAGGGCTCCGTCTACTCCGGCGGCTCCGGCCGGCCCTACCTCGTCGAGGGCGTCGGCGAGGACTTCTGGCCGACCGCCTACGACCGGACCGTCGCGGACGAGATCGTCGCCGTCTCCGACAAGGACTCCTTCCAGATGACCCGCCGCCTGGCCAAGGAGGAGGGGCTCCTGGTGGGCGGCTCCTGCGGCATGGCGGTCGTCGCCGCGCTGGAGGTCGCCGAGCGGCTCGGCCCGGACGACGTCGTCGTGGTCCTGCTGCCGGACAGCGGCCGCGGCTACCTCAGCAAGATCTTCAACGACGAGTGGATGGCCGACTACGGCTTCCTGGAGGACACGGGCCCGAGCGCCCGGGTCGGCGACGTCCTGAACGACAAGGAGGGCGACCGCATGCCCTCCCTCGTCCACATGCACCCGGAGGAGACGGTCGGTCAGGCCATCGAGGTGCTGCGCGAGTACGGCGTCTCGCAGATGCCGGTCGTCAAGCCGGGCGCCGGCCACCCCGACGTGATGGCGGCCGAGGTCGTCGGCTCGGTCGTGGAACGCGAGCTGCTGGACGCGCTGTTCAGCAAGAGCGCCTCGCTGGAGGACCCGCTGGAGAAGCACATGTCCGGCCCGCTGCCCCAGGTCGGCTCCGGCGAGCCGGTCGCGGACCTGATGGCCGTGCTGGGCAAGGCGGACGCGGCGATCGTCCTCGTCGAGGGCAAGCCGACCGGTGTGGTCAGCCGGCAGGACCTGCTGTCCTTCCTCGCCCGCACGGGAAAGTGACGGCCGACACCCGGTGAACCGCCGTTGAACCGGGTGAACTTGCGGCGTCCGTGATCTTCGCCCGCTTCGCGGAACCGGTACGCGGGTGTCACGTTCGCGCAGCACTCGCTTAACACGGGTCCTGCACATTGGTGGGTGTCGGCAAGGGCGGGAGCGGCTCCCCGCCCGGGCCGGCGGCGAACGGCGTCAACGGACCTCCGGAGCGGCTCCCGGACCTCCACGGACGCCATGGACGCGCAAGCCCGGCCCTGACCAGGTCCGCGTCCTTCGCGGGGACCGCCGTCGTCCCGCCCCCCGTTCACGGGGGTGCGGCGGTCCCCGCGCAACTCACCTCGAATCCCACCCGTGCGTTGTCAGCCCGTGTGGCTCGTCGCCCAGCTCCCCAGCAGCGCCAGGCGCTCCGCCGTCTCCGAGCCCGGTTCGGGCGAGTACGCCACGATCGTCTGGTCCGGCGCCGACGGGATCGTGAGGGTCTCGTAGGGGAGGGTCAGCAGGCCCGCGACCGGGTGCCGCAGGAGCTTGACCCCGTGGTCGCAGGGCTTGACCAGGTGGTCGGCCCACAGGTGGCGGAACCGCTCGTCGGCCCGGGTCAGTTCGGCGACGAGCTCACCCACGGCCGGGTCGCCGGGGTGGTGGCCCGCCTGCAGACGCAGGTGCGCGACCGTCTGGGCGGTGACGTCGGCCCAGTCCGGGTAGAGCTCGCGCGAGGCGGGGTCGAGGAAGAGACGCCGCGGCAGGCTGAGCTCGTCGCCCGGGCCGCTGAAGCCGAGCACGGCGTCGGCGAGGGCGTTCCAGGCGAGCACCTCCATACGGTGGTCCAGGACGTAGGCAGGGTTGCGGTCCATGCCGTCCAGGAGCAGCTGGACACCCGGGCGCACCCGGGAAGCGGCCGGTGTGCCCGGACCAGCGTGCCCGTCCTGCCGGCGGGGCCTGGCCACCGCCCGCAGGTACGCGTGCTCGGACTCGTCCAGCCGCAGCACCCGCGCGATCGCGTCCAGCACCGCGTCCGACACGCCCCCGGACCGGGTCCGGGAGGGGTCCCCGGGCCCCCTGCCCTGCTCGAGGCGGACGTAGTAGTCGACGCTCACCCCGGCCAGCTGTGCCACCTCCTCGCGGCGCAGGCCCGGGACGCGGCGGCGGCCGTACGACGGCAGCCCCACCTCCTCCGGCCGGATCCGGGCGCGGCGCGAGCGCAGGAAGTCCCCCAGTTCTCCGTCCATGGGCCCGAGCCTAGGCCGTCCGGGCCCGGCGAACCTGGTACTGGCAGACCCAGGAAAAGCGCAGCCCTGGGTAAGGCGGGCGCAGCCGCCGAGGGTGGTGTCCGAGGCCGGGGAGACGCCCCGGCCGGCACCGAGGAGGAACCCCATGTCGTACGACAGCCTGGCCGGGCGTACCGCCGTCGTCACCGGAGCCGCGAGCGGCATCGGCGAGGCCGTCGCCGTGCTGCTGGCCGCCCAGGGTGCCCGGGTGGCGCTGGTGGCCCGGCGGGTGGAACGGCTCACGGCGATCGCCGGGAAGATCCGGGCCGACGGCGGGCAGGCCCTGGCCGTCGCGGCCGACGTCACCGACGAGACGTCCGTGGCGGACGCCGCCGACCGCGTCCACGCGGAGTACGGGACCGTCGACCTGGTCGTGAACTGCGCCGGTGTGATGCTGCCGCACCCCGTCGACGCCCGGCGCACCGACGAGTGGCAGCGGATGCTCGACACCAACGTCGCCGGGGTGCTGCGGATGATCGGCGCCTTCACCGGCGACCTGGTGAGCGCCGCCGCGGACGGCCGTACGGCGGACATCGTGAACATCTCGTCCATCGCCGCGCACGTCAGCTTCCCGAACTACGCGGTGTACGGCGCGTCGAAGGCGGCCGTCACCTATCTGTCGGAGGCCCTGCGCGGGGAGTTCGGGCCACGGGACGTCCGGGTCACCAACATCGAGCCCGGATTCGTCGAGAGCGAGCTGCGCACCCACATCTCCGACGCGGAACTGTCCCGGCAGGTCGAGGGCATGCTCGACGTGGTGGGCGCGCTGTCGGCGGAGGAGCTGGCCGACCTGGTGGCCTACGTGACGAGCCGGCCCCGCCGGGTCAATCTGCGGCAGATCGTCGCGCTGCCGACGCGGCAGGCCTGAAGCGGGCCGGGGACGGACGCTCAGTCCTCCCAGCCACTGTCCCGGGAGGACTTGGGGCGGCGGCCGAAGAGGTTCGGGTCGGCTCGGGCCGCCTGGACGACGTTGACGCCGACGATGCCCGCCCAGGCGACCAGCATGCCGGGCAGCTGGGCCACGCCCCCGCCGATCGCGGACAGCGGCACCGCGAGGACCAGGGAGACGATCCCGAAGCCGAACCGCTCGCCCCAGGAGTCCGTGGCCTTCGGCGACCGGGAGTCCCGGGCCGTCTGCATCTGCTGCTCGGCGAGCTGCCGGCGCACCCGGCGGTCCACCGCCCCGTCGATCCGCTGGTCGACCTTCTCCAGGAAGGAGTCGACCAGCGCCGACTCGTACTCCTCGCCCAGATCCCTGCGGGCGTGCAGGGTGGCGTCGAGTTCCCTCTTCAGGTCGGTGTCCCGCGCGTCCATTCCGGTCATGCGGCCCACGGTAGAAAACGCCACCGCCGGCCGCACTGGGGTTAGCCCCCGTGTTCCGCCGGGGGCTCGCGGTCGGACCTCCCCGGTCCCTCCCGGTCCGGCTTGCCGCTCTGCATATGCTCATGCAGAATCCTCAGCTACTGAATAGGCGAGGGGGAGCACGTCATGAGCGTGACCGACAGCCCTGCCGCGCGGCTGCAGGCGCTCTTCGAGGGCCACCGGCTGACGCCGACCCAGCGGCGCATCGCGCACAGCATGGTGCGGCGCGCCGCCGACGTGCCGTTCCTGTCGAGCGTGGAGTTGGCCGAGCTGGCCGGGGTCAGCCAGCCGTCCGTGACCCGCTTCGCCGTCGCCCTGGGCTTCGACGGGTACCCCGCCCTGCGGCGTCATCTGCGCGAGGTCACCCCTGCCGAACCCGTCGACGAGGCCGGGGCCCGCAACGAGTACCAGCAGGCCGTCGAGGCCGAGATCGAGAACCTGCGGCACCTCGCGGAGGCGCTGGCCGACCCCGCACCCCTGCAGCGCGCGGGGCGCCTCCTCGCGGCCTCCCAGCCCCTCCTCGTCCTCGGGCTGCGGGCGGCCGCCGCCCAGGCACACGGCTTCGCCTACTTCGCCGCCAAGGTCCATCCCGACGTACGGCTGCTCGGCGAGGGCGGCACGATGCTCCAGGACCGCATCGACGCAGCCGTGCGGGCCGGCGCGAGCGCGCTGCTCTGTTTCGCGCTGCCCCGGCACCCCCGCGAGGTCGTCGACACCCTCGCCTACGCCAAGGAGGCCGGGCTGACCGTCGTCACGGTCGCCGACTCCGCCTTCGCACCCGTCGCCAAGGTGTCCGACCTGCTGCTCCCCGCCGCCGTCGGCACCGGCCTCGCCTTCGACACGGCCTGTGCGCCGATGCTGCTCGGCCGGGTCCTGCTGGAGGCCATGTGCGACGACCTGCCCCAGGCCCAGGCCCGCCTGGAGGAGTTCGACACGAGGGCGGCGGCGCGGGGCCTGTTCGTCGACTGACGCCGCGGCGGCGTCTTCTCAGACTCGTCTCACGTTGCGTCGCTACCGTACGTCTCCCCAAAGACTTCGGAGACCGGACGGAGGCTGGACGTGACACGCGGAGGACAGGGGCTGGCCCGGGTGGCCGTCGTGGTACGGGCGGGGGCGGCCCCGCTGTGGTGGCTCGGAGTTGTCGCGGCGGGCATCGGCCTGCTCGCACCGGGCCTGACCGGACGCCGCATCGGCGTCCTGACCGGAGCGGCCCTCTTCGTCCTGGCGGCGGCCGCCGTGGCCTGCGGCCGCCGCAAGCGCTACGTGGCCCTGGCCGCCTCGGCGTCCCGGGCCGGAAAACACGACGTGCTCCAGGACCGCGCGGTCACGGTACGCAACTGGCGCCGCGGACACCGCTGGTGGCTCCTCCTCGCCTTCCTCGCCGCCCTGGGCAGCGCGTTCGCCGCCCCGGCGGCCGGGGGCATGCTCCTGGCCGGCTGCGGCGCGGGCCTGTGGCTGAAGGCGGCCTGGCTGGGCCGCCGCGAGCAGTCCGACGAGGCACTGCTGTGGGTCCGCGTGGACTGGCTGCGCGGGGGAGCGGCCCACCCGGCCGGCAAGCGCGTGAGGGCGTACCGCAGCACGGGCATCGCGGCGGGCGACGCGTCGCCGGGCGGCGCGCGAAGGAAATCGCCGGCGCTGGTCTGATCGGGCAGTGGTCGACCTACCCAGGGGCGCGGGGCCGTATCGATGTGCGGCTCCGCCGCGTGGGCGCGACGAGCCATGACGCACCCGAGGCCGGCACCCTGGGCGAACCCCCTGCGCTGGTGTGATCGGGCAGTGGTTGGCCGACTCAGGGGCGCGGGCCCGTATCGATGTGCGGCTCCGCCGCGTGGGCGCGACAAGCCACGACGCACCCGAGGCCGGAAACCTACGGAACCTCCCACGGCCCTCGCGTCAACGCGTCCACCTGCGCCCCACCTGACTCGGCCACGACCTCCTCCACGGTTTGCGCCCGCCGCACCACAGCGAACCGCCCGCCCGGACCGAACCCGTACACCCCGGGCCGCACCAGCGAGTTGTACCCGTAGTGATGCGCGAAGTAGTACGCCCCGGTGTCCAGCGCGGCCGCGTAATCCCCCTGTTCCAGCAACGGCATGGACCGCCCCTCCGCCAGCAGGTCCCCCGCGAAGCAAGCCGGTCCCGCGACGTCCTGCACCACCTCCGGCCCTTCCTTCGGCCGCCCCTTCGCGTCGTACGCGGAGATCCGCAACGGCCAGCTCCCCGGCGCGTACACCGTCCGCGCCGCCACCTGCACCCCGGCATGCGTCACGGCCACCGCCCGCCCGCCGGAGGCCTTCGCGTACTCGACCCGTGCCACCACCGTTCCGTGCTTCGCCAGCAGTGACCGCCCGAACTCGGTGACCAGCCCGTACCGCCCGTCGAACAGCCCCGGTACCTCCTCTGCCAGCAGCCGCGCGTACCGCGCGTAGGCCGGGGCCGTCTCCTCCGACGCGAAGTTCACCGGCAGGCCGCCGCCGATGTCGAGCGTGTCGACCTGCCGCCGCCCGGCCCGCCGGTTGATCTCCTCCGCCAGCGCGTACGTCTCCGCCACGCCCCGTGCCATCAGGGCCAGCGGGATGCCCTGGGAGCCGGTGTGCGCGTGCAGCCGGGTCAGCCACGGCCGGTCCAGATAGGCCTGGACGACCCACTCCCGGGCTCCTTCGTCGCGCAGCGCCACCCCGAACTTCGAGGTGGCCGTCGCCGTGGACAGCGCCTCGATGGAGCCCCCGCCGACCTGCGGATTCACTCGGATCCCCAGCGGCGAGCGGCTGGTCGAGGACCGCATCAGGGCGTCGATCCGGGCCAGCTCCTGCGGGTTGTCCGCGTTGACGGCGATGCCCAGGTCCAGCGCCTCGCGCAGCTCGGCCGGCGTCTTCGCGGGCGAGTCGAGCACCGTCATCCGCGACGGCACGCCCGCAGCCCGCGCCAGGGCCAGCTCTCCCGGGCTCGCGACCTCCGCGCCGACGCCCTCCTCGCGCAGCAGCCGCAGCACCGGCACCAGCGGGGTCGCCTTCACCGCGAAGGCGTGCAGCACGGGTGTGCCCGGCGCCAGGACCGCCTCGAACGCCGCCCGCAGCTCCGCAGCCGACTCCCGGATGCCGGTGACGTCCAGCAGCCCGACGATCGGGCTGTCGGGACCGAGCAGCCCTTGCTCCACGGCGGCCCGCACCGCCTCCTCCCGCCGCGCCGCCCGCCGGGCCCCGATGTCGCCCGACTCTTCCGCCTCGATGTGTGTGCCCATGCATCCAGCCAAACATCCAGGGCACCGGCGCGCCGACGCCCCGGCGTATTGACTAGCTCTATTCAGGAGTCCAGGATGTGAATATCCATAGCAACAAACCGCCGGGAGCACCACGCACCCACCAGGAGGCAGACCATGTCAGGACCCCGCCCCGTCCGAGCGCCGCACGGCACGGAACCGAGCGCCCTGGGATGGCAGCAGGAAGCCGCCCTGCGGATGCTGCAGAACAACCTCGACCCGGAGGTCGCCGAGCACCCCGACAAGCTCGTCGTCTACGGCGGCACCGGCAAGGCCGCACGCGACTGGCGCTCCTTCGACGCGATGGTGCGCACGCTGCGGAGCCTGAAGCAGGACGAGACCATGCTGGTCCAGTCCGGCCGCCCCGTCGGCGTCATGCAGACCCACGAGTGGGCCCCGCGCGTCCTCATCGCCAACTCCAACCTCGTCGGCGACTGGGCCAACTGGGAGGAGTTCCGCCGCCTCGAACAGCTCGGCCTGACCATGTACGGCCAGATGACCGCCGGTTCCTGGATCTACATCGGTACCCAGGGCATCCTCCAGGGCACCTACGAGACCTTCGCCGCCGTCGCCGCGAAGAAGTTCGGCGGGACGCTCGCCGGCACCATCACCCTGACCGCCGGTCTCGGCGGCATGGGCGGCGCCCAGCCCCTCGCCGTGACCATGAACGACGGCGTCGCGATCTGCGTCGACTGCGACCCGCGTGCCATCGAGCGGCGCATCGAGCACCGGTACCTCGATGTGAAGGCCGACAGCCTCGACCACGCGCTGAAGCTGGCGACCGAGGCCCGCGACGCCCGCCGCCCCCTGTCCATCGGCGTCCTCGGCAACGCGGCCGAGCTGGTCCCGCAGCTCCTCGCCATGGGCGCGCCCATCGACATCGTGACCGACCAGACCTCGGCCCACGACCCGCTGGCCTACCTGCCGCTGGGTACCGCCTTCGAGGACATGGCCGACGCCGCCGCCAAGGACCCGGCCGGCTTCACCACCCGGGCCCGCGAGTCCATGGCCCGGCACGTCGAGGCCATGGTCGGCTTCATGGACGCCGGCGCCGAGGTCTTCGACTACGGCAACTCCATCCGCGGCGAGGCCCAGCTCGCCGGATACGACCGGGCCTTCGCCTTCCCCGGCTTCGTCCCCGCCTACATCCGCCCGCTGTTCTGCGAGGGCAAGGGCCCCTTCCGCTGGGCCGCCCTGTCCGGCGAGGCCTCCGACATCGCCAAGACCGACAAGGCCATCCTCGACCTCTTCCCGGAGAACGAGTCCCTCGCCCGCTGGATCAAGATGGCCGGCGAACGCGTCCACTTCCAGGGCCTGCCCGCCCGCATCTGCTGGCTCGGCTACGGCGAGCGGGACAAGGCCGGCGAGCGGTTCAACGACATGGTCGCGAGCGGGGAGCTCGCCGCGCCGGTCGTCATCGGCCGCGACCACCTCGACTGCGGCTCCGTCGCCTCCCCCTACCGCGAGACCGAGGCCATGCTCGACGGGTCCGACGCGATCGCCGACTGGCCGCTGCTGAACGCCATGGTGAACGTCGCCTCCGGGGCGTCCTGGGTGTCCCTCCACCACGGCGGCGGCGTCGGAATGGGCCGGTCCATCCACGCCGGGCAGGTGACGGTGGCCGACGGCACGGCACTCGCGGGCGAGAAGATCCGCCGGGTGCTCACCAACGACCCCGGCATGGGCGTCATCCGGCACGTCGACGCCGGGTACGACATCGCCGAGTCGGTGGCGGGGGAGCGGGGCGTCCGCGTCCCCATGCGCGAAGGTGATTCGGCGTGACCCGGAGCGACGGCGGCTCCTTCCACCACATGTGGCGCGAGCTGCTCCCCATCGGGCGGCACTCCGCCTCCGGCGGCTACCGACGGTTCGCCTGGAGCGGCGTCGACGGCGACTGCCGGGCCTGGTTCGAGGACCAGGCCACCGCCCGCGGGCTGCGCTACGAGGCCGACCGGAACGGCAACCAGTGGGCCTGGCTCGGGGACCCCGCCGAGGGAGACGCCGTCGTCACCGGGTCGCACCTCGACTCCGTGCCGGACGGCGGCGCCTTCGACGGCCCCCTCGGAGTCGTGTCCGCCTTCGCCGCGCTGGACGAGCTGCGCGGCCGGGACGCCCGCTTCGACCGCCCCCTCGCCATCGTGAACTTCGGTGACGAGGAGGGCGCCCGGTTCGGACTCGCCTGCGTCGGGTCCCGGCTCACCGCCGGGCAGCTCACCCGCGAGCAGGCGCACCGCCTCACCGACGGCGACGGCGTGACGCTGCCACGGGCCATGGAAGCGGCCGGATACGACCCGGACGCCATCGGGCCGGACCCCGAACGGCTCGCCCGCATCGGCGCCTTCGTCGAACTGCACGTCGAGCAGGGCCGGGCCCTGGACCTGTCCGGCGACCGGGTCGGCATCGCCAGCGCCATCTGGCCGCACGGCCGGTGGCGGTTCGACTTCCGCGGCGAGGCCAACCACGCCGGCACCACCCGGCTCGCCGACCGCCACGACCCCATGCTCTCCTACGCCGAGACCGTCCTCGCCGCCCGCCGCGAGGCCGAACTCGCCGGAGCCGTCGCCACCTTCGGCAAGATCGCCGTCGAGCCCAACGGCGTCAACGCCATCCCCTCCCTGGTGCGCGGCTGGCTCGACTCCCGCGCCGAGGACCAGGTGAGCCTCGACACCGTCGTCGGCGGCATCGAGAAGGCGGCCCGGAGCTACGCGGACGCGCACGGCGTCGACCTCGACATCGTCCGGGAGTCCTTCACCCCCGTCGTCGAGTTCGACCACGCCCTGCGCGACGAACTCGCCCGCATCCTGGGCACGGACACCGACCTCACGGTCCCCGTCCTCGGCACCGGCGCGGGACACGACGCCGGGATCCTGTCCGGGAGCATCCCGACCGCCATGCTGTTCGTGCGCAACCCCACCGGCGTCTCCCACTCCCCGGCCGAGTCCGCGAGCGAGGACGACTGCGTGGCCGGGGTACTCGCACTCGCCGACGTACTGGAGGGACTGGCGTGCAGGTGACGACAGCAGCGCCGCGGACGTACTGGCTGGAGCACGCCTGGCTCGGCGCTCACGTCGAGCCGGGTGTCACCGTGGAGGTCGCGGACGGCCGCATCGCCGCCGTCCGCACCGGCACCGCCGCCCCGCCCCCCGGCGCCGAGGTCCTGCGCGGGCTCACCCTGCCCGGCCTGGCCAACGCCCACAGCCACGCCTTCCATCGCGCCCTGCGCGGCGCCGTCCAGGTCGGCTCCGGCACCTTCTGGACCTGGCGCGAGGTCATGTACGCCACGGCCGCCCGGCTCACCCCGGACAGCTACCACGCCCTTGCCCGCGCGGTGTACGCCGAGATGGCCCTGGCCGGCATCACGGCGGTCGGCGAGTTCCACTACGTCCACCACGCCCCCGGCGGCACCCCCTACGCCGATCCCAACGCCATGGGCGAGGCCCTCATCGCGGCCGCCGCCGAAGCCGGGATCCGCATCACCCTCCTCGACACCGCCTACCTCTCCTCCGGCTTCGGGCAGCCCCCCACCACCCACCAGCTCCGCTTCTCCGACGGGGACGCCGAGGCCTGGGCCGCACGCTCTTCACTTCTCAAGGAACGGGATCACGCACGGATCGGCGCGGCGATCCACTCCGTACGGGCCGTGCCCGCCGACCAGTTGGAGACCGTCGCGCGGTGGGCCGAGGAGCGGCAGGCCCCGCTCCATGTGCACCTGTCCGAGCAGACCGCCGAGAACGAGGCGTGCCTGGACATCCACGGCTGCACCCCGACCCAGCTCCTCGCCCTGCACGGCGTCCTCGGACCGCGCACCACCGGCGTCCACAACACCCACCTCACCGCCGAGGACATCTCCCTCCTCGGCGGCAGCGGCACCGGCACCTGCATGTGCCCGACCACCGAGCGGGACCTCG
Organism: Streptomyces sp. NPDC126510; assembly: GCF_040302345.1. Lineage (NCBI taxonomy): Bacteria > Bacillati > Actinomycetota > Actinomycetes > Kitasatosporales > Streptomycetaceae > Streptomyces > Streptomyces sp. NPDC126510. The sequence goes on along the minus strand of NZ_JBEORR010000008.1, from coordinate 66,745 downwards.
CGGACGGCATCGGGCCGGCCGTCGCCCTGCAGAACGAGGGCTCACCGCTCTGTCTCGGCTCCGACAGCCACGCCGTGATCGACCTGCTCGAAGAGGCGCGGGCCCTGGAACTGAACGAGCGCCTGCGCACCCGCACCCGCGGTCACTGGACGGCGGCGGCCCTGCTGCGGGCGGCCTCGCCCGACGGCCACGCGGCCCTCGGCTGGGACGAGGCGGGCGTCCTGGAGACCGGCGCGCTCGCCGACTTCACCACCGTCGCGCTGGACTCGGTCAGGACGGCAGGGCCGCTTCCGCGGCTCGGGGCCGAGACGGCCGTATTCGCCGCGTCGGCAGCGGACGTGTCGCATACGGTCGTGGCAGGCCGGCACGTCGTGCGGGACGGGGTCCACTCCCTCGTACCGGATGTGCCGCGGGCCCTCGCGGACGCCGTCGAAGCCCTGCGCGGATGAAGCCGAAGAATCCGGGCAGCGAATCCGAACCCACCGCCGACCAGGCCACCAAGGACGCCATGAGCAACGCGACGACCGTCAGCCCCGCCCAGTCCGCGAGCACCGCAAGCACGCTCATCACGAACATCGCCAGCCTGGTCACCAACGACCCCTCCCTCGGTGACAATTCCCCCCTCGGACTGGTCCGGGACGCGGCCGTCGTCATCGAAGGCGACCGCGTCGTGTGGACCGGTGATCGAAGCAAAGCACCCGCCACTGACAATCGGGTCGACGCCGGCGGCCGGGCGGTCGTCCCCGGCTTCGTGGACTCCCACTCCCACCTCGTCTTCGCGGGCGACCGGACGCAGGAGTTCAACGCCCGGATGTCCGGGCGGCCGTACAGCGCGGGCGGCATCCGCACCACCGTCGCGGCCACCCGGGCGGCGAGCGACGAGGAACTCGAGGCCGGCGTCACCCGTTACCTCCGCGAGGCCCTCCGCCAGGGCACCACCACGTTCGAGACCAAGTCCGGTTACGGCCTGACCGTCGAGGACGAGGCCCGGGCCCTGCGCATCGCGGCCGCCCACACCGACGAGGTCACCTACCTGGGCGCCCACATCGTCCCGCCGGACTTCGCGGAGGACCCGGCCGGCTACGTAGCGCTGGTCACCGGCGCGATGCTGGACGCCTGCGCCCCGCACGCCCGCTGGATCGACGTCTTCTGCGAGGAGGGCGCCTTCGACGGCGACCAGGCCCGCGCGATCCTCACCGCCGGCAAGGCCAGGGGCCTGCACCCCCGCATCCACGCCAACCAGCTGTCGTACGGCCCCGGCGTGCAGCTCGCGGTCGAGCTCGACGCGGCCAGCGCCGACCACTGCACCCACCTCACCGACGCGGATGTGGACGCCCTGGCGGGCAGCCGTACGGTCGCCACCCTGCTGCCCGGCGCCGAGTTCTCCACGCGGGCCGCGTGGCCGGACGCGCGGCGACTGCTGGACGCGGGTGTCACGGTGGCGCTGTCCACGGACTGCAACCCCGGCTCGTCCTTCACCTCGTCCGTCCCGTTCTGCGTCGCGCTCGCGGTACGGGACATGGGGATGACCCCGGACGAGGCCCTGTGGTCGGCCACGGCGGGCGGGGCGGCGGCCCTGCGGCGCGACGACATCGGCCGTCTCACCCCGGGCGCGTACGCCGACCTGACGCTCCTCGACGCCCCGAGCCACGTCCACCTGGCGTACCGGCCCGGCGTCCCACTGGTCAGCGGGGTGTGGCGGCGCGGAGAGCGCGTGGTGTGATCACCCCACGATCGTGATGCCGCGTCGGAGGACGACGGGCTCGGACGAGGGGCGGGGACGGATGGCGAGGCACTGGTCGGCACCGTTGCTGGTGAACCTGCTGCTGGGGATTCCGGCCGTGGTGCCGGTCTGGCTGCTGTGGTACCTGGCGGCGAACTGGCCGCTGGCCGAACTCGGCCTGACGGCGCGGGAGCCCACGGAGAACGACGGCGTGCTGCCGTGGTTCCTCGTCGCCGGGCCGGTCGTCGCCGTGTTCGGGCTGCTCTGGTGGTCGGCCAACCGTTCGCTGCGGCGCCGTACGGCCCTGCCGCCCGGCCGTTACTGGGCGCTCGGCGTCCTCGCCACGCTGGTGCCGACCCTCGCCCTCATCGTCGTCTCCGTGATGTGAGAGGGGCGACAGGACATGCGCCGGAGGCGGACCGCACGGTCCGCCCCCGGAAGACAGCGTCACCCGGTGAGGATCACTCCTCGACGGTCAGCCCCTTGCGCAGCTTCACCAGCGTCCGCGACAGCAGTCGCGAGACGTGCATCTGCGAGATGTTGAGCTCTTCGCCGATCTCGGACTGGGTCATGCCCGCGACGAACCGCAGGGACAGGATCTTCCGGTCGCGCGGCGGGAGTTCGGCAATCAGCGGCTTCAACGACTCGACGTACTCGATGCCTTCGAGTCCGTGGTCCTCGTAGCCGATGCGGTCCGCGAGCGCGCCCTCGGAGTCGTCCTCCTCCGGCTGGGCGTCCAGCGAGGAGGCGGTGTAGGCGTTCGACGCGGCCATGCCCTCGACGACCTCGTCGTTGGAGATGCCGAGGCGCTCGGCCAGCTCCTTCACCGTCGGGGCGCGGTCCAGCTTCTGGGCCAGCTCGTCACCGGCCTTGGCCAGGTCGAGCCGCAGCTCCTGCAGCCGCCGCGGAACGCGCACGGACCACGAGGTGTCGCGGAAGAAGCGCTTGATCTCGCCGACGATGGTCGGCATCGCGAACGTGGGGAACTCCACACCGCGGGACAACTCGAAGCGGTCGATCGCCTTGATCAGGCCGATGGTGCCGACCTGGATGATGTCCTCCATCGGCTCGCTGCGGGAGCGGAACCGGGAGGCGGCGAACTTGACCAGCGCGAGGTTCAGTTCGACGAGCGTGTTGCGGACGTACGAGTACTCGTGGGTCCCTTCCTCCAGCGTCTCCAGACGCTCGAAGAGGGTCTTGGACAGCGCCCGGGCGTCGACCGCGTCGACTTCCTCGTACGGGGGGATGTCCGGAAGTCCGGCGAGAAGGCCGTCCTGTGTGACGAGCGTCTCGGCCTGCTCGATGGGATCCAGATGGTCCGGAGGGGGTGTCGACGTCGCTTTGTGGGTACGCGATCCGTCGAGCCGGGGTGACATGATGTCCTCCATCGTTCTCGGCATATGGCTGCCGGAGCCGTTAGGTGCACTGCGGTGTGCGGCGCCTCCAAAGCCGGCCGTGTCGGGTACGTGTCCTTACTAGGCCTACCCGCTTTCCCGAGCCCACCGCAAGTGCGTTCTGTGGGCATATGTCCGTTTGTGTGTAGTTGTTCGGGTGTCGGACCGTGCTGGGAAGGCGTAGTGTTCGAGGGCGTCAGCAACAGCCTCGACGTCAGGAGAGAGAGACGGCATGGACCGCGGGACGGTCGGCAGCGCACAGTCTGGCCGGCTTCTGGTGGAGGTGCGGGAAGAGGGCCCTAGTGCCGTCGTGACCCCGGCGGGTGAGTTGGATCACCACACCGCCGATTTGTTGCGTGAGCCACTCGAGGACTGCCTCGCCAAGGGATTCAAGCGCCTGGTCATCGATTGCGCACGCCTGGAGTTCTGCGACTCCACGGGGCTCAACGTGCTCCTCGGGGCGCGGCTGAAGGCGGAGGCCGCCGGTGGCGGCGTCTCACTCGCCGGCATGCAGCCGGTGGTGTCGCGCGTGTTCGAGATCACGGGTGCGGACGCGGTCTTCAGTGTCCATGACTCGCTCGAGGCGGCCCTGGCCGACGAGTCGGGCTGACCGGCGGTGCGTCGGCGCGCGGTGCCTCGGGGATCCCCCTGTGACCGGTGTCCCAGCGCTGTCACGTCTTTCGTGCGGAATGCATGGGTGTTCAGCCGGTCCCCCAGGGCAGGAGACATCCTGAACCTGTCGGGCACCCGGGTGTCGGGCGCGCCGCGAAACCGACGTGCCGCGCACCGCGTGACTGACTGTGTAGTGAATTTTTTTAATCGTGAACTGGTGAATCGGTGAGGTGAAGCGCTGATGAGCACCACCCGGCCTTACCCGCCGGGCGACCGCGGGCCGGAGCCCGGCGGCGCTTCCGGGGCGTCCGAGGGTGGCGTGGCGGCGGCCGGTGCGTCCGCCGAGGGTGCGGGAGCGCCGTCCGGGGCCGCGGCGCCGCCGGGAGGTCCGCAGGTGCGTCGGCTGAGCTTCGAGGACGAGAGCGGCGTCGTTCCGCTGGCCCGCGACTTCACCCGTCAGGCGCTGTACGCGTGGGGCTGGCTGCCCGCCGCCTCCGCCGACCAGCGGGCCGCCGCCGAGGATGTGCTGCTGGTCGTCTCCGAGCTGGTGACCAACGCCTGCCTGCACGCCGAGGGGCCGGACCAGTTGCGGATCTCCTGCGACAACAAGGTGATCCGCGTCGAGGTCGCCGACCGGGGCACCGGCCAGCCCGCACCCCGTACCCCGCACCGCGCGGGGCGCCCGGGTGGTCATGGCATGTTCATCGTCCAGCGCCTGTGCCTGGACTGGGGTGTGGTCCGTACGCCGGGAGTCTCCGGCAAGACGGTGTGGGCGGAACTGGGCGCACCTGCCTGATCCTGGGGGTTTGTGTCCGGTCCGGCCGAACGGGTGACAGGCCCTGTCCCCGGGGCCTGTGTCGCACGTCCCCTCATGCGTCTCGCCGCGCGCCGGATCCCTCACAGATCCGGCGTGTGCTGTGTCTTCCTTCCTCGAGGCCCCGGGCGTACCTTGACGGCCCGATCTGATACCCCGTCAGGAACAGGAAGGGGAGCGGCACCGTGTCGTACCGGAAACGAACCGCCGCGCTCGCGTCCGCCGCGGCCCTGGCCGGCTCGGCGGTGTGGATGGCCGCCCCCGTCGCCCGGGCCGAGGTCGTCGACGTCGACTACCAGTGCAAGACGCCGATCGGCGACAAGAGTGCCGTCTCTCCCATCGACATCAAGGGCGTCAAGAGCGGCGACGGCTACCGGATCACCATGTCCTGGCAGAAGGGCGTCTCCTCCAGCCCGGTCGAACTGGGCAAGGGCGCGATGACGCCGAGCGCCACCATCGCGCTGGGCGGCGCGGACAGCGGCACCCTGTCGGTGACCGGCCCCGCCAACGAGGCCGCGATCCCGGCCAACACGCCCATCAAGATCAGCGACCTGAGCGGCACGTACACGCCGAAGAAGGGCGGCGAAGTCACCTTCACCGCCGGTGTGCTCACCATCAAGGCGCTCGGCACGACGACGACGTGCACCCCGACGAACGACCCGGGCCCGTCCCTCACCCTGGACGTCGAGGCCGCGGCGGGCGGCGGCACGACCGGCTCCGCCCAGGGCGGCGGCTCCGGCCCCGACACCGGCGCGGGACTCCCGCAGACCGGGCCCGAGGACTCGGCAGTCGCCCTCGGCACCCTCGGCGGCACGGTCCTGCTCGCCGGCGCGGCAGGTGCCCTGTGGCTGACACGGCGCCATCGGGGAGCTCAGGTGGGCCGTTGACAGGAACCCCCGGGCAGGCGCACCGCTCCAGGGGGCGCGGGCGGACCGCTGACGGTGCGCCGCTCCCGGCCGGTGCACCACACCACTGAGCGCAGGACCGTACGCCGCCCGGTCCGGCCCCGCGGTGCACCACTGAGCGCAGGACCGTACGCCGCCCGGTCCGGCCCCGCGCCGGCACCGTACGACCGCTGGAGCCGCCGATGCCGTCCGCCGTCCGTCTTCCGTACGTGTCACTGCCGGTGCTGCTGGCGCTGCTGCTGGCCCTGGCGGGCGCCGGGCCCGTCGGGGCGGCGGACCGGCCTCTCGTCGGGCTGTCCAAGGCCCAGGCGGGCACGGGCGGTTCGGTCACGGTCAGCGGCAGCGGCTGGCGACCGCGTGCCCTGCTGACACTGCTCGTGTGCGGGCAGGCCGAGCCGCGGCGGGGCGTGACCGGGGGTACCAACTCCTGTGCCAACGCCGACGGCCGGGCCGTCACCACCGGCGCCGACGGGCGCTTCCGCCGCGAACTGCCCGTCGTGGAGCCGCCCGTGCCATGTCCTTGTGTGGTGCACGTGGCCACCGTGACGGGAGCTGCCGCCGAGGCCGACGCGGCCCTCCAGGTCGCCGGGCACGCGGTCGAGCCGCTGCCCGCGGAAGCGGCCGGCGGACGGCTGTCCCTGCTCGCGGACACCCGGCTGCGCGGCTCCAGCGGCCTGCTCACCTGGTTCGGCTCCCCGCCCGCCCGGACCCTCGTGGTCACGGTCGGCAACGTCGGCACGTCGCCCGTGCGGAACCCGATCTTCCAGGTCGGTACCTCGCACGGCGTGTACGCCCCTCAGTGGCAGGACCAGCGGTGGCGCGGCACGATCCGGCCCGGCGGCGAGGCCCGCATCGAGCTGCCCGTGGAACTGGGCGCCGGGGCGCACGGCGACTACACCGTGTCGCTGAAGTACGGCGGCAAGGTGCTCGCCGAACACCCCTGGGGCGTGGACCGCCCCTGGGGCGTGACCCTGTTCTGGGTCCTCGTCCTGCTGGTCGTACCGGCGGTGCTGGTGCGCGGCGGACTGGCCGTGATCGATCACGCACGGCCCCGTCGCCCGGGCCACGCGGCCCGCCCGGCCCGCCGCCTGCCGCTGCCGGCCCCCGGCCGGGCCGCTGCCAAGCCCTGGGTCGCCCCCGACGGCGACCCCCCGAGATCGACCCGGACATGAGGAAGGGCCGCCACACCCCGGGTGTGACGGCCCTTCTCCCGTAGTCAGGCAGCGGTGATCAGTGGACGTCGCCCATCAGCGACTTGATCTTCCTGCGGTACATGTACACGGCGAGGCCGGCGAGCACGGCGAGCACCGCCTCCACCGCGACCGCACCGGTGCCGCTCAGGTCCACTCCGCCGACGGCAGGGTTGGAGAGCAGACCCGTCACCGAGTCGCCCGCCGTGACCGCGAGGAACCAGACACCCATCATCTGGCTGGCGTACTTGGCCGGGGCCATCTTCGTCGTCACCGACAGGCCGACCGGCGAGAGGCACAGCTCACCGACGGTCTGGATCAGGTAGATGCCCACCAGCCACATCGGGCTGACCAGCGTTTCGCCGCCGGCCATGCCCAGCGGCAGCAGGAAGAAGAAGAACGACACACCGATGAAGAACAGTGCCGCGGCGAACTTGGCGACGGTGCTGGGCTCCTTGCCCTTGCGGTTCAGCCACAGCCAGATCCAGGCGAAGACCGGGGCCAGCGCCATGATGAACACCGGGTTCAGCGACTGGTACCAGGAGGACGGGAAGTCGAAGCCGAGCAGCGAGCCGGAAGCCTTCGTCTCACCGAACGCCTGGACCGTGGATCCGCCCTGGTCGTAGATCATCCAGAACGCGGCGGCCGCGATGAAGAACCAGATGTAGCCGGTCATCTTCGACTGCTCGACCGTGCTGAGCTCCTTGTCCCGCTTGATCCGGATCAGCACGCCGGCCGGGATGACCAGGCCGATGACCGTCAGCGGGATCATCGCCCAGTTCAGGGTGAAGTGGCCGGTGAAACCGACGACGCCGTAGAAGACGGTCGCGACGATCAGCCACAGCAGGCCCTTGCGCAGCCAGGACGCTCGCTCCTCGGCCGCCAGCGGCTTGGGCACCACGTTGCTCTGCGGGCTGAGGTTGCGGGTGCCGAGGAGGAAGGCGATGAGGCCGATGCCCATGCCGAGCGCGGCCAGGCCGAAGCCGAGGTGCCAGCTGACCTGCTGGCCGACGGTGCCGATGATCAGCGGCGCGAAGAAGGCACCCATGTTGATGCCCATGTAGAAGATCGTGAAGCCGCCGTCACGGCGCGGGTCGTCCGGCCCGTCGTAGAGGTGGCCGACCATCGTGGAGATGTTGGCCTTCAGCAGGCCGGAGCCCAGGGCCACCAGCCCCAGACCGGCGAAGAAGGGTGCCTGGCCGCCGGGCAGGGCCAGCACCAGGTGGCCCGCCATGATCGTGACGGCCGCGATCGCCACCGTCTTGCGCGGTCCCCAGACGCGGTCGCCGAGCCAGCCGCCGGGCATGGCGAGCAGGTACACCATCGACAGGTACACCGAGTAGATGGCCGTCGTCGTGGCGAGGTCCATGCCGAGACCGCCGCCCATGCTGCCCTTCTTGGCGTCCGGACCGCCGGAGAGCAGGTACACGACGAGCAGGGCCCGCATGCCGTAGAAGCTGAACCGCTCCCACATCTCGGTCATGAACAGAGTGGCCAGTCCGCGGGGGTGGCCGAAGAAGGTCTTCTCGGAACCGGGGGTGCCCGGTCGCGCCGAGTCCTTCGTCAGGCTGGACGCCATGGTCGTTCCTTGCTGCTCGGGACGCGCTCCGCAGCAGCGGTGGTGCGCCCGGTGGGGGTGTGCCGGCACCGGTGGGTCCGCCGTTCGCCCGACGCCTTCGGGCGGTCCGCTCCGGGTCACGAAGCGGTGGGCGGTCGCCACCGGGATCCATGCCTCTACGCGCGTCGCCGCACTACGAGGCCCGGCCGCAGGTCGTTTCACGTGGGGGGCCGGTGAAAACCGGCCCGCACACAAAAGAGACCCTCAGGGCAAACGGCCTCCGAAGGTCGCCATGGTGCTACAGGCGTTGATTCACCATACGGCAGGACACTGCCCCATATGGAAGGACTTGAGACACGGATCACAGGTGTCGGGGGAACCGCACGCCCGTTTCCAAGGTCCTTACCAGGATCCCACCCCATAGGCGGAGGTTCTTACGCTTACCTCAGACACGTAAGAACCGTGCATGCGGACGGTAAGAATCAAGGGTTCCGGTCACACCCCAGCTCAGGGCGTCGCAGGTCTACCATCACCTCATGACCCGTGTACTGCTCGCCGAGGACGATGCGTCCATCTCGGAGCCGCTGGCCCGTGCTCTGCGCCGGGAGGGCTACGAGGTCGAGGTCCGTGAGGACGGACCCACCGCTCTCGACGCCGGACTGCAGGGTGGCGTCGATCTGGTCGTGCTCGACCTCGGCCTGCCCGGCATGGACGGCCTGGAGGTGGCCCGCCGCCTGCGGGGCGAAGGCCACGCCATCCCGATCCTCATCCTGACCGCTCGCGCCGACGAGGTGGACACCGTCGTCGGACTCGACGCGGGCGCCGACGACTACGTCACCAAGCCGTTCCGGCTCGCCGAGCTGCTCGCCCGGGTGCGGGCCCTGCTGCGGCGCGGTGTCTCCGAGCCGCAGCAGCCGCCCGCCACGCACGGCGTGCGCATCGACGTCGAGTCGCACCGCGCCTGGATGGGCGAGGAGGAGCTCCAGCTCACCGCCAAGGAGTTCGACCTGCTGCGGGTGCTGGTGCGCGACGCGGGCCGGGTCGTCACCCGCGACCAGCTGATGCGGGAGGTCTGGGACACGACGTGGTGGTCGTCGACCAAGACCCTTGACATGCACATCTCCTGGCTGCGCAAGAAGCTCGGCGACGACGCGGCCAACCCCCGCTACATCGCCACCGTGCGCGGTGTGGGTTTCCGTTTCGAGAAGAGCTGAGCCGCGAGGCGGGCTCGGGTAACAGGACATGCGTCGCCGACTGATCCAGTCCACGCTCGCCGTGGTGCTCGTCGTGATCGCCGTCTTCGGCGTCTCCCTCGTCATCGTCGAGACCAGGACGATCAGCAACAGCGCCCAGGAGCGGGTGGACTCCGAGGCGGTCCGGCTGGCCAGCATCGTCGACAGCCGGCTCTTCGGGGCGCAGCAGGTCGACGCGGAGGTGCTGCGCAAGCAGGTCACGCAGGACCGCTACTACGCGCTGATCCGCATCCCCGGCGAGTCGCCCATCGAGGTCGGCGACAAGCCGGAGGGTGACGTCATCACCGCGACCGCGCCCGGTGAGGAGGGCGAGACGGTCACCGTCGAGGAGCCCCGCTCCTCGGTGACCCGTGAGGTCGGGCGGACGTTGCTGATCATCGCGCTGGTCGCGCTGCTGGCGGTGGTGGCCGCGGTGCTGCTGGCCGTCCGCCAGGCGAACCGGCTGGCGTCGCCGCTGACCGACCTCGCGGAGACGGCCGAGCGGCTCGGCTCGGGCGATCCGCGGCCCCGGCACAAGCGGTACGGGGTGCCCGAGCTGGACCGGGTGGCGGACGTGCTGGACGGCTCCGCCGAGCGCATCGCCCGCATGCTGACCGCCGAACGCCGGCTGGCCGCGGACGCCTCCCACCAGCTGCGCACGCCGCTCACGGCGCTGTCGATGCGGCTGGAGGAGATCACCCTCACCGACGACCCGGACACGGTGAAGGAGGAGGCCACGATCGCGCTGACGCAGGTCGAGCGGCTCACGGACGTCGTGGAGCGGCTGCTGACGAACTCCCGCGATCCGCGCACCGGCTCCGCCGTCTCCTTCGACCTCGACGAGGTCATCCAGCAGCAGCTCGCGGAGTGGCGGCCGGCGTACCGCAGCGCGGGGCGGGCGATCGTCAGCTCCGGCAAACGGCATCTGCGCGCGGTGGGCACGCCCGGGGCGGTCGCGCAGGTCCTCGCCGCGCTGATCGAGAACTCCCTCATGCACGGCGGCGGCACGGTGGCCCTGCGCACCCGCGTGACCGGCAACCAGGCGGTCATCGAGGTCACGGACGAGGGCCCGGGCATCCCCGCCGACCTCGGCGCCCGCATCTTCGAACGGGCGATCAGCGGCCGCAACTCCACGGGCATCGGCCTGGCGGTCGCCCGCGACCTCGCGGAGGCCGACGGCGGCCGCCTGGAGATGCTCCAGACCAAACCCCCGGTCTTCGGCCTGTTCCTGTCCCGCACCCCGCTGCAGAAGCCCGCGGGCGACGACGAGGAGCCGATGGTCCGCTAGGGCGTCGTGGGGCAGGCGGGACTTCGCGGACACGACCCAGGGCCGCGCCGCCGGGCCCCGGGAGGGCTACGGAACCTGCTGTTTCGTCTTCTCTTGGCCTGCGGGCCCGGTTCGCGTGCCCGGGGCCGGCGCCCCGGCGGGCAGCGCCCGGAAGACCCAGGAGCGGTAGGACCAGAAGCGGAACAGGGTCGCGATGCCGATGCCCAGGAACTTGAAGATGTTGTTCTGGAGCGGGGTGTTCCAGCCGAAGCCGTACGTGGCCAGGTACAGGACGCCGTTCTCGATGACCAGGCCGATCGCGCTGAACAGCAGGAACAGGGTCATCTCACGCGTGCGGCGGCTCTTGTCGCGGTCGCGGTACGTGAAGTAGCGGAAGCCCACGTAGTTGAAGACGATCGCCACGACGGTCGCGATGACGCTCGCGCGGACCACCTGGAGGTCGGTGGTGTGGCGTACGAGGTTGAAGACGAGGAGGTTGACCAGCACCCCGGCGCCGCCCACCGCGCCGAACTTGGCGACTTCGTGAACGACCCGTCGGAGCCGGGAGGCACCATGTCCCATGGTCGTACAGGCCCCCGTCCGTTCGTCGGCGTCAACCCAGCCATGCTAACCACCCTCCCGCGCGATCTTCCTGCCGATGCCGGTGGGCGGCCGGAGATGGTCCGGGCGGGGCCGGTGGGGGACAGGAAACCGGCCACTCTGGCGCGGCCGATACCCTGGGGGCGTGACGTTCCCGGTAGTCGGCATGGTCGGCGGTGGCCAGCTCGCTCGTATGACACACGAGGCGGGCATCCCGCTGGGCATCAGGTTCAAGCTCCTCAGTGACACCCCGCAGGACTCCGCTGCGCAGGTCGTGAGCGATGTCGTCGTCGGCGACTATCGCGACCTCGACACGCTGCGCGAGTTCGCCCGGGGGTGCGACGTGATCACGTTCGATCACGAACACGTACCCACCGAGCACCTCAGGGCCCTGGAGGCGGACGGCATCCCCGTCCGCCCCGGCCCCGACGCGCTCGTGCACGCCCAGGACAAGGGGGTGATGCGCGCGAAGCTCGACGCGATCGGCGTCCCCTGCCCCAGACACAGGATCGTCTCCGATCCGCGGGACGTGGCGGCCTTCGCGGCCGAGGGCGAGGGATTCCCGGTCGTCCTCAAGACCGTCCGCGGCGGCTACGACGGCAAGGGTGTGTGGGTCGTCGACTCCGTCGAGGGGGCCGCAGACCCCTTCAAGGCCGGTGTCCCCGTGCTCGCGGAGGAGAAGGTCGACTTCCTGCGCGAGCTCGCCGCCAACGTGGTCCGCTCCCCGCACGGCCAGGCCGTGGCCTACCCGGTCGTGGAGTCCCGCCAGGTGGGCGGCGTCTGCGACACGGTCATCGCCCCGGCCCCCGACCTCGACGAGGCCCTCGCCCTGGAGGCCTCCGAGATGGCGCTGAACATCGCCAAGGAGCTCGGCGTCGTCGGGCACCTCGCGGTCGAGCTGTTCCAGACCCGCGACGGGCGGATCCTCGTCAACGAGCTCGCGATGCGGCCCCACAACTCCGGCCACTGGTCGATGGACGGTGCCGTCACCAGCCAGTTCGCCAACCACGTCCGTGCGGTCCTGGACCTGCCCCTCGGCGACCCGCGCCCGCGCGCGGCGTGGACGGTCATGGTCAACGTCCTCGGCGGCGACTACCCGGACATGTACTCCGCGTACCTGCACTGCATGGCCCGCGACCCCCAGCTCAAGATCCACATGTACGGCAAGGACGTGAAGCCCGGCCGCAAGGTCGGTCACGTCAACACCTACGGCGACGACCTGGACGACGTGCTGGAGCGCGCCCGTCACGCAGCCGGCTATCTGAGAGGCACCATCACCGAATGAGCCCTGTTGTTGGCATCGTCATGGGGTCGGACTCCGACTGGCCCGTCATGGAGGCCGCCGCCAAGGCCCTCGACGAGTTCGAGATCGCCTACGAGGTCGACGTCGTCTCCGCGCACCGCATGCCGCGCGAGATGGTCGCCTACGGCGAGCAGGCCGACGCCCGCGGGCTCAAGGTGATCATCGCCGGGGCGGGCGGCGCCGCCCACCTGCCCGGCATGCTCGCCTCGGTGACCCCGCTGCCGGTCATCGGCGTGCCCGTGCCGCTGAAGTACCTCGACGGCATGGACAGCCTCCTGTCCATCGTGCAGATGCCGGCGGGCGTCCCGGTCGCCACGGTCTCGGTCGCCGGTGCCCGCAACGCCGGTCTGCTCGCGGCCCGCATCCTCGCCGCGCACGACGAGGAACTGCGCGGCCGGATGCGCGACTTCCAGCAGGAGCTGAACGACCAGGCCACCGAGAAGGGCAAGCGCCTGCGCTCCAAGGTCGAAGGCGCGGGCGGTTTCGGCTTCGGCGCGGCGAAGTGACGGCGATGACCTCCCAGGAGGCGGCCCGGGAACTCCTGCGGGAGTTCCCGGTCGTCGACGGCCACAACGACCTGCCCTGGGCGCTGCGCGCACAGGTCCGCTACGACCTCGACGCCCGGGACATCGCCGCCGACCAGAGCGCCCATCTGCACACCGACATCCCCCGGCTGCGCGCGGGCGGGGTCGGCGCGCAGTACTGGTCGGTGTACGTCCGCACGGACTCGCCCGACCCGGTCGCGGCCACCCTCGAACAGATCGACTGCGTACGGCAGTTGCTGACGCGTCACCCCGAGGACCTGCGTCCCGCGCTCACCGCGGCCGACATGGAGGCGGCGCGCGGGGAGGGCCGGATCGCCTCCCTCATGGGCGCGGAGGGCGGGCACTCCATCGCCAACTCCCTGGGCACCCTGCGCGGTCTGTACGGGCTCGGCGTGCGGTACATGACCCTCACCCACAACGACAACGTCGACTGGGCGGACTCCGCGACCGACGAGCCGAAGGCCGGTGGCCTGACCGCCTTCGGCCGCGAGGTCGTCCGGGAGATGAACCGGCTCGGGATGCTCGTCGACCTGTCCCACGTGGCGGCGACGACGATGCGGGACGCGCTCGACGCGAGCTCGGCCCCGGTGATCTTCTCCCACTCCTCCGCACGGGCGGTGTGCGACCACCCGCGCAACATCCCCGACGACGTCCTGGAGCGGCTGCCCGCCAACGGCGGCATGGCGATGGTGACGTTCGTGCCGAAGTTCGTGCTCCAGGCGGCCGTGGACTGGACGGCCGAGGCCGACGAGAACATGCGCGCACACGGCTTCCACCACCTCGACACCACCGAGGAGGCCATGAAGGTCCACCGCGCCTTCGAGGAGCGGCACCCGCGCCCGGTCGCGACGGTGTCGACGGTCGCCGACCACCTGGACCACATGCGCGAGGCGGCCGGCATCGACCACCTCGGCATCGGCGGTGACTACGACGGCACGGCCTTCACCCCCGACGGCCTCGCCGATGTCTCCGGCTACCCGAACCTCCTCGCGGAACTGCTGGACCGCGGCTGGTCCAAGGCCGATCTGGCCAAGCTGACCTGGAAGAACGCGGTCCGGGTCCTGGACGCGGCGGAGGACGTCGCCCGGGGTCTTCAGGCGACGCGGCCGCCGTCCAACGCCACGATCGAGTCGCTGGACGCGCCCGCCGGCTGAGCGTCGAGGGCGGGGTAGTCGGTGTAGCCGGCCGCCCCGCCCACGTACATGAAGGAGCCCTCGCGCATCGCGTTCAGCGGTGCGCCCGTCCGCAGCCGCGTCACCAGGTCGGGGTTGGCCAGGAAGGGCCGGCCCAGCGCGATCAGATCGGCCCCGGCGCCCAGCAGCGCCCCGGAGGCTCGGTGCACCTCCTGAGTGGAGACCTCCTTCAGCACCGGATTGCCGATCAGCACGCCCGGCCAGGCGGCGCGTACGTTCCGGAACACCGCGGTGTCCGGGTCGGCGTGCACCAGGTGCAGATAGGCGAGCCCCAGCCCGCCGAGCCGCTCGGCGAGCGCCGGGTAGAGCTCCTGCGTCTCACCCTCCGCGATGCCGTTGACCGTGTTGCCGGGGGAGACCCGCAGCCCCGTGCGCCCGGCCCCGATCTCGGCGGCCACGCCCTCGGTCACCTCGGCGGTGAACCGGATCCGGGCGGCGACGGAGCCGCCGTAGCCGTCGGTGCGGAGGTTGGTGTTGCGGGCGAGGAACTGGTGCAGCAGATGGCCGTTGGCGGAGTGCACCTCCACTCCCTCGAACCCGGCGTCCAGGGCGTTGCGTGCGGCCTTCGCGAAGTCGGCGACGGTGGTGTGGATGTCCTCGGCGGTCATCTCCCGGGGGACGACGGACGGCAGGCGCCCCTGTGGTGTGTGGATCGTCTCGGGCAGCGGGACGGGTGAGGGCGCGACCGGCGTGAGTCCGCTGGTCGCGGGGTGGCCGACCCGGCCGCCGTGCTGGAGCTGCAGGAACATCCGCCCGCCCGCGTCCCGCACCGCATCGGTGACCTGCCGCCAGCCGGCCACGTGCGCCGGGCTGTGGACGGCGGTGATGTTCGGGTACGTCTGCCCGGTCGCGTTCGGTGTCGAGGCCTCGGCGATGATCAGCCCGGCCGAGGCGCGCTGGGCGTAGTACGTGGCCATGAGCGGGGTCGGAGTGCCGTCGGCCCCGGCCCGGTTCCTGGTCAGCGGAGCCATCACCAGACGGCTGGGCAGGTCCAGACCGGGCAGACGGGCCGGTTCGAAGAGTGCGGTCGAGTACGTCATGCGGGTACGCTAAAACCTGACACTGATGTCAGATTCAAGTCCGGGGGCGGCACGTGCGGATCGGTGAACTGGCCCGGCGCACCGGCGTGAGCGAGCGGTCGCTGCGCTACTACGAGAAGCAGGGCATGCTGTTGGCCGAGCGCACCCCCGGCGGGCACCGGGAGTACCCGGAGGCGGCCGTGGACCGCGTCATCCGGATCCAGGAGCTGTTCGCGGCGGGTCTGGGCAGCGAGAAGATCGTCCGGTTGCTGCCCTGCATGCGGGACACCGACGGCGGCCCCTCCGTCGTCGCCACCCCGAAGCTGGTCGGCGACCTCATCGCCGAGCGCGCCCGCATCGACCGGATGATCGCCGATCTGGTCCGCTCGCGGGACACCCTGGACGAGGTGATCGAGGCCGCCCGGCTGTCCTGAGGGCACCGGCGCGCGACGCCGGCGCCGTACTCCGAACGCCCCGCCCACCAGGAACCACGTCCCGGCCCGTGGGACGGTGACCGTACCTCACGAACGACGTACGGAGCCGCCATGGCAGATCTCCAGGACGACCTGCGCACCGCCGCCCCGGGAGCCGACGAGTTCGACGAGCTGGCCGAGCCGTACCCCGACGAGGGCCTGGTCCCGGCGGAACCCTACGAGCCCGTCTCCGACCCGGACGACGCACCCATGACCCGGGCCCGCGCCATCCTCGCCGCCCACCCCGTCGCCGACGGCTACAACGCGCTGCCCTGGGCGCTCAAGCGCCTGTCCTGGTACGACCTTCAGGAAGGCGAGAGCACCGTCGACACGGACGTGCCCCGGCTGCGCAGCGGCCATGTGGGCGCCCTGTTCTGGTCGTTGCACCTGCCCGAGGGCCTCGACGGCGACCGGGCCGTCGGCGCCACCCTGGAACAACTGGACCTGGCGAAGACCATCGTGCGCACCTGCGAGGAGGGTCTGCGGCCGGCCTGCACGGCAGGGCAGGTCGCCGACGCCCGTAACTGCGGCCGCGTCGCCGTGCTCCTCGGCCCCGCCGGTGCACCGGCCCTGGGCGACTCGCTCGGCATCCTGCGCCAGCTGCACCTGCTCGGTCTGCGCGTCCTCACCCTGACCGGGGTGTCCTGGGCGAGTGACGCGGGGCTGACCCGGTTCGGTGAGGAGGTCGTGCGCGAGATGAACCGTCTCGGCGTGATCGCGGACCTCTCGGGCGCCTCCGCGCAGACCCTGCGCCGGGCCCTGAGCCTCTCCCGGGCCCCTGTGCTGTGCAGCCGTTCGGCGGCCCGGAGCCTGCGCCCCCACCCCGCCAACCTCCCCGACGACCTGCTGGCGGAGCTGGGCGCGGCCAAGGGGCTGTGCCTGGTGCCGCTGACCGCCGAGCAGGCGGGCCCCACCGTCCGCGATGTCGCCGACCACCTCGACCACATCCGGAACGTGGCCGGAGCACACTGCGTCGGCCTGTCCGGCACCTATGACTCCGGGGCGGCCCATCCGCAGGAGCTCGGCGACACCTCCTGCTATCCGCGGCTGGTCGCCGAGCTGCTGCGGCGTGGCTGGGAGGAGGCCGATGTGACCCTGCTGACCTGGGGCAACGTCCAGCGCATCCTGCGCGGGGCCGACTTCACGGCACGCGCCGTCCAGCAGCGCCGGGAGCCGTCGACGGCGACGATCTCGGAGCTGGACGGGTAGCGGGCCGTAGGCCGGGCGTGCTGGTCGGGCCGGTTGTGCTGACCGGCCCGGTCGTTCCACCTGGCTAGTGCTCGATCCGGCACAGGCAGAACGGGTGTCCCACCGGGTCCGCGTAGACGCGGAAGTCCTTCTTCTCGTCGTCCTCCTTGTCCAGCACCCGCGCGCCCAGCGCCAGCACCCGCTCCTCGGCCGCGTCGATCTCGTCCCAGGTCGACCCGCCGTCGAAGTCCAGATGAAACTGCTGGGCGTTGCGGTCGTCCCGCGGCCACTCCGGCGCGGTGTAGCCCGGGGAGCGCTGGAAGGCGAGCCGGGGCCCGCCGGGGACCCGCAGCACCACCCAGTCGGGATCGTCGTCCTCCGGCGTACCGCCACCGACCTGCGCGTAGAAGCGGGCCAGCGCTCGGGGGTCGGGGCAGTCGACGACCACGGAACGGAAACGTGCCACGGCGGGCATGGGGCCTCCAGATGTCAGCAGGCGCAGAGGCAGAACGGGTGCCCGGCCGGATCGGCGTAAACCCGGAAGGACCGCTTCCGGTCCTCGGTGTCCAGCGCCTTCGCGCCGAGGGCCAGTACGCCCTTCTCGGCCGCGTCCAAGTCGTCCACCACCAGGTCGAGGTGGAACTGCTGCGAGCCGTCGGGTGACGGCCACTGCGGCGGTACGTGTCCGGGAGCCGACTGGAAGGCGAGCGGTGTAGCGCCCGGCACCTTCAGGTCGATCCACACGTCGTCCCCGTCGGTCTCCACCGTCGGCGTGCCCCCGAGCACCTCGGCGTAGAAACCGGCCAGCGCGTGCGGGTCGGGACAGTCCAGGACGACGACACCCAGCTTGGCGAGAGCCATGACTTCCTCCTCGAAGTCGGCGTTACCCGCAGAAACGGGTAACCAGTAACCGTTACTGCATGCTCCCCCATAGGGGGTAACCTCGCAAGGGAATTCGCGAGAGGTACGGTCCAGCCATGACGGAGAGATCGCCCGCGCCCGGCGGCCTGGCCCTGGTCGAGGCCCTGGTGAACACGCTGGACATCGAGTCCGGCGCCGACGCGCTGGACACGCCCGAGGGCCGGGAGCGCCTCGGCGTCACCGCGGACGAGACCGACCGGGCCCGTACCCTGCGCGAGTCCCTGCGCGCGACCCTGCTCGCCCACGCCGGCCACCCGCCGCACCGCGAGGTCACTCCGCTCGGCGTGCTCCTGGCCGAAGCTCCGCTCCTCGTCACCGTCGACGCGGCGGACGGCTCGGCCGCCCTGGCCCCCGCCGACGACAGCTCCCTGCACGCACGCGTGGCCGCCGCCGTCGCCGAGGCCCTGGTCGCCGGCACCTGGACCCGCATCAAGGCCTGCGAGGCCGCCGACTGCCACTGGGCCTACTACGACCGCAGTCCGGCCGGACGTGGCCGCTGGTGCTCCATGCAGGTCTGCGGGGCCCGCGCGAAGATGCGCCGCTACCGGGCCAAGGGGGTGTAGAGGGCCGCCGGCGGACCTCCGCGGCGTCGCGACGCCCGGCAGGCTCCGCCCGGAAGCCCTCCAGCCGCCCCGCCGCACGTCCGGGTGGTGCAGAATGCACGAAGACGCCGGTTCGGCCGACTGAGCCTCGGCCGAACCGGCGTCGCCTGTGTCACGCCTCCGGCGCTCAGGCCTTGGGACGCCCCATCGCCCGGTACGTCCAGCCGGCCTTGCGCCACAGCTCCGGGTCCAGGGCGTTGCGGCCGTCCAGGATGACCCGCGCCGCCGCGACCTCGCCGAGGGCCTCGGCGTCCAGCTCCCGGAACTCCCGCCACTCCGTCAGATGCAGCACGATGTCGGCGCCGCGCACGGCGTCCAGCGCCGAGTCGGCGTAGCCGAGGGTCGGGAACACGCTGCGGGCGTTGTCCATGCCCTTCGGGTCGTAGACCGTGACCTGGCCGCCCTGGAGGTGGATCTGCCCGGCCACGTTGAGCGCGGGGGAGTCCCGCACGTCGTCCGAGTCGGGCTTGAAGGTCGCGCCCAGCACCGCCACCCGCTTGCCCAGGAACGGCCCGCCGCCCAGCGCCTGCCGGGCCAGCTCCACCATCTGCCCGCGCTGGCGCATGTTGATCGAGTCGATCTCCCGCAGGAACGTCAGCGCCTGGTCCGCGCCCAGCTCACCGGCGCGCGCCATGAACGCCCGGATGTCCTTCGGCAGGCACCCGCCGCCGAAGCCGATCCCGGCCCGCAGGAACTTCCTTCCGATCCGGTCGTCGTAGCCGATGGCCTCCGCCAGCTTCGCGACGTCACCGCCGGCGGCCTCGCACACCTCCGCCATCGCGTTGATGAACGAGATCTTCGTGGCGAGGAAGGAGTTCGCGGAGGTCTTCACCAGCTCAGACGTCGGGAAGTCGGTCACCACGAACGGCGAGCCCTCGGCGATCGGCGTCGCGTACACCTGCCGCAGCAGCTTTTCGGCCCGCTCGCTGCGCACGCCCACCACGAGACGGTCGGGGTGCAGCGTGTCGTCCACGGCGAAACCCTCGCGCAGGAACTCCGGGTTCCACGCCAGCTCGGCGTCCTGACCGGCGGGCGCGTGCGCGGCCAGGTAGGCCGCGAGGCGGTCCGCGGAGCCGACCGGCACGGTCGACTTGCCGACGACCAGCGCCGGACCGTGCAGATGCGGGGCGAGCGAGGCGATCGCGGAATCGACGTAGCTCATGTCGCAGGCGTACTCGCCGTGCCGCTGCGGGGTGTTCACGCAGACGAAGTGCACATCGCCGAACGCGCCGATCTCGGCCCAGTCCTGGGTGAAGCGCAGCCGTCCGCTGGAGCCCTCGATGCCGGCCACGTGCCTGCGCAGCAACTCCTCGAGGCCCGGCTCGTACATCGGGGCCTCGGCACGCTCCAGCTTCTCGATCTTCTCGCGCACGACGTCGAGGGCGAGCACCTCGAAGCCCAGTTCGGCCATGGCCGCCGCGTGTGTCGCGCCGAGATAACCGGTGCCGATCACGGTGATCTTCAGGGCCATGGGGTGCTCCAGGGGTCTACGGCATGCGGTGCGCGCCCGAGCATAGCCGGGGCATGGCGGCGCGCTTCACCGGGCAACTTCTCGGCTGTCGCCTAGCTCACGTATCACTCGGGTGGGCGACCCCATAAACTTTTGATTACTTAACGGTAGTTAGCGTCACCATCGCAGCGTTTTGGAGCGTGAGAGACCTTGGCCGGATCGGCTGACTTCGACCTGTACCGCCCGTCCGAGGAGCACGACATGCTCCGTGACGCCGTCCGCTCGCTGGCCGAGGCGAAGATCGCGCCGCACGCCGCCGCGGTGGACGAGGAGGCCCGCTTCCCCCGCGAGGCCCTCCAGGCCCTGGTCGCGAACGACCTGCACGCCGTGCACGTACCCGAGGAGTACGGCGGCTCCGGCGCGGACGCGCTGGCCACCGTCATAGTGATCGAGGAGGTCGCACGGGTGTGCGCCTCCTCCTCCCTCATCCCGGCCGTGAACAAGCTGGGCTCCCTGCCGGTGATCCTCTCCGGCTCCGAGGACCTGAAGAAGAGGTACATGACCCCGCTCGCCAAGGGCGAGGGCATGTTCTCCTACTGCCTCTCCGAGCCGGACGCCGGCTCCGACGCCGCCGGCATGAAGACCAAGGCCGTCCGCGACGGCGACCACTGGATCCTCAACGGCGTGAAGCGCTGGATCACCAACGCCGGCGAGTCCGAGTACTACACGGTGATGGCCGTCACCGACCCCGCCAAGCGCTCCAAGGGCATCTCGGCCTTCGTCGTCGAGAAGTCGGACGAGGGCGTCTCCTTCGGCGCCCCCGAGAAGAAGCTCGGCATCAAGGGCTCCCCGACCCGCGAGGTCTACCTCGACAACGTCCGCATCCCCGCCGACCGCATGATCGGCGAGGAGGGCACCGGCTTCGCCACGGCGATGAAGACCCTCGACCACACCCGCATCACCATCGCCGCCCAGGCCCTCGGCATCGCCCAGGGCGCCCTCGACTACGCCAAGGGCTACGTCCAGGAGCGCAAGCAGTTCGGCAAGCCGATCGCCGACTTCCAGGGCATCCAGTTCATGCTCGCCGACATGGCCATGAAGATCTCGGCCGCCCGTGCCCTGACCTACCAGGCCGCCGCCGCCTCCCAGCGCGTCGACGCCGACCTCACCTACCTGGGCGCCGCCGCCAAGTGCTTCGCCTCGGACGTGGCGATGGAGGTCACGACGGACGCCGTCCAGCTCCTCGGCGGCTACGGCTACACGCGCGACTACCCGGTGGAGCGCATGATGCGCGACGCCAAGATCACCCAGATCTATGAGGGCACGAACCAGGTCCAGCGCATCGTCATGGCGCGCAACCTGCCGTAGCCCGGGTCCGGGGGCCGGGGGCTCCGGCCCCCGGCGTACTCACAGGAAGCGGCGGATCGGGGTCACCGCCGCCTCGGCCAGGCGCTCGGTGAAGGGCCGCCGCTTCCAGCGGGTCGGGTCGATCGGCTCGCTCCGCTCCTTGTCGGCGTCGAAGTCGGCGTCGAGCCGCGCGGTGAAGTCCTCGTCGAGGACGGCCAGGACGACCTCCTCGTCGTGCTCCATGGAGCGACGGTTGAAGTTCGTGGAGCCGATGAGGGAGCAGACCCCGTCCACCGTCATGATCTTCGTGTGGAGCATCGTCGGCTGGTACTCCCGCACGTCCACACCGGCGTCGACGAGCGTCTGGTAGTGCTGCCGCCCGGCCAGCAGGCACGCCCGCTGGTCGGTGTGCGGTCCGGGGAGCAGGATCTCGACCCGGACCCCGCGGCGGGCCGCGGCGGCCAGGAGGTCGATGAAGTAGGTGTCGGGAGCGAAGTAGGCCGTGGCCAGCCGCAGGCGCTCCTGCGCCGAGGTGATCAGGACCCGCAGGACCGTCTGCATGTCCTGCCAGCCGAACGAGGCCGAGCCCCGCACGACCTGGACCGTGGCCTGTCCCGGTTGCTCCTGGGGGGTGAAGCGGTCGTGCTCGTCGTAGAGGTCGTCGTGGCACTCGGCCCAGTTCTGGGCGAAGGCCGCGGCGATGCCGTCCACGGCGGGCCCACGGACCTGGACGTGGGTGTCGCGCCACTCGTCCGGGTTCCGCGCGTCGCCGCACCACTCCTCCGCGATGCCCACGCCCCCGGTGAAGGCGGTGTGCTCGTCGGTGACCAGCACCTTGCGGTGGCAGCGGTGGTTCTGCCGCATCGGTGACAGGCGCGTGGGTCTGCGGAACCAGGCCACCTCGACGCCCGCCTCGTCCATGGCGTCCAGCAGGTCCCGCTCTATCTCCTTGGCCCCGAAGCCGTCCAGCAGCAGCCGCACCCGGACACCCGCCCGGGCCCGCTCGGCCAGAGCGGCGGCGAACTCGTGGGCGACCTCGCCGCGCCAGTACACGAACGTCATCATGTCGACGGTGTGCTCGGCGGCCCGGATGGCGGCCAGCATCGCGGGGAAGATCTCGTCCCCGTTGCGCAGCGGCACGAGCTCGTTGCCCTCGGTCGCGGCGATGCCGATCAACCGCTCCAGCCGTCTGCGCAGCCGCTGCTTCTGTTCCTCGGGGCCTCCCGGATCTGTGCCTCTCGGACCTCTCCGATCTCTCCGCCTGTTCGGGCCGCTCGGACCCGAGGTGTGCGGTTCGTCGTACATCTGCTGTGTCATGTGTGGGTCTCCCCCCTGCACGGTTTCGCCGCCCCGCCCTGCCGCGCCGGGCCCCGGCGCGCCTGCAACCCCCTTTTTGCCGCTGTCGGCGCTTTCACGCAGAGCCCGCTGAGTCGTGCCTCACACACGTGGGAGGGTCCGCCCTGTGGTGCTCATGGGGCCGGAGGCGTAGGACGAGAGGAGCGGGCGTCGATCCGCGGCTCCCGCCACCCCTGGGAGGACGTCATGACCCAGCAACCCGCCACCACCACCCCGCTGAGCAAGGAGATGCAGGACTGCGTCCAGACCTGCATGACCTGCCACAGCGTGTGCGAGGAGACCATGAGCTCCTGCCTGCAGATGGGCGGCGCGGCCCAGATGCAGATCATGCGCGCGGTCATGGACTGCGCCGAGATGACCCGCATGTGCGCCGACATGATGATGCGCCGTTCGCCGCTGATGGCCGAGATGTGCGCGATGTGCGCCCGGGCCTGTGACATGTGCGCCGAGGCGTGTATGTCCATGCCGGAGGACGCGCAGATGATGCGCTGCGCCGAGGCCTGTCGCCGCTGCGCCGAGTCGTGCCGCTCGATGTCGGGCGCCTCGATGTGAGAACCACCGCACGGCAAAGGGGGCACCCGCCCGGGTGCCCCCTTTGCGTCGCCCGCCCGCTCAGTTGCTCGAGACGGTGACCTTCTCGTCGTTCTTCAGCTCGTTCACCAGCGTCTTCACCTTCGCGGTGTCCCACTGGAGGTTGCCGTTGGCGGTGTTGCCCGCGATCGGCATGTTCATCGACTTGCCCTCGCCGCCGCTGACGCCCTTCATCGCCCAGAACATGTCGGCCAGGTCGAACAGGCCCATGTCCTTGTCGACCACGAGGGTGTCGAGACCGGCGCTCATGGTCGGGTACAGCTTGAAGGGGTTCAGGACGGTGCCCGGGGTGGCGACCTGGTTGGCCAGGGCCGAGAGGAACTTCTGCTGGTTCTTCGTACGGTCCAGGTCGGAGCCGGCGAGTGCGTAGCGGGTGCGGACGAAGGCGAGGGCCTGTTCGCCGTTCAGCGTCTGCTTGCCCTTCTTCAGGTCCGCGCCGGACTTGGTGTCCTTGATGTCCTGCGGGATGTCCATCTCTACGCCGCCGACCGCGTCCACGATGTTCGCGAAACCGGCGAAGCCGATCTCCACGTAGTGGTCGATGCGCAGGCCGGTGTTGGCCTCGACCGTGCGGACCAGCAGCTCCGGGCCGTCCTCGGCGTAGGCCGCGTTCAGCTTGGTCTGGCGGCCCGTGGCCGGGTAGAGCTTGCCGGAGTCGGAGCCCTTGAACGACGGGATCGTGACGTTGGAGTCGCGCGGCAGCGAGACCAGCGTCGGGGCGCCGCCGCCGGTGTGCAGGATCATCATCGAGTCCGTGCGCTTGCCCTCGGCGGACCCGGTGTGCAGCTTCTTCTTCTCCTCGGCCGACATGCCCTTGCGGCTGTCGGAGCCGACGATCAGGTAGTTCGTGCCCTCACCCGCCTCCGGACGGTCGATGACCTTCGACAGGTCGACCTCGCGGTTGAGCTTGGAGTCGGCCCAGAAGTACGTGCCGACGCTCGTCACGACCAGCAGCGTCACCAGCGTGATGGACGTCACCTTGATGCGGCGGCGCCAGTTCGGCGCCGGACGCGGCTCGTACATGCCGTCGCCCGGGCCGCCGGGGCCTCTGCCGCCGGGGGAGCCGTAGACCTGGCCGGTGTTGTAGCCGCTGTCGTAGCCGTCACCGGGGCCGTGGCCGCCGCCGTCCACGTAGGACGGCTGCTGCGGTACGCCGCCGCCGTACGGCGGGGCACCGCCGTATCCCGCCTGCCCGGGCGATGCCGCCGGGCCGCGGCGGACCTGCCGCATGACGCGGGCGCTCTCGGGCTGGGAGCTCGAGCTGCCGCGTCCGAAGCGGTTGCCGCGGTTGTCGCCGGTGAATCCCTCGGGCCAGTCATTCATGCGCCCCAGTGTGCAGGTCCCCGTAGTGCGCCATACAAGAGTCGTCGGAAAATCAGAGCACGGCTGTGGCGAAGCTGACACAAAACCCCCACGTGCGGCCTCGGCTTAAGGTAGAGGCCATGACAGACCAGGCCCCAGCCGCGGATTCCGGCAGTCCGGATATCCCGGCAAGCCGACTTCGGCGTCCCGCACCACCCTCAGCCACATCATGACCCACAACGACACGAACCTTCTGGGGACCGTGCACGGTGGGGTGATCATGAAGCTGGTCGACGACGCGGCGGGGGCCGTGGCCGGACGGCACTCCGGCGGGCCGGCGGTCACCGCGTCCATGGACGAGATGGCGTTCCTGGAGCCGGTCCGCGTCGGTGACCTGGTCCACGTCAAGGCGCAGGTCAACTGGACCGGCCGGACGTCCATGGAGGTCGGCGTCCGGGTCCTGGCCGAACGCTGGAACGAGTCCGCCCCGCCCACGCAGGTCGGCTCCGCCTACCTCGTCTTCGCGGCGGTCGACGCCGACGGCAAGCCCCGCCGGGTTCCGCCGGTCCTCCCGGAGACGGAGCGCGACAAGCGCCGCTACCAGGAGGCCCAGATCCGCCGCACCCACCGCCTGGCCCGCCGCCGCGCGATCATGGACCTGCGCGAGAAGCGGGCTGCGGAGGGCTTCGAGGACTGACCCGGGCCACCTGGACTGCCGGACCCGGAGCCGAGCGGCAGGCCCTCGGGCCGGACGGCCGGCCCTAACCGCACGCCACCTCGTCCCCCCGCACCACCCCGAACTCGCCCTGTCCCGGGTCCTCGGCCCGTACCTTGCGGACGCGTTCGAAGTCCTGGCCCGCGATCACCTTCAGGGTCGCGCCCAGGCCCGCGACCGCGCGCAGCTCACTGCCCGGCAGGGCGGTCGCGAGGGACTTCGCCGAGCGGTCCCAGCGGGGGTCGTAGGCGACGACCGTGCGCTTCACGTCGAGGGTGGCGGCGTTCACCGGCGCGTGGGTCGTGCTGAAGCCCGTCGCCGCCAGGGCCGCGTCCACCCTGCGGCCGAGGCCGGGCGTGCGGGTGCCGTTCTCCACCTGCACACGGATCTGCTGCGGGGCGACCGGGACGACCCGGGCGGCGCCGCGCGGCCGGTGCACCGACAGCGGCTGGTCCTCGCGCAGGGCGTGGAAGAGGCGCTCCGCCTTCACCGGGTCCCACTTCAACGTGGAGCCGACGTCCTTCACGACGTACCCCATCTGCCCGACCGGGACGGTGGTGAACTCGGAGGAGGAGGGGGAGAAGTTCCGCATGGCGCGGCCCAGGTCCAGCATCTCGTCCGTGCCGAAGCCCTTGTCCGCCCGTACCGAGCCCAGCACCGCCCGCGTCACGTCCCGGAACTTCATCGGGTTGAGGAGGATGCCGGACGAGGTGAGCCGGTCCACGAGCGCCGCCATGAAGCGCTGCTGCCGCTTCATGCGGCCCAGGTCGGAGGCCCCGTCCACATGGCGGGCGCGCACGAACTGGAGCGCCTGCCCGCCCCGGAGCGTGTGCCGGCCGGCCGGGAGGTTCAGTCCGGTGTAGCTGTCCTGCAAAGGGTCGGCGGTGCAGATCTGCACGCCCCCGACGACGTCCACCGTCTTCATGAAGCTGGTGAAGTCGACCTCCAGATAGTGGTCGATCTTCACCTTGGTCATGTTCTCGACGGTGCGCACGGTCAGCTGCGGCCCACCCTCGGCGTACGCGGCGTTCAGCTTGAGGGGGTGTCCGTCGTGCCGCTTGCCGGACGTACGGTCGACATGCGCCGGCGTCACCGCGTACGAGTCGCGCGGCAGGCTCACCACGCTGGCCCGGTCCCGGTTCTCCGAGATGTGCACGATCATGATCGTGTCGGTGCAGTGGCAGGGCGCACCGCCCAGCCGGTACGTGCGCCGCTCCTCCCGGCCGATCTTCTCCCGGCCGTCGGTGCCGACGAGCAGGAGGTTCATGCCGTGGCCCGCCTGCGGGCGGTTCTTCATGTCCTTGAAGGGGTCGACCCGGGTGATGTCCGCGTCCAGGCTGGTCATCACCGCGTGCCCGATGCCGGCGGAGGCGAGGACCACCACGGACAGCGTGGTGAACGCCCGCAAGACCCAGCGCGGCTTGCGCGCGGGCGGTGCGGGTCGGCGCGGAGCGCGGCGGGGCGACGGGGGCTGCGGGCGGCGCTGGGGGCCGGCGGTGGACCGGGAGGACCGCGGCGGCGTGGGCATGGGAACACCTCCGGACGACGGCCGTACGTGGGATGTGTGAAACCGTAGGCCGATACGATCTGCGGCCTGCGGTACCGCCCCGGCGGCGCGCACCGGTGTCCCCCGTTCGCGGTAACGTGACCCCCCTATGAACGCCAATCCCGACGTGCGGCTCCCCGCCGTTTCCGTGATCATGCCCGTCCTCGACGAGGAGCGGCATCTGCGGGGAGCAGTCCAAGCGATCCTCGCGCAGGAGTACGCCGGCGAGATGGAGGTCGTGATCGCCCTCGGTCCGTCCACGGACCGCACGGACGAGATCGCCGCCGAGCTCGTGGCAGAAGACGCGCGTGTCCACACCGTCCCCAACCCCACCGGCCGTACGCCCGCGGCGCTGAACGCGGCGATCAACGCCTCCCGGCATCCGATCGTCGTCCGCGTCGACGGGCACGGCATGCTCTCGCCGAACTACATCGCGACCGCGGTACGGCTCCTGGAGGAGACCGGCGCGCAGAACGTCGGCGGCATCATGCACGCCGAGGGCGAGAACGACTGGGAGCACGCGGTCGCCGCCGCGATGACCTCGAAGATAGGGGTCGGCAACGCCGCCTTCCACACCGGTGGCCAGGCCGGCCCGGCCGAGACCGTCTACCTCGGCGTGTTCCGGCGCGAGGCGCTGGAGCGGCAGGGCGGTTACAACGTGGAGTTCATCCGCGCCCAGGACTGGGAGCTGAACTTCCGCATCCGGGAGGCGGGCGGCCTGATCTGGTTCTCGCCCGAGCTGAAGGTGTCGTACCGGCCCCGTCCGAGCGTGAAGGCGCTCGCCAAGCAGTACAAGGACTACGGCCGCTGGCGGCACGTGGTCGCCCGCTTCCACGAGGGCTCGATCAACCTGCGCTACCTCGCCCCGCCGACCGCCGTGTGCGCGATCGGGGCCGGGATCCTGGTGGGTGCCCTGCTGACGCCGTGGGGCTTCGTGGTACCCGGCGGCTACCTCGCGGCGATCGTGCTCGGCTCGGTCCCGGCGGGCAAGGGTCTGCCGCCGAAGGCGCGGCTGCAGATCCCCGTGGCGCTGGCCACCATGCACATGTCGTGGGGCTGGGGCTTCCTGACCAGCCCGCGGGCGCTGGCGCGGAAGGTCATCGCCTCCCGGCGCCCCGCGGTGCGCGCCGACGCCACCACGAGCTGACCCGACACGGCCAGGGGCCCCCTTCCCTTGCGGGGAGGGGGCCCCTGGTGTGTGCGCGGGCCGGAGGCCGGAGTGCGGTGCTCGTCCCGTCCGGTCAGCGGGCCCCGGCGGCGGCCGCGGCCTTCAGAATGGTGCTCTTGCGTTCCTTGAGCGTGTTCAGCAACTGCTCGTTCTTCTCGATCGCCCGCTCCTGGTACGCGACCTCGACGGCGTACCAGACGCCGATCACGTTGTGCTCGCGTTTGCAGGCGACATCGGCCTGGGCGACGCGGATCTCCTCGGCCGAGGCGGTGGCCGACCGGGCGAACCGCTTGTCCTCCACGGCGCCCATGGGGGAGGAGTAGGAGTAGCCCCGCTCCTTCATACAGGCTGACCAGGCGGTGAACGCCTTCTTCACCCGGGAGTCCTTCTGGGACTCCTGGTAGGCGAAGCCGGCGAGCTGGTCGGCGAACTCCTCCTGGTCCGGGTGGACCTTGGGTCCCTTGGAGGCGAGGTCGCGCAGGGATTTGCCCCAGCAACCCCCCTTGGGGATGGCCTTGCCGTTCTGCTTCGCCTGGGCGTTCTGCCCTTCCCGAGGGCCGAACAGCACGAGCGACTCGGCGCTCGAGTAGTTCTCCTTCGGCGGCTTGGGCCCGCGCGCGGAAGGGTCCGGGTGGTAGCCGAAGCGGGAGGCCTTGTCCGGGTCGGACACCCCGTAGCGGTTGGCGTCCCGCAGGGCCTTGTCGCCCCGGTACGGCGGCCGGGGTTCCAGGTCGAAGCCGTGGTCACGCATGCACGCGGCGGCGAGCAGGTCCTCGCCCTGCCGCCGGGTGCGCAGCTCGGTGTCGGTCCAGGCGTACGCCTCCAGCGGCAGTTCGAGATCGACCGAGGCGGCCATGCTCGGGGTGGCGCTTACCTTCGGAGGGTTCTTGAAGTCGACCGGCGGGGCGGCGCTGGAGCGGGAGCCCGGCGTGTCGTCGTCCCCGGAGCCCGAGGAGCAGGCTGTCAGCCCGAGGGCGGCGCACACCAGCGCCGCCCCGAGCCGTCGTGCGGTGGTACTGCGCGGCATGGGATCGTCCGCGCCCTAGAAGGGCTCGTAGCTGGAGGCGTTGTTGTTCTGCAGCCAGCCCGGGGTGTTGCGGCGCACACCGTCGCAGGTGTGGTTGTGCCGCTGCCCGTTGAAGTTGGAGTTGAAGAAGATCGCGTAGTTGTAGCGGGTGCCTTCGCACTTCGCGGACGACGCGTTGTTGCCCACGACCAGGCCCTTGCCCGCACCGCTGGAGCGGAACACGTCGTCGTGGTGGCTCGGCTCCTCGTCGTAGTAGTCGACGTAGGACGACGCGCCGTACTGGGTCGAGTGGTAGTACATGCACAGCTCGCCGCTGTCGCAGCGGCCGTCGTTGTAACCGGCCTGGGCCGGCGCCGAGCTCAGCGCGAGCGTGCCCAGTGCGATCGCAGCCGCGGCGAAGATGGAACGACCTCTCATCAGTTTCTCCCCGTTTCCTGTGAGGGTTGTGTGCCCAACGGCGCAGGATCTTCGCATGAGTTGCTCATGGGAGTGCAAGCGCGGTGATGCTTGTGGCTCAAAAAAGATCACCGTGGCCGTAAGTAATCGGTCGTCAAGTGGCTTTGATAACAAGTAACATGACTTTGACCGAACGAAAATGGTCATGTCGGCGTGACCATGACGATGTGAAGGTGGCCGCCGGATGGGGTGAAGGCGCACCGGCGCACATCGTCCGTTGCTGGGGGAGTGTCAGTTGTCGAAGCAGGGGGAGAGCTCCGGCCTGACCCGGCGCAGGCGGTCGCTGACCGCGCTGGCCGCGGGATCGGTCGTGCTCGTCGGTGCCGCACTGTGGACGTCCGCCTACGTGAAGTCGCCCGCGCAGGCCGCGGCCGAGGCCCGGCCACCGGCTCCCGACGTCCTCACCGCACCCGTCGAGCGGCGGGTCCTCGCCGACACGGTCGTCACCCGGGGCACGGTCTCCGCCTCCCAGATGGTGGACATCGCCCCCGCCGGCACCGCCGCCGAGGACGTCGCCCGGCCCGTGGTCACCAAGGTGATGGTGCGTTCCGGTCAGACCTTTCGCGGCGGCCGCGTCCTCGTCGAGGTCTCCGGCCGTCCGGTCTTCGCCCTGCGCGGCGAGCTCCCCGTCTACCGCGACCTCAAGCCCGGCTCCCGCGGCGACGACGTACGCCAGCTGCAGAAGGCACTGCGCGACCTCGGTCACGGCACCGGCGCCGACACCGCCGGCACCTACGGCCCCGGCACCAAGCAGGCCGTCGCCGCGCTGTACGCCGCCATCGGCTACGAACCCGTCACCGCGGGCGGCGGCAAGGACGGCGCCGATCCGCTGAAGGGCGCCCGCGACGAGGTGAAGAGCGCCCAGCGCGCCCTCGACCAACTGCTCGGCGACAAGGCGGACGCCGACGAGATCCGCTACGCCCGCGAGGACCTCACCGAGGCGAAGACCGCACTCGCAGAGGCCGAGGCCGTGTCGGGGCCGATGGTGCCCGCCTCCGAGGTCGTGTTCCTCTCCGGCTTCCCGGCCCGCGTCGACAGCATGACCGCCAAGGTCGGCACGGCCGCGGGCGAGAAGCTCGCCACCGTCTCCGCCGGCCGGCTCGTCGTCACCGGCTTCCTGGGCGCCCAGGAGAAGGACCTCGTCCGTCCCGGTCAGAAGGTCGAGGTGCTCTCCGAGGTCTACGGCCAGGAACTCACCGGCACCGTCGGCACGGTCGCCGACACACCCACCGTCCCCGAGGCGGACGGCGGCGGTGACGGCGCGGCCGCCGCGGCACCCGCCGGACAGGGCTATGCGGTCACCGTCAAGCCCGACTCCGCCCTCCCGGCCCGCCTGGCCGGCCAGGACGTACGGCTCACCGTCGAGGCCGGCTCCTCCGACGGCAAGGTCCTCGTCGTCCCGGTCTCCGCGCTGTCCGCCGGTGCCGACGCGCGCACCACCGTCACCGTCCTGGACGGCTCCGGCGAGCGGCGGCGCGTGGAGGTACGGCCCGGCACCTCCGGTGACGGCTACACAGCGGTGACCCCGGTGGGCGGCGCCCGGCTCGCGGCGGGCGACAAGGTCGTCGTCGGGGTCCGGTCCGCGGCGGGCGACGGGACCGCCAGGTGAGCACGGCCGGCGCGCCGCCGGTCATCGAGTTCCGCGGGGTGGGGCTGACCTATCCCGGGCCACCGCCCGTACCGGCCCTCAAACCCTGCGACCTGGTGGTGCGGCAGGGCGACTACGTCACGGTCGTGGGCCCCTCCGGATCGGGCAAGTCGACGTTCCTCAACATCGCGGGGCTGCTGGACGCGCCCACCGAGGGCCGGTACCTGCTCGACGGCATCGACACCGGCCCCCTCGCCGACGGCGAGCGCACCGGACTGCGCGGCCGGCGCATCGGCTTCGTGTTCCAGAGTTTCCACCTGCTGCCGCACCGCTCCGCCCTGGAGAACGTCGAGCTGGCCATGGTCTACAACGGCGGCGCCCGCCGCGGCCGCCGGGAACGCGCCCGAGAGGCGCTGCACCGGGTGGGCCTCGGCCACCGCACCGACGCGCTGCCCACCCGGCTGTCCGGCGGTGAACGCCAGCGCGTCGCCATCGCCCGGGCCCTGGTCGCCCGGCCGTCCCTGCTGCTGTGCGACGAGCCGACCGGCAACCTCGACACACAGACGGCGGAGTCGGTCCTGGCCCTCCTCGACGAACTGCACGCGGACGGCATCACCCTCGTCGTGATCACGCACGCCCCGGACGTCGCGGCCCGAGGCCGGCGGACCGTCGCCATCCGGGACGGGGTGCTGACGGAGCAGGTGGGAGTCTGATGCCGGCCCTCAAGAACCTCGGAAAGCCCGGGACCCTCAACCTCAAGAGTCCCGGCGCCCTCAAGGGTCTTCGCCTGCCGGGCTTCGGGAGGGTCGCGCGGGGCGTACCCCGTGCCGAGCGCTCCCGGTTCAGCCCCCGCGACCTGCTCTCGGAGTCCGTCGCCGGGATCCTCCAGCGACCCGCCCGCTCCGCGCTGACGGCGCTCGGCACGGTGCTCGGCGTCGGTACGTTCGTCGCGGTCCTCGGGCTGACGGCGACCACGTCCTCACAGATCGACTCCCGCTTCAACGAACTGACCGCCACCGAGGTGACCGTCGAGGACACCGGCGGCGAGCAGCCCGAGTTCCTCGCCAACGCCTTCCCGGCGGACGCCGACCGCCGTATCGAGGCACTGGGCGGAGTCCGTGAGGCCGGGGTGTACTGGCCCGTCCGGCTCGGTCCCGGCACCACCGTCGGCGCAGCGCCCGCCTCGGCCGGCGCTGCGGGGGAGCAGGCGCAGGTCGTCGCCGCCTCGCCCGGAGTCCTCGCGGCGGCCGAGCCGAGCCTGGCACAGGGCCGGACCTTCGACGCGTACCACGACCGGCACGGGGAGAACGTCGCCGTGATCGGCTCGGGGCTCGCGTCCCGCCTGGGCATCAGCACCCTGGAGACCTCCCCCGCCGTCTTCGTCGGGGACCGCGCCTTCACCGTCATCGGCATCGTCGACGACGTGGAGCGCAAGGCCGACCTGCTGCTGTCGGTCGTGGTACCGCGCACCACCGCCGAGGAGATCTGGGGCGGACCCCAGAGCGGTGAGCGGGCCAAGATGCTTATCTCCACCGACCTCGGCGCCGCCCGGCAGATCGCCTCCGAGGCGGCACTCGCGCTCGACCCGGCCCACCCCGAGCACTTCAAGGTCGTACCCCCGCCCGACCCGAAGACCCTGCGTGGTGATGTCACGTCCGACCTGAACCAGCTCTTCATGCTGCTGGCCGGGATCTGCCTGGTCATCGGGGCGGTCGGCATCGCCAACACCACACTCGTCGCCGTGCTGGAGCGCACCGGGGAGATCGGCCTGCGCCGCGCGCTCGGCGCCCGCGGCCGCCACATCACGGTCCAGTTCCTGGCCGAGTCGGGCGCGCTCGGCGCACTCGGCGGACTGATCGGCACGAGCCTTGGCACGGTGACCGTCGTCGTCATGGCCGTCCACCGCGAGTGGACGCCCGTCATCCATCCGGCGACGGTCGTGACCGCTCCCCTGGTCGGCCTGGCGACCGGTGTGCTCGCCGGTCTCTACCCGTCCTGGCGCGCCAGCCGCATCCAGCCGGCGGAGGCACTGCGCCGCTGACCCGCCACCGGACACGAAGCGGGGCCCGCCGTCCTCCCGGACGGCGGGCCCCGCTCTCTCATGCAGCGGACGTGGTCACCACCGGTAGGGCTTGTACACGTTCATGCACTCCGTCTTGTCCGCGGTCAGCGCGTCGGCGGAGTCGGGCAGGTCACCCGCCTCGGGCGCCTTCTGCTTCGGGTACGTCGTGCCCTCCCGCCAGTCGCTGCCGATGGTCAGCGTGGTGGTCACGTCGTCCGTGGCCCGCACCTGGCTGCTCGGGACGCCGACCGCCTTCGCCACCGACAGCGCGTTGGCCCGGCCCTGCTCGCCCGTGCTCTTCGGGTACGTCACCCGGGTCCGGGCCTGCGGGTCCTGCCCGCTCGCGGCGACGGCCCGGGTGAAACCCTGCCGCTGCAGCGCCGCCACGACCGCGGCGGCCCGCTGGGGAACGGCGGCCTGCTCCTCACCGGCCGTGCCGTTGACGACGGAGACCGACAGCCCCGCGGCCGGCGCGGCGGCCGGTCCGGTGGCCTTCACCGAAGCGGGGGACGGGCCCGCGTCCGTGGCCGCGCGCGCCTTGCCGCTCTTGTCGAAGGACACGTCGTCGCGGAGCATCGCCCACAACTTGTCGGCGTCCTCCGGCTTGGGCACCAGGTGGTTGCGGTTCAGGGGGTCCTCGATCCACGGCATCGTCGTCATCGTGATGCGGTTCGTCGGGACCGACTTCAGCTGCATGCCGACGTCGTACAGCTCCTTGACCGTGCCGATCTCCTCGGACACCTTCAGCGCCTTCGTGCCCGCCTCGGCCAGGCCCATCAGGCGGCCGGTGTCGGTGAAGACGTTCTGGTCCTTCAGCGTCCGGATCATCGCGTTCATGTACATGTGCTGGGCCTTGGCGCGCAGCGGGTCACTGCCCCAGGCGTGGCGGGTGCGCAGCCACTGCAGCGCCTCCTTGCCCTGCACCTTGTGCGTGCCGGCCTTCAGCTTCAGTCCGGAGCCGCCGCCCTGGCCGGGCAGCGGCCGGTCCCACACGTTCTGGTTGACGCAGACCGGGACACCGCCGATGGCGTCCGCCATGTCCACCACTCCGGCGAAGTCGACCATCATCCAGTGGTCGATGTACACACCGGTCATGTTCTGCCAGGTGGCGAGGGTGCAGCCAGGGCCGCCGCGCTGGAGCGTCTCGTTGATGATCGTGTTCTTCGCCGGGTACTTCTCCCCGGTGTCGGGGTCCACGCACTTGGGGATGTCCACCCGGGTGTCCCGCGGGATGCTCACCACGGACGCGCTCTCGCGGTCCGCCGAGACGTGCAGGAGCATCTGCACGTCCGCCAGGGGCTTGCTGCCGACGTTGTCCCTGCCGCCGCCGAGCTTGACGTTCTCCGCCGAGTTCCGGCTGTCGGAGCCGATGAGCAGGATGTTGAGGGGTGTCTGGCCCGCCGCGTTGGGGCCGGTCTTCTTGACGTCGGACTCGCCGGCGTTGCGTTTGCCCTTGTCGATGTTGCCGTTGAGATGGCGGTAGTAGAGGTATCCGGCGCCGGCCGTCCCGAGTATCAGGACCGACAGCACGATCGCGGACCAACGCAATATCCGGCGTCCGCCGCCGCGTCGCCGGCCGCGCCGACGGCCGCGGCCGCCTCTGCCCCCCTCGCCCCCGCCCGCGGCGGGCGCCGCCGTCCCCGGACGTTCGTCCTGGGACGGGCCGCCCGAATCGTGCCGTGTGCCGCCTGCGCGCACGTCACTCTGCGCCATACCCTGCCTCCCCACCCCAATGGCCGACCCACGGGTCGCCCCGCGTCATGTTCGGATCACGGGTGACCCGTGTCCGTCCGGACCACGGGTTCCCCCACTGCTCCGCCGGAGCACGGTCGTCCCCGCTTCTGGTTGGACCTCTGACATGCCCGGTCGGATGTACACCCGGCCGATTCGTCCGGGCTTGCTCCGTCCACCTGTTAGACGCAGGAAGGGACGGTCAGGTCACTTCGCGCACTCGACCTTGTCGGCCGTGGCCTTCTGCACGTCGTCCGGCACCTTCGCCGGAGTGGTGAGGGGAACGCCCGCGCCCTCGAAGTCCTTGCCCAGGGTCAGCGTCATCGCCGGCACCCCCTGGGAGTTGGTCACGCTCTTGCCCGGCTTGAGCGCGGCCCCGGACAGGCCCATGATCTCCGCGAGCCGGCGCGCCTGGTCCGCCTCGTCGGGCCCGTACTCCAGCGTGGTTTTGGCCAGCGGCTGTTCGGCGTTGCCCGCGTTCTCGGACTTGGTCACGCCCTCCTGGACCTGCAGCCAGCTGAGGGTCTCCTGGGCGCTGCCCGCGACAGCACCGCCGTTGAGGATCCGCACCCGGACCTCGGAGGCCGGTGCCTTGGTGCCCTTTAGCCGGGCGGCCTCGGCGGCCTTCTCCTTCTTCTTCTCCTGCTTCACCGCGGTCAGCGACACGTCGTCGCGGACCATCGCGAACAGCTGCTGGGCCTGAGGCTCCTTCAGGACCACCGTGGCCTTGATCTTCTCCGCGGGGTTGTCGACGACGGGCACGGTCGCGAACGTGAGGTTCTTCGTGTCGAACTTGCCCAGTTCTGCCCCGAGATCGGCCAGTTTCTTGATCGTGCTGATCCGCGAGTCGACGGTCAGCGCCTCGGTGCCCGCCTCGGCCAGCTTGAGCATCTTTGGCGGGCTGGTCAGGGTGTCGTTGGACTTCAGGCTGCGCATCATGGAGCTCAGGAACTGCTGTTGCAGTTCGATCCGGCTCAGGTCACCGCCGAAGCCCACGGAGTGCCGGGTCCGTACGAAGGCCAGCGCCTCCTCGCCCTCGATCGTGTGCTCGCCCTTGGGCAGGTCGAGCTTGGAGTCGGGGTCCTTGATGTCCTTGGCCAGACAGACCTTGACCCCGCCCACCGCGCTGGACAGCGTCTTGACCGCGTTGAAGTCGGCCACCATGAAGTGGTCCATCTTCAGTCCGGTGAGCTCGGTGATCGTGCGCATGGTGCAGCTCGGCGTCCGCTCCTCCTGCCCCAGGCTGTTGTTGAAGCGGGTGCGCTGCTTGCCCGGGATGACCTTCTCCGAGCCGTCCTCCTGCGTGGTCGGGCAGTCCGGGATGTCGGTGATCAGGTCGCGCGGGATGCTCATCACCGTCGCGTTCGTGCGGTCCTTGGAGACGTGCAGCACCAGCGTGGTGTCCGCGTGCCCGGCGCTGTCCTTGTCGCCGTAGCCCTCGTTGCCCTTGCCGGTGCGCTTGTCGGTGCCGATCAGCAGGATGTTGATCGCGCGGTCCTTGCTGAACCCGCCGGTGCCGGCGCCGTCGTCGGAGACGGACGTGATGTTGTTGTTGAGGTGCTGGTAGTAGAGGTACGCGGCCGCGCTCGTCCCGATGAGTACGAAGGCCAGGGAACCGCCGGTCCACATCAGGACCTTCTTGCCCTTCCCCTTCTTCGGCGCCGGACGGCGCCCGCGCCGCCCCGCGGCCGCGTCGGCCGGGGCGCTGGTGCGTCTGCGCGAGGAGGTTGCCTCACCGCCGGATGCCGCCGCCCCGGAACGCCGGGCGGGTTCGGTCCGGCGGGCCGGTTCGGTCCGGCGGGCGCGTGCCGCGCCGCCAGCCCCGGTCGGGCCACGGTCACCGGGGCCACGGGGCCCGGGAACGGACGACTGCGCTGCGGAAGGGGCCAGTCGCAGTTCGTATTCGCCGGTGTTCGGGTTGAGTACCCACTGGTCTGCGGGATCGACGTCGTCCGCCCGCCCACGGCCTTGCGCGTCCACGGTTGCCTGTTCCTCCGTCGGGCCACGCGGCGCCCTCCCCCGGAAGGCGCACGGTGCTGGTCAAGCAGTGCACTCTCCCAGGACGGAGCTCATGGGTGAGAGCACTGGATCGCACACACTATCCGCACACTTCGGCGTCAAGCGACGTGGGTGAGAAATTGCACGTTCTCACAACTGGGCAATCCCGCCCATTTGTTTGAAGGAAGTTCGGCGAACGCGAAGGAAATGCACCTCACTTGGCGCACTCCACCTTGTCGGCGGTGGACTTCTGCACCCCCTCCGGCGCCTTGGTGGGTGCGGTGAGGGAAACCCCCGCCCCCTCGAAGTCCTTGCCGAGGGTCAGCGTCATCGCGGGCAGCCCCTGGTCGTTGGTGACGCTCTTGCCCGGCTTCATCGCGGACCCGGACAGACCCATGATGCCGGCGAGGCGGCGGGCCTGGTCGGCCTGGTCGGGCGCGTACTCGAGGGTGGTCTTCGCCAGGGGGGCGGGGGCGTTGCCCGCGTTCTCGGACTTGGTCACACCCTCCTCGTTCTGCAGCCAGCTGAGGGTCTCCTGCGCGCTGCCGGCGACGGCACCGCCGTTGAGGATCCGCACCCGGACGTCGGAGGCCGGGGCCTTGGTGCCCTTCAGACGGGCGGCGACCGCGGCGGCCTCCTTCTTCTTCTGCTCCTTGACGGCGGTGAAGGAGACGTCGTTCCTGATCATGTCGAAGACCTGCGGGGCCGTCGACTCGTTGAGCACGACGGTGGCCTTGACCTTTTCCGCCGGGTTGTCGATCACCGGGACGGTGGTGAACGTCAGGTTCTTGGTGTTGAGCTTTCCCAGCTCCAGGCCGAGGTCCTTCAGCTTGCCGATGCTGTCCAGCTGCGAGTCGACGGTCAGTGCCTTGGTGCCCGCCTCGGCCAGGTCGAGCATCTTCGACGGGCTGGTGAGGGTGTCGTTGGACTTCAGCTTGCGCATCAGCGCGCTCAGGAACTGCTGCTGCAGCCCGATCCGGCTCAGGTCCCCGCCGAAACCGACGGCGTGCCGGGTGCGCACGAAGGCCAGGGCCTGCTCGCCCTCGATGGTGTGCATGCCCTTGGACAGCTTCAGGTGCGAGTCCGGGTCGTCGAGGTCCTTGCCCACGCAGACCTCGACCCCGCCCACCGCGCTGGTCAGCGTCTTGACCGCGTTGAAGTCCGCGACCATGAAGTTGTCCGGCTTCACCCCGGTCAGCTCGGTCACGGTCCGCATCGTGCAGCTGGGCGTCCGGCCGTCCTGGCCGAGGCTCGTGTTGAAACGGACCTGCTGCGTACCGGGGATGATCTTCTGCGTGCCGTCCGCCTGCGTGGTCGGGCAGTCCGGGACGTCGGTGATCAGGTCACGCGGGATGCTCAGCGCGGTCGCGTTCGACCGGTCCTTGGAGACGTGCAGCAGGATCGTGGTGTCGGCGTGCCCGACACTGCCCGCGTCGCCGTAGTTGGCGTTGCCCTTGCCGGTGCGCTTGTCCGTGCCGATCAGCAGGATGTTGATCGCCTTGTCCTTGCTGAAGCCACCGGTGCTCGCGCCGTCGTCGGAGACGGACGCGATGTTGTTGTTCAGGTGCTCGATGTAGAAGTACGCCGCACCCGCGCCGGCGACCAGCACGAACGCCATCGTGCCGCCGGTCCACAGCAGGACCTTCTTGCTCTTCGAGACCGTCTTCGCCGGGCGTCGTCCGCGCCGTCCCGGCAGCGGCTCCTCCGGCGCCCCGCGGCGCCTGCGCGGCGGCGGCACCGCGCGGCCCGGCGCCTCGGACCGCGACCGGCCGGGCGCCTCGGGCCGTGACCGGCCGGGCGCCTCGGGCCGTGACCGGCCGGGCGAGTCCGTACGTCCGCCTGCCTCCGTACGGCCGCGCGTGGGCGGGGCCGCCTCGGAGGACCGCGGCCTGCGGGGTGAGGGGACGCCCGACTGCGGCGCCGAAGGCCCCAGTCGCAGTTCGTATTCGCCGGTGTTCGGGTTGAGCACCCACTGATCTGCGGGGTCGATGTCGTCCGCCCGCCCACGGCCTTGCGCGTCCACGGTTGCCTGATTCCTCCGTCGGGGGACGCGGCGCCTTCCCCCTCCAAGGCGCCCGGGTCTCGGTCACACAGTGCGCGACCTCGGGACCGTCCCTCGGGGCCGGGCGCACCGGATCGCTCACACTAACCGGCCCTTTCGGCGCCGGGCGACGACGGTGACCCATGCCACGTCTCCACACTCGGGCAATTCGCCCATTCCCGGGTGGAGAGTCCATTGCCTTGGAGTGGCCTTGGTGTCCGCTTTACTCGCAGGTGTCCTCGGCTGCCGTGTTCCCCCGATACGTCGGTGGAGGAGAAACGGTGACGGCGGGCCCGAGGCGAGGGCCCGGATGCGTGCCCCCGTACGACCCTTCGCGGGTGCCGGAACGGCTCGGCGGGGTGGAACCTCGCGGGCCGTTCCCCTCCACGACCAGGGGTGCGTCCGTGCGCAGCCGCTCGAAGAGCCGGTCCGCCGCGGGCTCCACGAGTTGGTCGCGATTGGCGTCGTACGCGTACGACTCCCGGGGGACGGTCAGGAATTGCACTTGTTCCATGGGGATGTCGCGCAGACCGCGCACAAGATCGTACAAACCGCGCAAGCTGGCCAGTTCCGGGTCGGTGGTGAGGGACGACGTGGCGGCATCCAGCACGGGATACAGCTTCACCGGGTTCAGCAGGACGTTATTGCTGCGCACCTTGTTGACGAGTGCCCCGAGGAATCGCTGCTGCCGCTCCATCCGCTCGGTGTCGCTGCCGTCGCCGAGGGTCTTGCGGGCGCGGACGTAGCCGAGGGCCTGCTCGCCGTTCAGCGTCACGTGCCCGGCGGGCAGCCGCAGCTTGGCGGCCCGGTCGTCGATCGGCTCCCGCAGGCACACCTCGACGCCGTCGACCGCGTCGACCATCTTCTTGAAGCCGTGGAAGTCGACGACGACGTGGTGGTCGATGCGGATGTCGGTCAGCTTCTCCACGGTCCGGATGGTGCAGGCCGAACCGCCCAGCTGGAAAGCCTGGTTGAACATGGCGAACCGGGGCGCGCTGCGGGACCCGTCCGGGCGCCGGCAGCCCGGCAGGTCCACCATCAGGTCCCGGGGGATGGAGACGGCGGTGGCGCTGCCCCGGCCGGCGGACAGGTGCAGCAGGATCGCGGTGTCGGACCGCTCGGTGCCGGAGTCCCGCCCGTAGCGGGCGTTGTCGGTCCCCTCACGCGAGTCCGACCCGATCAGCAGGATGTTCCGGGCGTCCTTGACGAGGGAGGTGGGCCGCTCCTTGTCGTACCGCGCGAGTTCGGCGGCGGCGGCCTCGTCGGGCGTGATGTTCCCGCTGAGCTTCGCGTACACGGCCCAGCCGGCCCCGCCGGCCGCCACGAGGAGAGCCGTGATCCCGAAGGCCGTGACGCGCACCCACCGCCGTCGCCGCCGACGCACCAGCCCCCGCCCGCTGGCGGACGCCCCCGCGCCCGGACCGACCCTGTAGCCCACGGCAGCAACCACCCCTCCTGAACCGGGAACGCCCCGCGCGCACTGCTCCTACGACCATGGCGCGGCCGGCGGACGGGGGGTGGGTGGGGATGGGCCGAACGGGGGAGAGGCCGGGCTACCGGCCTGCCGTGCCGCGGGTGGCGGCGACGGTGTCTGCTGTGCGAGGCGCGGTGTGAGCGGCCCGCCGCGCCCCGGGTGGTGGTCGCGACGGCGTCTGCTGTGCGACGCGCGGTGTGAGCGGCCCGCCCGACCCGCGGTTCGCCGTCCAGCCCTGCTCACCGAGCCCGGTCGGCAGGGCGGTGACGAACTCGCGCCGCGCCCCGGGTGGTGGTCGTGACGGCGTCTGCTGTGCGACGCCCGCCCTCAGCGGCCTGCCGTGCTGCCGCGGGCGATCACCGTGACCCGTTCGCTCTCCACCCGCTTGTCCAGCACCCCGTCCCCGGCCTGGTCCAGGTGCCGGCACAGCACCACGGAACCCCCGGTGGCCAGCGGCCCGAACAGCCCGGCGTTCAATCCGTCCCACGTGTCGTACGGCAGCCCCGACAGGATCCGCGACCCCGGCCCGGTCAGCCCCAGCGCCGTCGCCTCGGCCCGGGCCCGCTCGACCACCTCGGCCCCGCTGAACTCCCGCCCGGCCACGATCAGCCCAGGCTCCTCCGGATCCACGGGGGCGTACGGCACGAACCGGTCACCCTGCCCCGGCACCTCCACCGCGTAGTCGGTGAAGCCCTCGGGCATCTGCGGAAACCGCCCTCCGAGGGGTCGCAGCGCCATCGCGATCCGCGAACCGGAGCACGCCCGGGCCTCCTCCAGCCGGTCCGGCCCGCTCACCACGACGTCGGCTGTCCGGGCCTCCCCG
Organism: Streptomyces sp. NPDC126510; assembly: GCF_040302345.1. Taxonomy (NCBI): domain Bacteria; kingdom Bacillati; phylum Actinomycetota; class Actinomycetes; order Kitasatosporales; family Streptomycetaceae; genus Streptomyces; species Streptomyces sp. NPDC126510. The sequence goes on along the minus strand of NZ_JBEORR010000008.1, from coordinate 25,531 downwards.
GACACGTCCGCGACGACCCCCACCGACGCGCACGCCAGCAGCCACACCGCCGTCTGCCAGTGCGCGGGCAGCAGCAGCGCCACCCGGTCCCCGGGCTCCACGGACAGCTCGTCCTGGAGGAGGTTCGCGGTCTTGGCCACCCAATTGGCGAAGGTGGCCACGGACAGTTCGACCCGTTCGCCCGTGGCGTCGTCGTAGAAGGTCACCAGGGGGCGTCCCGGATCCGCGGCGAGCGCGGAACCCAGCAGGTCGGCAGGGGTGCGATCGGTGGCGTTCACCCGCGCAAGCGTACGCAACGCACCGGCCTCCACCCAACGTCCCGCCGAGCGCCGCGCCCCGGATCCGCCACCGGTTCGGCCGAACCCCGGCCGACGGCCCGTCAAGTCCCAAATAGACAGACTTGTACGACTATGTCGAAGATCAGGGGCATGCGTGGATTCCTTGCTTCCTCGATCGGTGTCACCTGCGCGGCAGCTCTGGCCCTCCCCCTCACCCCTCCCGCCCTCGCGGCGCCGGCGAGATCCGCGCCGGCGAGACCCGCGCCGGCCACGGAGGCCGCGAGACCCGCGCTCCCCGCGGGTTCCCCGGCCATGAACCCGGCCGAGCGGCGCGCGGCCGAACCGTACGTGGCAGGCAGCACCCAGTCCCTCCCCCTCGAACCCCTCACCCGTACGCGCGCCACCCCCTCCGGCCCCTCCACCGAGCAGGGCCTGTCCCGCCGCGCGGTACGTCACTTCTCCCTCGTCGGCGTCATCTGGGACGACCCCGACGCCGAACTGCACGGCCGGGTCCGGGTCCGCACGCGCGCCGCCGGCACCGGTACCTGGTCGGGCTGGCAGGACCTGGAGACCCACAACGCCGACCACTCCGCCGACCCGGACACCCCCGAGAGGGCCTCGGGCCGCGTCCGCGGCGCCACGGCACCGCTGTGGGTGGGCGACTCGAACGGTGTGGAACTCCGGGTCAGCTCCGAGTCCGCCGGCAGGGCGGCCGGCTCCCGCGCGCGCCTCTCGGACACCCGCAAAGTGCCCGCCGCGCTCCCGCTGCCCTCGGGCCTGCGCCTCGAACTCGTCGACCCGGGCAAGGCCGACGTCACATCCCTCGGTGTCGGGGGCCCCCGCGCCGCCGACGCCCGAAACGCCGAGTCCTCCGCCCTCATCGAGGCCTCCGCCGCCAACGCCGGCCTCGCCCCCCTCGGCGCCACCGAGATCGCGGCACTGAGCCGCGCCGGGACCGAGCAGGAATACCTCGCCTTCAACGCCGGCGTGCTGACGGAGCAGCAGCGGCAGGCGAAGCCGTACATCGGCCCGCGCCCGGGCATCGTCACGCGGCGCGGCTGGGGTGCGAACGAGGGGTTGCGGGAGAGCGGCCTCCGGTACACGAAGAAGGTCAAGGCGGCCTTCGTGCACCACACGGCCAGCGGCAACAAGTACAGCTGCTCGCAGGTCCCCTCACTCATCCGCGGTATCTACCGCTACCACGTCAAGAGCATGGGATGGCGGGACATCGGCTACAACTTCCTCATCGACAAGTGCGGAAAGATCTACGAGGGCCGTGCCGGGGGCGTGGCGAAACCGGTCCTCGGCGCGCACACGCTGGGTTTCAACAGCAACAGCATGGGGATCGCCGTCCTCGGGTCCTACGGCACCAAGAAGCCGTCGAAATCCGCGGTCAAGGCCATCGCCCGGCTGACCGCGTGGAAGCTGGGGCTGTACCGGATGAACCCGAAGGGAAAGACTTACCTGAAGTCGGCCGGCAGCAATCTCCACCGAAAAGGCAAGAAGGTTCGACTGAACGTGATCTCGGGGCACCGGGACGGCTTCAAGACCGAGTGCCCGGGACGCAAGCTCTACGGAAAGCTCGGCTCGGCCCGCTCCAAGGCGGCCCGCTACCAGGGCCGCTGAGCACACGTTCACCGCCGTCGGGGGGCAGCGGGCGGCACGCCGCACGGCCAACGAAGGCGCCACGGAACGATCTGCATACACTGACCGGCCGAAAGACAGTTCGGCCGGTCCCGGCAGGAAGCAGAGACGACACGTGACTGAAGCGATCCTCCTGGTCGGCGGCAAGGGCACCCGGCTGCGCCCGCTCACGGTGCACACGCCCAAGCCCATGGTCCCGGCGGCCGGGGTGCCCTTCCTCACGCATCAGCTGGCGAGAGCGAGAGCGGCCGGTGTCGAGCACATCGTCCTGGCCACCTCGTATCTGGCCGAGGTCTTCGAGCCGTACTTCGGCGACGGCTCCGCGCTGGGACTCCACCTCGAGTACGTCACCGAGGAGGAGCCGCTCGGCACGGGCGGTGCCATCCGCAACGTGGCCTCCCGGCTGCACTCCGGCCCCGACGACCCGGTGCTGATCTTCAACGGCGACATCCTGACGGGCCTGGACATCCGGGCCCTGGTCGACACCCACGAGACGACGGGCGCGGACGTCTCCCTGCACCTCACCAAGGTCACCGACCCGCGCGCCTACGGCCTGGTCCCCACCGACGACACGGGCAGGGTCCTGGCGTTCCTGGAGAAGCCGCAGACCCCAGAGGAGATCGTCACCGACCAGATCAACGCGGGGGCGTACGTCTTCCGCCGCTCGGTCATCGACTCGATCCCGCTGGGCAGGCCGGTGTCGGTGGAACGGGAGACCTTCCCCGGCCTCCTCTCGGCCGGCGCGCACCTCCAGGGCATGGTCGACTCGACGTACTGGCTGGACCTGGGCACCCCGGCGGCCTTCGTCCGGGGCTCGGCGGACCTGGTACTCGGCCGGGCTCCCTCGCCCGCCGTCCCCGGCCGCTGCGGCGACCGCCTGGTCCTGCCCACGGCCCAGGTCGCGTCCGACGCGAAACTGGCGGGCGGCACGGTGGTGGGCGAGGGCGCCTTCGTCGCCGAGGGCGCGCGGATCTACGGCAGCACGATCCTGCCGGGCGCGGTCATCGAGCCGGGCGCCGTCATCACCGACTCCCTGATCGGCACCCGGGCCCGCGTCGGCCAACGCTCGGTCCTCACCGGCACGGTCATAGGAGACGGCGCGGTGATCGGCCCCGACAACGAACTCCTGGAGGGCGCCCGCATATGGTGCGACGCCCGCATCCCCGCAGGAGCGGTCCGCTTCTCATCGGACCAGTAGGCGAGCCACCGCTACGGACACGCGTGCTGCCGCCTCCCCCCCCGCTGCGGGCATGCGTGCCGCTGGGGGCGGCACGGGTGGGCGTGGGGGCCCCCTGCTCGAGCGAAGCCGAGAGCTTGGGGGAGGCACCCCGCTACGCCGGGCCGCGGACCCACCCGCCCTGAGCACGGACGCCGAGCCCCCGAACCAAGAGCTCACAACTGCCCGATATCCCACCGAGGCATCTTCGGCGCCCTGCGCGCCGGCACCCTCCCGCTCAGCAGAATCAACCGAGCCGCCCGATGCCGCTGCCCCGCATACGGCTCGAGCAGCTCCAGCATCGCCGCATCGTCCGCATCCCGGTCCCCGGCCAGCGCCCACCCCACGATCCCGGGCAGATGCAGATCCCCCACCGTCACCTCGTCCGCCGCGCCATGACTGCGCTGCACCGTCTCCGCGGAGGTCCACGGTCCGATACCCGGCACCAGCTCCAGCCGCGCCCGAGCCGCCCCGGGCTCCATCCCCACGGCCTGCTCCAGCCGCGCGGCGACCCGCACCGCACGCAGGATCGTCGACGCCCGCTTGTTGTCGACCCCGGCCCGGTGCCACTCCCAGGACGGAATCAGTGCCCACGTCCGCGGCTCCGGCATCACGTACATCCGCGCGGGCGCGGGCCCCGGCGCCGGCTCCCCGAACTTCCGCACCAGCAACCGCCACGCCCGGTACGCCTCATCGGTCGTGACCTTCTGCTCCAGGATCGACGGGATCAGCGACTCCAGCACGAGCCCGCTGCGCGTCAGCCGCAACCCCGGCCGCCGGTGCCGGGCCGACGCCAGCAGCCGGTGCCGCGGCACGAACGCCGACGGATCGTCCGCGGCCCCGAGCAGCTCCGGCAACCCCTCCAGCAGCCACCGGGCCCCGGGCCCCCAGGCCTCCCCGCGCACCTCACCGCCGTACGCGCACACCCTCAGCGTCCCGGGCCCGGCCGGAGTGAGGCTGGTCCGCCACACCGACCCGTCCGGTGTCGCCCGGAACGTCGGATCGCCGGGCCCGCGCCGCAACGGCCCGAGGACGAGGCCGAGATCCAGCGGCCCGTCCGGCACCCAGGTGCGTACCCGCCCCGGTCCCGTCGCCTGCCGCGGCACACCGGGGGGCACGGCGACATGCCCGCCGCGCACCGTGGTGCGCGTGGGTCGCGGAGCGAATCGTCCTGCCATGAATGACGTCCCTGGGATCCGTGCGGAGCGGCCCTACGAGCGTAGGCGCCGCCCGGCTCCTGTCACCGCACCTCGATGAAAGCCCCCGCGTCCCGCTCGGGCCGCGGCCGCGGTTCCCCGGCCGGATGCCCGACCGCCACCGCCCCCATCGGGTCCCAGTCCGCCGGCAGGTCCAGCACCTCGCGCACCACGTCCCGGCAGAACATCGTCGACGACACCCAGGCCGAACCCAGCCGCTCCCCGGCCAGCGCGACCAGGAAGTTCTGTACGCCGGCACCGGTGGCGACCACGAACATCTCCCGCTCGGCACCGTCCCTGCGCAGGTCGCCGTAGGTGTGCGAACCGTCCATGACCAGGCAGGGGACGACGAGGTAGGGCGCGTTGCGCAGCACGTCCCCACGCTTGACCCGCTTGGCGATGGACTCCTCGCTCTTGCCGTCCCGCCGCAGGTCGGCGATCCACGCGTCCCGCATGGCGTCGAGCAGTCGCGTCCGCGACTCCTGCGACTCCAGCAGCACGAACCGCCACGGCGTCGTGTGGTGCGGGGCCGGGGCCGTCACGGCGGCGGCCACGGCCCGCCGTACGGCACCCGCGTCGACGGGCTCGTCCGTGAAGGAGCGGACCGTGCGCCGCTGGGTCACGGCCTGCCGGACCGCCTCCGAGGTGCCGAGGCGGAACATGTCGTCGCGTGCGCCGCGGACCATCGCCCGCGCTCCCTCGCCGTCGTCCCCCTGCGCGACCAGGTGCGCGAGCCCGCGCACCACCGCGACGGGCAGCCCCGCGGCCTTGCCCTTGACCAGGTCGCCGGCGGCGGCGAGTTCGTCGGCCGTGGCGACGACGGTGGCGCTGAGCGGATTGCCGTACGCGTCCGTGCCGCCGCGCAGATCGTCGAGCACGCGTACTCCGGCCGCACCGATCGCGACGTCCGTGAGCCCGGAGCGCCAGGGCCGGCCGAACGTGTCGGTCACCACGACCCCGACGTCGACGCCGAGGGCGTCGAGCAGTCCTTCACGGATGGCGCGGGCGGAGGCGTCCGGGTCCTCGGGCAGCAACAGCACCGTCCCGGCGGGGGTGTTGGACGCGTCGACCCCGGCCGCGGCCATGACCAGGCCCTGCCGGTTCTCCACGATCCGCAGGGCGCCGCGCCGGGCCACCACCCGGACCGTCTCCGCGTCGATCGCCGCCTCCCGATCGGCGGCCCGGACGATCCGGCCCTCCGCCTTGGACACGATCTTCGAGGTGACGAGCAGCACGTCCCCGTCGGCCAGACCGGGCTCGGCGGCCGCGATCAGCTTCGCCAGGTCGTCCCCGGCCGTGATCTCGGGCAGCCCGTCCAGGGCCCACACCCGGTACCCGGCGGCAGCCGGCTCCGTGCCGGTGACCTCGCCGCTCACGCTCCCCGCACCTCCTCGGCCAGCGCCAGCGCCTCCTGGGCCATCCGCGCGGTCGCGTGGGCGTCGCTCATCATCAGCGGCACGGCCCGGCAGCGGATCCCGGCCGCCTCGACCCGCTCCACCGCCCCGGCGTCCACCGAGGCGACGAGCCAGCCGTCCAGCAGGCCCGAGCCGTAGTGCTCGGCCACCGCCGTGGCGGTCGACTCGACGCCCACGGCGGCGAGCACCTTGTCGGCCATGCCCCGCACGGGAGCGTCACCGACGATGGGGGAGAGGCCGACGACCGGTACCCCGGCGTCGGCGATCGCCTCCCGGATGCCGGGCACGGCGAGGATCGTGCCGATCGACACGACCGGGTTGGACGGCGGGAAGAGGATCACGTCCGCTTCACCGATGGCCTCCAGGACGCCGGGGGCGGGCTTCGCCTGGTCGGCGCCCACCGGCACGACCGCCCGGGCGGGCACCGAGGCGCGCAGTCGCACCCAGTACTCCTGGAAGTGGATCGCCTTGGTCTCGCCGTCGATCTCGACGGCCACATGGGTCTCGACGCGGTCGTCGGACATGGGCAGGAGCCGCACGCCCGGCTTCCAGCGGTCGCAGAGCGCCTGGGTCACCGCGCTCAGCGGGTATCCGGCGCCGATCATCTGCGTCCGCACGATGTGCGTGGCGAAGTCCCGGTCGCCCAGGCCGAACCACTCGGGCCCGACGCCGTAGGCCGCGAGCTCCTCCTTGAGGTGGAAGGTCTCGTCGGTACGCCCCCAGCCCTGCTCCTCGTTGATGCCGCCGCCGAGCGTGTACATCACCGTGTCCAGGTCCGGGCAGACCTTGAGCCCGAAGAGGTGGATGTCGTCCCCGGTGTTGCCGATGACCGTGATGTCCGCGTCCGGGACGGCCCGCTTCAGACCACGCAGGAACCGGGCACCGCCGATGCCGCCTGCCAGAACCACAATGCGCATTGAAACAGTGTGTCAGCCGTCTGGCTGACTCGTTGAGGGGTGGTGGTCGGGCGACGGGTGGGACGGTCTCGCAGGCCCCTGCGACAACCGGTCAGGCAGTCACCACACCCGGTACGTCCCGGGCCTCGCAGTGCTGGGCCGTGTGCATCGGCATCTCGGTGAGGCCCGGGTAGTACACGTGCAGGCTCACCGCCGGCTCCAGCGCGTCGTTGACGACTTCGTGTACGTACCCCGGCGCGAACACGCGCTGCGCGCCCGCCCGCAAGGCGCGTGTGCCCCGCTCCGTGCGCTCGGTCAGCGTGCCGTCCAGGACGGTGAGCACACCGGAGGAGCGGCCGTGGTCGTGGAGCCCGCTGCCCTGTCCCGGCACCCAGGACAGCAGCCACACCTCGTAGCCCGGGCCGGTGCGCAGCCGGTGGTACCAGCGGCTGGTCGCGTCGTAGCGGACGAGGTGCTCCCACTGGGAGCGGTCCTCGGCGATGGAGCGGGCCAGTCCGACGAACTCGGCGACGGTGGCCGGGTGCTCGCGCGGGGTCTGCAGGAGGTGGGTGACTTCGAGGAGGTCGCCGGCGATCTGGAGGTCGCTGTCGCTGTTCATGGGGGTGTGTGGTTCCTCAGTGAAAGAAGGTCAGAGGGAACGGGAGCCGAGAGACGGGTGGCTCGGCCTTCAGCTGGAGCAGGTGTGGCTCAACAGCTGGAACAGCAACAGCTACAGCGAGCGCGGGCAGCACCGTGGGACCCGGCGGTGCGGGTCGAGGTGAGTGCCAAGTTCGCGAGCATGCCCACAAGGACACCGGTTCACACCTTCACTGTCAACTCGACACCCGGTATGTGGGACGTGGTTCACCTCATCCGGTCGATCGCTCAGATGAAAGGTTTGTTCATGGCTCACCCGGGACACATGGCGTCCATCCGGGCGCGCAAACCCCGTTGCGTAGTCGTGATCCGACTGTGATCCGTTTCGCTTCGACGTGCGTGTCGGAACGAGATCGAACTCCTGGGCGTCCTTGTTCGTACAGGGCTGCGGGGGTCCGGCGGAAGAGGTGAGCCCTCGCGGGCTCCTTCTGTGTGTCAGGTTTTATGGTGATTTGAACACTTTCCGCATGGGCTTGGTTCCGCAGAGTGAATAAGGGGCTCAATAGCAGATCTCGGCTTGACTCGCCCGGAGCAGCACACTTGTAATTTCACTCGTGTCGTTCAGCCGGAATCGGTAACGGCTAGATCACGGGGACGCGAAGACAGACGAGGGGCGCACATGACCGAGACGGTGCAGCAACTGCTGGTCGACGACGCGGACGAGGAGCTCGGCTGGCAGGAGCGCGCGCTGTGCGCCCAGACCGACCCCGAGTCCTTCTTCCCCGAGAAGGGCGGCTCGACCAGGGAGGCCAAGAAGGTCTGCCTGGCCTGTGAGGTCCGCTCCGAGTGCCTCGAGTACGCCCTCGCCAACGACGAGAGATTCGGCATCTGGGGCGGCCTGTCCGAGCGGGAGCGCCGCCGGCTGAAAAAGGCGGCCGTCTGACCCCTCACCCCTCTGCGTGAACGGCCCGCCGGCCGTGGGTTATCCACAGGCGGCGGGCCCTCTGCTGTGCAGCCGATAGTGTGGTCGCTCGTCCGAGACGCCCCGCCGCTCCCACCGGGCGCAGGCGTCCACCGCAGTCCACCGAACCGGGGCCCGTACCTCGATGTCCGTGCACAGCCACCCGGCAGCTCCTCACGACGCCGCTGCCGCACCTGAGTTCCCGCGCCATGTGGTGACCGCGGTCCTCGTCTCCCACGACGGCGCCCGCTGGCTGCCCGACGCGCTCGCCGGGCTCCTCGCCCAGGAACGCCCCGTCCAGTACGCGATGGGCGCCGACACCGGCAGCTCGGACGCCTCCGCGCAGCTGGTCACCGACGCGCTCGGCGCCGACCGGGTGCTGCACCTCGCCCGCCGCACCGGCTTCGGCCAGGCCGTCGAGGAGTGCGGCCGCACCGCCCCGGTCCTCACCCCGGACGAGCTGCCGTACCTGAAGCGCCCCAGCGGCTGGGACCCGGTCACGCGCTCGTGGCGCGACGACGCCTACGACCTGCCCGAGCTCCCGCACGGCGAGCCGGTGCAGTGGCTGTGGCTGCTGCACGACGACTGCGCCCCGGCCCCGGACGCCCTGGCCCAGTTGCTGCGGGTCGTGGACAACGAGTACGAGCTGGGCCGCGAGGACGTGGCCGTCGTGGGCCCCAAGCTCCGCGGCTGGTACGACCGGCGGCAGCTCCTCGAGGTCGGCGTCTCCATCGCCAACTCCGGCCGCCGCTGGACCGGCCTGGACCGCCGCGAGCAGGACCAGGGCCAGCACGACCACGTCCGGCCCGTGCTGTCGGTGTCCACCGCCGGCATGCTCGTGCGCCGCGACGTCTTCGAGCAGCTCGGCGGATTCGACCGGCACCTGCCCCTCATGCGCGACGACGTCGACCTGTGCTGGCGCGCCCACGCGGCCGGATACCGCGTCCTGGTCGCCCCCGAGGCGGTCGTCCGGCACGCCGAGGCGTCCAGCCGCGAGCGCCGTACGGTCGACTGCGTGGGCCGCACCGCGGCCTCCCCGCACAAGGTCGACAAGGCCGGTGCCGTCTACACCCTGCTCGTCAACTCGCGTACGGCCGTCCTCCCCTGGGTGATCCTGCGGATCGTCGTCGGCACCCTGCTGCGCACCGTCGCCTACCTCGTCGGCAAGGTCCCCGGGCAGGCCGTCGACGAGATCCGCGGCCTGATGGGCACACTGCTCCGGCCCGAGCGGATCCTCGCCGGGCGGCGCGGCAGAGGCGCGCCGCGGATCGACAAGGGGGAGCTGCGGGCGCTGTTCCCGCCACCCGGCGCGACCGTCCGCGTCACCGTCGAACAGGTCGCGGGCAGCCTCGTCGGCCGGTCCGACCCGGAGGCCGCGGCCGGTGCCGGACGGCACGGCAGCGCCGTCGAGTCCGGCCCCGGCGGCGACGACGCCGACTTCCTGGAGATCGAGCAGTTCGCCCGGCTCAAGCGCATCGCACGCAAGCCCGGCCCGGTGCTCTTCCTCGTCCTGCTGCTCGTCTCCCTGGCCGCCTGCCGCCAGCTCCTCGGCGGCGGCGCGCTCGCGGGCGGCGCCCTGCTGCCCGCGCCGGCCGACTCCGCGGAACTGTGGGCGCGCTATCTCGACGCCTGGCACCCGGTGGGCGCCGGGGGCACCTCGTCCGCACCCCCGTACCTCGCGCTCGTGGCGATGCTGGCGTCCCTGCTGTTCGGCTCGACCGGCCTCGCCGTCACCGTCCTGCTCGTCTGCTCGGTCCCACTGGCCGGCGCCACCGCCTACTTCGCCTCCCGTCCGCTCGTGGAGTCGCGCCTGCTGCGCGCCTGGGCGGCCGTCGTCTACGCCTTCCTGCCCGCCGCCACCGGCGCCCTCGCCGGCGGCCGCATCGGCACCGCCGTCCTGGCCGCGCTGCTGCCGCTCATCGCCCGCGCGGGCGTCGCGGCCGGCGGCCTGGCGAACTCCGCGGGAGCGCGCGGCAGCTGGCGTGCCACCTGGGCGTACGCACTGCTGCTGACCATCACCACCGCTTTCACGCCGATCGTGTGGCCCATCGCGCTGCTCCTCGGCATCGGCCTGCTCGTGCTGCGCCGCAGCGACATCACGGCCTACGGGCTGCGGTTCCTCGCCCAGCTCGGCACACCCCTGCTGCTCCTCGCCCCCTGGTCGCCGACGCTGCTCCCGTTCGGCTTCTTCAAGGAAGCGGGCCTCGCGTACGGCCCCTCGGCCGCCTCCGCCCTCGACCTGCTCGGCGCCAGCCCGGGCGGCCCGGGCACCGTCAGCGGCTTCATGCTCATCGGCATCGTGCTGGCCGCCCTCGCCGCCCTGCTGCGCTCGGAACGCCAGGCGGGCATCTGGACGGCCTGGGCGGTCGCCCTGACCGGTTTCGTCTTCGCGGTCCTGTCCAACAGCTCCACCTGGGCCGGGCCGGCGACCCTCGTCTACGGCATCGCCCTCCTGGCGGCCGCCGCGCTGGGCGCCGACGGGGCACGCGCGCGCGTGGCCGAGCAGAGCTTCGGCTGGCGCCAGCCGGTCGCCGTGCTGATCGCCTTCGCCTCGGCAGCGGGCCCCCTGCTCATCGCCGCCGGCTGGATGATCCGCGGCGCCGACAACCCCCTGGAGCGACGCGACCCGACCCAGGTCCCCGCGTTCGTCGCCGAGGAGAGCGGCACGCGCGACCAGGCCCGGACCCTCGTCCTCGACAGCGACTCCGCCGCCCACGTCGGCTACATGCTGGTCCGCGGCTCCGGCGCCCGCCTCGGCGACGGCGAGATCGCCGCGTCCGACGGCGAGAACAGCGGACTCGACAAGGTCGTCGCCAACCTGGTCGCGGGCTCCGGCGCCGACCAGGCCGACCAGCTCGGCGGCTTCGCCGTGCGCTACATCCTGGTCCACCAGGGCGCGCCCCGCGAGGTCACCCGCGTCCTGGACGCCACGCCCGGCCTGACCCGGCTCAGCCAGCAGGCCGGCGGCGCGCTGTGGCGTGTCAACCGTGAAGTCGCGCGCGCCACCATCGTCCCCGCCTCCGGCGACGGCACCCCGCAGCCCGTCGCCGCCGGGCCCGTCGACATCCACACCAGGATCCCGGCCGGCGCCGGCGGACGCGTGCTGCGCCTCGCCGACTCCGCGTCCGACGGCTGGACCGCCACGCTGGACGGCAAGCCGCTGACCCGCACCACGGTCGACGGCTGGGCCCAGGGATTCCGGCTCCCCGCCACCGGCGGCACGCTGGACGTCACCTACGACGACCCGATCGGCCACACGACCTGGCTGTGGGTTCAGGGTCTCCTCGCGGTCGTCCTGGTGGTGCTCGCCCTGCCCGGCCGGCGTCGCGACATCGACGACGACCTCCCCGAGGAGCCGGCGGCCCCGGCCGAGGCCGTCGCCGGCGAGGGCCGCCGAGCCCGCCGCCTGCGTGCCCAGGCGGAGGCCGAGTCCGAAGAGGCGGCCGCCCCCCAGGAGTTCGAGCCCCCGCAGCCCCAGCAGCCCCCGGCGGCGGTGCCCCAGCAGCAGAACTACGGCCAGTGGGACGACGCCGGTCACCAGAGTGGCGCGTACCCGGGCTACGGCGGCCAGTACCAGAACGCCCCGTACCCGGCGGACGCCTACGGGCAGCAGTACCAGGCGGACCCGTACCAGGGCGGCCAGTACGACCCGTACGCGTACGACGGCCAGGGCCACAGCCCGTCCTACGACCAGCAGGGCTACGACCCGGCCTACGACCAGGGCCAGGGCTACGGCGCGCCGTACGACCCGGCGCAGCAGCACCACCCCCACGGCACGGGCAGTGAGCGTCCCGACGGGAGCCAGCAGTGAACCGCACCACCCTGTCCCTGATCGCCGGCACGACCGCGCTCGCCGCCGTCACCGGCTTCGCCGCGCTGTCCGCTCCGGACTCCGCCCCGGGCCCGGACACCGCCAAGGCGGCCGCGCAACTGCCCGTGGAGCGCACGAGCCTGTTGTGCCCGGCGCCCAGCACGTCCGACCTCGCCGAGACGTCCTACACCTCCTTCACGCCCGTCACGAAGGGCACCGGGAGCGGTGGCAAGGCCGAACTCCTGGCGGCCACCGAGGAGTCCGCGGCCGCCGCGCCCGACGACAAGGGCACGGGTAAAGACGACGGCAAGGGTGACGGGAAGTCCGGCAAGGACAAGTCCGCGGAGCCCGTGCTGACGCCCAAGGATCCGGGCAAGCCGGTCACCGGCGACACCTCCGGCGGCGAGGCGCCCGCGCTCGTCGGGACCGCGGACGGCAGGTTCGCGCCGGGCTGGACCGTCCAGGAGACCACCGAGGTCGCCGCGGGCACCGGGCGCGGCCTGCAGGGAGTCAACTGCACCGCCCCGGACACCGACTTCTGGTTCCCGGGCGCCAGTACGCAAGCCGACCGCACGGACTACGTCCACCTGACGAACCCGGACGACTCGGCCGCCGTGGTCGACATCGAGCTCTACGGCAAGGACGGCGCCCTGAAGTCCACGGTGGGGGAGGGCATCACGGTCCCGCCGCACGCCGCCGAGCCGGTCCTGCTGTCCACCCTCACCGACGAGCGGCAGGCCGACCTCACCGTGCACGTCAACGTCCGCAGCGGACGGGTCGGCGCCGCCGTGCAGGCCCTGGACGACAAGCTCGGCGGCGACTGGCTGCCGGCGTCCACGGACCCGTCGGGCAGCCTGGTCCTGCCCGGTATCCCCAAGGACGCCACCTCCGTGCGTCTGGTCGCCTTCACCCCCGGCGACGCCGACGCGGACCTCAAGGTGCGCCTCGCCTCCCCCTCCGGGCTGATCACCCCGGCCGGACACGAGACCGTCCACGTCAAGGGCGGCATGACGACCGCCGTCGACCTGGGCGACGTCACCCGCGGCGAGGCGGGCTCCCTGGTACTGACCCCGACCGACCGGTCCGTGCCGGTCGTGGCGGCACTGCGGGTCGTGCGCGGCAAGGGCGACAAGCAGGAGACGGCGTTCATCCCGGCCACCCGCCCCGTCGGCACGCGCGCGACGTCCGCCGACAACAGCGGCAAGGGCAGCACCCTGTCCCTGACGGCCCCCGTCGCCGGCGCCACGGTCAAGGTCACCGCCTCGGCCGGCAGCGAGGGCGGCACACCGGTGTCGAAGACGTACACGATCAAGGCCGGCACGACCCAGGACATCGAGCCCCCGGTCCCCGGCGGCCTGAAGGGCAGCTACGCCCTCACGGTCGAGCCGGTCTCCGGCGGCCCGGTCTACGGGGCCCGCACCCTGGCGGCGAACGAGGACGGGGTCCCCGCCTTCACCGTGCAGACACTGCCGGACGACCGGGGGACGGTCGCCGTACCGGAGGCGGACGAGGACCTGTCGGTGCTCCAGAAGTAGGCGGCGGTCTCTCCGGAAGCGGGCCGGCCGTCTCAGCCCTGGTCCTCGCCGTACCTCGGATCCACCGTCTCCGGCGTCAGCCCGAGGAGTTCGGCGACCTGCTCGACGACGACCTCGTGCACCAGCGCCGCCCGCTCGTCGCGCCCCTTGGTGCGGATCTCGACCGGCCGCCGGTAGACGACCACGCGCGCCGGGCGGCCCTCGCGCGCGCTGATCGTGCCGCCGAGCGGCACGGCCTCGTCGTTCCACGCCTGGCCGGGCCCGTCGAGCCGCGGCACCTCGAGGACCAGGAAGTCGATGTCGGCGAGTTGCGGCCACCGCCGCTCCAGGCGCTCCACGGAGTCCTGCACCAGATCGGCGAACGCCTCCGCGCGGCTCGCGGCGAGCGGCACCTGCGGCGGTGCGATCGGGCCGCGCATGCCCCGCCCGTGGCGATCACGACGGCGGGGCCCGGGGGCGGCGGCACGGGGCGTTACGGGCTTGTCCATCACTGGTGAAGGGTAGTCCCCGCCGCGGCCCCACGCCCGCCACCGCACGACGGCACGGGCGGCTTCCGGCCGACGCCCTACGGCATGTCGTTACATGACCATTCAAGCCAAGGTTGGGCTCAAATCCGTATCCCGTTGAGAGCGGCACCCTCACGGTATTTGAGGGTTTTGTGATGACTCTTGATCGCTTGCGGGGTCGATCTCCACCTCGGGCGTCGATGTCCTGCCAGGTCAGGAAGGTGCGCCCGAAGGGGTGTGTGCGGTGTTTCACAGCACGACACGGGGGAGTGGCCTGGTGGAGAGTCGTCGCGGCCCGCTCAAGAGTGCGGTACCGTCCAACATCGTGAGCCCTGTACGTCGCTGTTCGCGCACCGCCTGCGGCCGTCCCGCCGTCGCGACGCTGACGTACGTCTACGCCGACTCGACCGCGGTCCTCGGCCCGCTCGCCACCTACGCCGAACCCCACTGCTACGACCTGTGCGCCGAGCACTCCGAGCGCCTCACCGCCCCGCGCGGCTGGGAGGTCGTCCGGCTCCTCGACGGTTCGGCCCCCGCCCGCCCCAGCGGCGACGACCTGGAAGCGCTCGCCAACGCCGTGCGCGAGGCGGCCCGTCCGCAGGAGCGGGCGGCCGGGGCCGGCGGCGCGGGCCGCGGCGCCGACCCGAGGGAGGTCGCGCGGCGCGGCCACCTGCGGGTCCTGCGATCGCCCGACAACTGACGCACCCTGCTTCGGCGTCGCCGTGACCGACTCGGCCACCTCCGCCGACGCCCCGGCCGTGACCGGCCGGCACTCCTGCCCCGGACCGGATGCCCCCTGACCTGAGGTTACGGCTGGGAGTCCTCTTGGCGTCCGCCCGTCGCGTTGCCGGTGGGCGAGGGTAGTTTGTGCGGACCGACAGTACTTTTTCAGGAAGGTTGGCCGTGGCTGCTGATCTGTCGCAGGTCGTGAAGGCGTACGACGTACGCGGAGTCGTCCCCGACCAGTGGGACGAGTCTTTGGCCGAACTCTTCGGGGCGGCCTTCGTGCGGGTCACCGGCGCGAGCGCCATCACGACCGGGCACGACATGCGGCCCTCCTCCCCGGGCTTGTCACGGGCCTTCGCGCGCGGGGCGGCAGCCCTGGGCGCCGACGTGACGGAGATCGGCCTCTGCTCGACGGACCAGCTGTACTACGCCTCGGGCGCGCTGAACCTGCCGGGCGCCATGTTCACCGCCTCCCACAACCCGGCGCAGTACAACGGCATCAAGATGTGCCGCTCGGGCGCCGCTCCCGTCGGGCAGGACACCGGCCTCGCGGAGATCCGTGAGCTCGTCGAGCGCTGGAGCGAGTCGGGCGCGCCGGAGCCGGCCGCGCGGGCGGGCACGATCACCGGCCGCGACACGCTGTCGGACTACGCGGCCCATCTGCGCTCCCTGGTCGACCTGACCTCCGTCCGCCCCCTGAAGGTCGTCGTCGACGCGGGCAACGGCATGGGCGGGCACACCGTCCCCGAGGTCTTCGCCGGCCTGCCCCTGACGCTGGTCCCGATGTACTTCGAGCTCGACGGCACCTTCCCCAACCACGAGGCCAACCCCCTCGACCCCGCCAACCTCGTCGACCTGCAGAAGCGCGTCCGTGAAGAGGGCGCCGACCTGGGCCTCGCCTTCGACGGCGACGCCGACCGCTGCTTCGTCGTCGACGAGCGCGGCGAGCCGGTCTCCCCATCGGCGATCACCGCCCTGGTCGCCTCCCGCGAACTGGCCCGGAACGGCGGCAAGGGCACGGTCATCCACAACCTGATCACGTCCTGGTCGGTGCCCGAGGTCGTCGAGGAGAACGGCGGCAGCCCGGTCCGCACGCGCGTGGGCCACTCCTTCATCAAGGCCGAGATGGCCCGCACCGGCGCGATCTTCGGCGGCGAGCACTCCGCGCACTACTACTTCCGCGACTTCTGGAACGCCGACACGGGCATGCTGGCCGCCCTGCACGTCCTGGCGGCCCTGGGCGGCCAGGACGGCCCCCTGTCCTCCCTCGTGGCCCAGTACGACCGCTACGCCGGCTCCGGCGAGATCAACTCCACCGTCGCCGACCAGCAGGCCAGCGTCGCCGCCATCCGTTCCGCGTACGGGAGCCGCGAGGGCATCACCCTCGACGAGCTCGACGGCCTCACCGTCTCCTCCACCGACTGGTGGTTCAACGTCCGCCCGTCCAACACGGAGCCGCTGCTGCGCCTGAACGTGGAGGCGCGGGACGCCGAGACGATGGCCCGGGTGCGGGACGAGGTGCTGGGGATCATCAGGGGCTGAGGCCCCGCGCCCACCGGCGGTAATCTGACCAGGCACGACCCCAAGCGCCCACACCCCTCCGGAGAACCCCCATGCCCCTCGAATCCGGCCTCCTCGAGATCCTCGCCTGCCCGGCCTGCCACTCCTCCCTCACGGAGCAGGACACCGAGCTGGTCTGCACCGGCGCCGACTGCGGCCTGGCCTACCCCGTCCGCGACGGCATCCCCGTCCTGCTCGTCGACGAGGCCCGCCGCCCCGCGTGACCGCCGGGTGCGACGCACCCGAGCGACACCCGGGGGCACATGACCCCCGGCTCAGCGGGCACGATCCAGGACACCTCACAACGGACCCCGGCGATGGGAAGCTGCCGCCCATGCTCGACGAATCGCTGCTCGACTCTCCGGAGGGCCTCGCCGAGGCCGACCACCGCGGGCTGCTCCGCGGCGCCGCGGAAGCCGGCGCCCGCGTGCGCACCGCCGCCCGCCACGCCGCGGAAGCGGGCGTCAACGACCTCAAGCCGGACGGCCGGCCCCGCGCGGTCCTCATCGCAGGCCCGGGTGCCGCCGCCACCCACGCCGCCGACCTGATCGGCACGCTCGCCGGCGCCGGCAGCCCGGTCACCCGCCTCGCCCCCACCGGCGTCGCCCCGGCCGCGGGCGCCCTGCGGTGGGAACTGCCCGGCTGGGTCGGCTCCGTGGACCTCCTGCTGATCACCACCCCGGACGGCACCGAACCCGGACTGTCGCTGCTCGCCGAGCAGGCCTACCGCCGGGGCTGCACCGTCGTCGCCGTGGCCCCCGCCCGCACCCCGCTCGCCGAAGCCGTCGCCGGCGCGCACGGCCTGTTCGTCCCCGTGGCGACCGCCCCGTACGACCAGGACGAGCCCCTGGCCGCGTCCGCCCCGGGCGTCCTGTGGGCCCTGCTCACCCCGCTGCTGGCGCTCCTGGACCGCACCGGCGTGCTCGACGCCCCACCGGACGCCCTCGGCAAGGTCGCCGACCGCCTCGACCGCGTCGCCGAACGCTGCGGCCCGGCCATCGCCACCTACAGCAACGCCGCCAAGACCCTGGCCGCCGAACTGGCCGACGCACTCCCCATCGTCTGGACCGAGGGCACCTCGGCCGGGCCCGCGGGCCGCCGCTTCGCCGCCGCCCTCGCCGAGCTGTCCGGCACCCCCGCCGTCGTCGCGGAACTCCCCGAGGCCCTCGCCGCCCACGGCGCCCTGCTCGCCGGCCCCCTGGCCGCCAGCGCCGACCCCGACGACTTCTTCCGCGACCGCGTCGAGGAACCACCCGCCCTGCACGCGCGCGTGGTGCTGCTGCGCGACCGCCCCATCGGCGGCCTCACCGCCGCACCCGGCGCCCGCGACCTCGCCCTCAGCCACGACACACCGATCAGCGAGCTCGAACCGGAGGCCGGCGGCGAACTGGAGACCCTCGCGGAACTGATCGCCATCACGGATTTCGCCGCGGTTTACCTGGCGCTCGCTTCGAGGGCCTGATCTTGCCCGGGACACCCTGACGCGCCCGCACCCCCGCACAGCAGAGAGAACCCCATGGACCGCCTCGACAACACCGTCCGCCCCTACGCCTGGGGCTCCCCGACCGCCATCCCGCAGCTGCTCGGCGTCGAACCGACCGGCGAACCGCAGGCGGAGATGTGGATGGGCGCCCACCCGGGCGCACCCTCGCGCACCGGCCGGGGCACGCTCGTCGAGGTCGTCGACGCCGACCCCGAGAAGGAACTCGGGCCCGCCGCCGTGGCCAAGTTCGGCCCTCGGCTGCCCTTCCTCCTCAAGATTCTCGCCGCGGGCGCCCCGCTCTCCCTCCAGGTCCACCCCGACCTCGCCCAGGCGCAGGAGGGTTACGCGCACGAGGAGCGCCGCGGCATCCCGGTCGACGCCCCGCACCGCAACTACAAGGACGCCAACCACAAGCCCGAACTGATCTGCGCCCTCACCGAGTTCGACGGCCTGTGCGGCTTCCGCGCCCCCCTGGCGGCAGCGGCTCTCCTCGACGACCTGGGAGTCGACTCCCTCAAGCCCTACGTCGACCTGCTCCACGCCCACCCCGAGGACGCCGCCCTGCGCGAGGTCCTCACGGCGATCCTCACCGCCGACCCCGACGAGATGTCCCGCACCGCCACGGAGACGGCGACCGCCTGCACCCGCCTCGGCGGCGCCTACGCCCCCTACGCCGACATCGCCCACCACTACCCGGGCGACCCCGGCGTTCTCGCCGCGATGCTGCTGAACCACGTCCGGCTCCAGCCCGGTGAGGCCCTCTACCTCGGCGCCGGCATCCCGCACGCCTACCTGAACGGCCTCGGCGTGGAGATCATGGCCAACTCCGACAACGTCCTGCGCTGCGGCCTCACCCCCAAGCACGTCGACGTCCCCGAACTCCTGCGCATCGTCCGCTTCCTCCCCAGCGACCCCGGCGTCCTGCGCCCCGAGGCCTCCCCGGACGGCGAGGAGGTCTATGAGACCCCCATCGACGAGTTCCGCCTCTCCCGCTACGTCCTCCCCGAGGCGGGCGCCGCCCACGACCTCACCCGCCCGACCCCGCAGATCCTGCTCTGCACGGCCGGCACCATCCGGGCCGGCGAGCACGACCTGACCCCCGGCGCGTCCGTCTTCGTCCCCGCCGGCGAAAAGGCCGAAGTGTCCGGAACGGGAACGCTTTTCCGGGCCACCGTCGTCGCCTGACCGTTTCGAAGACCCCGTGCTGGTGACCTGACTCACCGCTCTCGCGGCGGGCTGCAACAATGGCCCACCGTCAAGCACGGGCAAAGCCACGGGCACGCACCAGGACGGTCGCCCGGGCCCTGGAACGGCGTACGAAGGGACAACGCGGACATATGAGCGCGTCAGGCGGAACCAAGGCGATCGTGGCGGCACTGGCCGCCAACCTCGCCATCGCGGTAGCGAAGTTCGTGGCGTTCCTCTTCAGCGGCTCGTCATCGATGCTCGCCGAGTCCGTCCACTCCGTCGCCGACTCCGGCAACCAGGCACTGCTCCTGGTCGGCGGCAAGAAGGCCAAACGCGAGGCCACCCCGGAACACCCCTTCGGCTACGGCCGCGAGCGCTACATCTACGCCTTCCTCGTCTCCATCGTCCTCTTCTCGGTCGGTGGCATGTTCGCCCTCTACGAGGGCTACGAGAAGATCAAGCACCCCCACGAGCTGACGCACTGGTACTGGCCCGTCGGCGTCCTGGTCTTCGCGATCATCGCCGAGAGCTTCTCCTTCCGGACGGCCATCAAGGAGTCCAACCCCCTGCGCGGCGGCCGCTCCTGGAAGGACTTCGTCCGCCACGCCAAGGCTCCCGAGCTCCCCGTCGTCCTCCTGGAGGACCTCGGCGCCCTCGTCGGCCTCATCCTCGCGCTCGGCGGCGTCGGCCTCGCCCTCCTCACCGGCGAGAGCGTCTGGGACGGCATCGGCACCCTCTGCATCGGCATCCTGCTCATCCTGATCGCCCTGGTCCTCGCCGCCGAGACCAAGTCCCTGCTGCTCGGCGAGTCCGCCGGCCTCGAGGAGACCCGGAAGATCGAGGCCGCCGTCGTCGACGGCGACACCGTCACCCGCGTCATCCACATGCGCACCCTCCACCTCGGCCCCGAGGAACTCCTCGTCGCCGCCAAGATCGCCGTCCAGCACGACGACACGGCCACCGAGATCGCCGCCGCCATCGACGCCGCCGAGGCCCGCATCCGCGACGCCGTCCCGATCGCCCGCGTGATCTACCTGGAGCCGGACATCTACAGCGAGAAGGAAGCGGCCAAGGGCCCCGACCCCGAGGCCTCCCCGGGCGGCCCCGCCCCCCACCCCACCGAGCACTGATCCTCCCTCTCCGGCCCACGGGGCCCGCCGAACCACTCGGCGGGCCCCGTCCGGCTTCCCGGCCCCATCACCCCGCCCGCCGTCCGGCCCGTCCTCCGGTCCGTCACATGATCGGCTCGATGTGTTCGCCCACGGACTGGGGATCGCACCCACGCCCGGTGTAGCTTGGGACGGAGCCAGACGTCGCTGCTGATGGCGGTCGGGCGGTCCCGAAGCGGACCGGCCGAGGGAGAGAGGGCCTCCGACGGACTGCGCTGCGCGTACGCGGGCATGCCTGTGTCCTCTTTCGGACACCCCTGTGTCCGCCGCCGCGCAGACCAGCCGTACCCACCCTCGACCCACACCCCGAGGAGCAGCTCGCAATGACGACTGTCGAGAACCGACAGGACTTCAAGGTCGCCGACCTCTCCCTGGCCGAGTTCGGCCGCAAGGAGATCACCCTCGCCGAGCACGAGATGCCGGGCCTGATGGCGATCCGCAAGGAGTACGCCGAGGCGCAGCCCCTGGCGGGCGCCCGTGTCACCGGCTCCCTGCACATGACGGTGCAGACCGCCGTGCTCATCGAGACCCTGGTCGCCCTCGGCGCGCAGGTCCGCTGGGCCTCCTGCAACATCTTCTCCACCCAGGACCACGCGGCCGCCGCCATCGCCGTCGGCCCGAACGGCACGCCCGACAACCCGCAGGGCGTACCGGTCTTCGCCTGGAAGGGCGAGACCCTTCAGGAGTACTGGTGGTGCACCGAGCAGGCGCTGACCTGGCCGGACAGCCCCACCGGCGGCCCCAACATGATCCTGGACGACGGCGGCGACGCCACCCTCCTCGTCCACAAGGGCGTCGAGTACGAGAAGGACGGCAAGGTCCCCTCGCCCGACACGGCCGAGTCCGATGAGCACCGCGTCATCCTGGAGCTGCTGACCCGCACCCTGGGCGAGGACCCCCAGAAGTGGACCCAGCTGTCCTCGGAGATCCGCGGTGTCACCGAGGAGACCACGACCGGCGTCCACCGCCTGTACGAGATGCAGCGCGACGGCGTCCTGCTGTTCCCGGCGATCAACGTCAACGACGCCGTCACCAAGTCGAAGTTCGACAACAAGTACGGCTGCCGCCATTCCCTGATCGACGGCATCAACCGCGCCACCGACGTCCTCATCGGCGGCAAGACCGCGGTCGTCTTCGGCTACGGCGACGTGGGCAAGGGCTGCGCGGAGTCCCTGCGCGGACAGGGTGCCCGGGTGATCGTCACCGAGATCGACCCGATCTGCGCGCTGCAGGCCGCGATGGACGGCTACCAGGTCGCCACCCTCGACGACGTCGTCGACAAGGCCGACATCTTCATCACCACGACCGGCAACAAGGACATCATCATGGCCGCGGACATGGCCAAGATGAAGCACCAGGCGATCGTCGGCAACATCGGTCACTTCGACAACGAGATCGACATGGCCGGCCTCGCCAAGATCCCCGGCATCGTCAAGGACGAGGTCAAGCCGCAGGTCCACACCTGGACCTTCCCCGACGGCAAGGTGCTCATCGTCCTGTCCGAGGGCCGCCTGCTGAACCTGGGCAACGCCACCGGCCACCCCTCGTTCGTGATGTCCAACTCCTTCGCGGACCAGACCCTGGCCCAGATCGAGCTGTTCACCAAGCCCGACGAGTACCCCACCGGCGTCTACGTGCTGCCCAAGCACCTCGACGAGAAGGTCGCGCGGCTCCACCTCGACGCCCTCGGTGTGAAGCTGACGACGCTCCGCCCCGAGCAGGCCGAGTACATCGGCGTGAAGGTCGAGGGCCCGTTCAAGCCGGACCACTACCGCTACTGAGCCGAGCAGCACCGCTGCCGGCCGGTAAACCGGTCAGATCCCCGAGGCAGGCCCCCGCACCCCCGTGCCGGGGGCCTGCCCCCGTTCGCCCGGCCGGCGACCGGCCCAGCCCGTCAGGACCCAGGACCCCCATGCCCCGCGGCCGCTATTCGCTCCACGATCCGCACGATCACACCCCCCTCGCAGACGAACACTTCCAGTGCGCCCCCGGCCCCTCCGGCTGGCGCTATGTCTCCCAGCTGACCACCCCCGCAGGCGATCACCACGGTTCCGTCGACCTCACCCTCGACGAACTGGGCCGCCCCATCCGCCTCGAACTCCACGCAGCCGCCTGGCAGGTCCGCGGCGCCGCCCTCGACGGCGTCACCTGGGTCCGCACCGACCCCACCGGGACCGAGGCCACCGAAGGCAATGTGCGCGCCCACGCCTTCACCGGCACGTCCCCGGCATTTCTCGTCGCCACCGCCCGTCTCCTGCGCCTCGCCCCCTCCACAGCGGCCACCCGCGTACGCCTCGTCGCCTTCACGGACCCGGTCCTCGCCCCCCGCACCGTGGACCAGTCCTGGGCCTTGCTGAAAAGCGAAGCACACGCCACCGACAACGGCCCCCTGACCGTTGACGAATACCAGGTCACAGCCCTGGACACGGGCGAGCAGCACACCGTGCACCTCGCCGGGGACGTGGTGCTCGCGGCCCCCGGCATCGAGCTCGAAGACCTCGAATCACCACCGTCGGTGTTCACCTGAGCAGACCGCCGCGTTCCGCCGGCACTGCCTGCCCCGACCCGCACTACGCCGGTGGCACGAAACCGGTGCGGGGCCGCTCACCGGCCGAAACCGCCGGTGGCACCGCCGGCTCTGCGGGCCGCTCCCCGTCGGACGGCTCGGAAACCACCTCGGGCACCCCGGCCGGCGGTCGGAAGCCGCCCGCGGCAGCGTCCACGGCGGGAGCATCGGCTGCGGCGACCGGGTCGGCAGGCACCGGAACGGCGCGGGACGCAGCCACCGGGGCCGCCTCGCTCCCGAAAGCCCGCCGGGCCTCCCGCGCCTGCCGTTCCTGTACGACCGCCGCCAGATAAGCCGCCGGCGGCACCCCGTGGGGCACCGGAGCCCCCGTACGTTCCGCCAGTTCCGCCGCGAGCCGCTCCGCCATCGACCAGCCCACCTGCGGATCCAACTGCTGCATGCGCGTCAGGTACTGCCGGACGGCGAGCCACAAGCCATCGGGCACCGCCGACAGATCGAGCCCCGAGAACCGCCCCGTCAGCCAGGGCGGAGGAGGGGGCACGAATCCCGTCCGCGCGACCGGAATCCGCTCCCGCACGACGAGCGTGCCCGCGAACACATCGCCCAGCCGCCGCCCACGCGCCGACACGAACGAGGCGATGCAGGCGACGATCCCGAAGGTCATGAGGATCTCGATCACCCCGATCAAGCCCCTCACCAGCGCGTGCCGGAACCGGATGGGGCCTCCGTCGTCCCGCACCACACGCAGACCGCAGGCCATCTTCCCGAGCGACCGTCCGTGACTGAGTGTCTCCACCGCGATCGGCCCGCCCACGAGCACGAGAACGAACGACGCGATGGACAGCGCCGTCTGCGCCGCCTCGTCGAGGGATGCCGTCGAGGTGACGACCACGATGGTCACCGCGACGTAGACCGCCATGACCGCCACCAGATCGAGCAGCACGGCCAGCGCCCTGCTGGGCAGCCTCGCGGGGCGCAGCTCCAACGCCACAGCCTCGCCCGTCACCAGCTCACTCACGCCCGCCGTCCTTCCCCTGCCCTGCCCCCGACAGGGCCAGTCTGCCAAGCTGAGGGCGCATCGCACCGTAGTACGACAAGCTGATCCACGACGAGCCTCCGACGACCAGCCGAGGAGCAGGCACACCGATGGACCTCGACGTCTTCGTCTCCGCCCACCGAGCGGAGTGGGACCGCCTCGAAGCCCTCCTCCGCCGCCGGCGCCGCCTCGACGGCGCGGAGGCCGACGAACTCGTCACCCTCTACCAGCGCACCGCGACCCACCTCTCCCTGATCCAGTCCAGTGCCCCCGACCCGCAGCTGACCGGTCGGCTCAGCCAGCTCGTGGCACGCGCGCGCGGCGCTGTGACGGGTACCCGACGTGCCTCCTGGCGTGACGTCACACGCTTCTTCGCCCACGGCTTCCCCGCCGCCGTCTACAAGTCACGGCACTGGTGGGTGCCCACCGCGCTCCTGTCCACGGCCGTCGCCGCCCTCCTGGGCTGGTGGATCGGCACCCACCCCGAGGTACAGGCCTCGATCGCGGCTCCCGGTGAACTGAGGGACCTCACCCGTCCCGGCGGCCAGTACGAGACGTATTACTCCAGCCATCCGGCCGCCAGCTTCGCCGCCCAGGTCTGGACGAACAACGCCTGGGCCGCCGCCCTGTGCCTCATCCTCGGGGTCTTCCTCGGACTCCCGGTCCTCTGGATCCTCTTCCAGAACATGCTCAATCTCGGCGTCGGCATCGGCCTGATGTCCTCGGCCGACCGCCTCGACACCTTCCTCGGCCTGGTCCTCCCACACGGCCTCCTGGAACTGACCGCCGTCTTCGTCGCGGCCGGCACGGGCCTGCGCCTCGGTTGGACACTCATCGACCCCGGCCCGCGTACACGGCGCACCGCACTAGCGGAGGAAGGCCGAGCCGCCATAGGCATGGCCATCGGCCTCGCCCTCGTCTTGTTCGTCTCAGGAGCCATCGAAGGCTTCGTCACCCCGTCCGGCCTCCCCACCTGGGCCCGCATCGCCATCGGCGTCGCCGCCGAAGGGGCCTTCCTGGCCTACGTCTACGTCCTGGGCGGCCGTGCCGCCCGCGCGGGAGAGACCGGAGACGTCGAGGCGGCGGAACGCAGCGCGACCGTCCCGACAGCCGCCTGATCGTCCCGCCGACCGCCGGATGTGCGACCACGTCCGTTCAACTGCTAGTCTCCTCTTCGCCCCACAGGAGCCGTTGACACGGCAAGTGCGGGGAGGTAGATTCGAACAGTTGCCTGGAGATGGGCTCTAGTCCCAGACCGGCCACAGTGAACATCTATCTGCTTCTTGAAACGTAGCTTTCATCGAAGCCTCTCCCGATGAATCGGAAATGAGCGGCCGGTCAGACCGGCCAAAAACTTCTGATAAAGTCGGAACCGCCGGAAAGGGAAACGCGGAAGCGGGAACCTGGAAAGCACCGAGGAAATCGGATCGGAAAGATCTGATAGAGTCGGAAACGCAAGACCGAAGGGAAGCGCCCGGAGGAAAGCCCGAGAGGGTGAGTACAAAGGAAGCGACCGTTCCTTGAGAACTCAACAGCGTGCCAAAAGTCAACGCCAGATATGTTGATACCCCGTCCATCGGACAACCGATGGTCGAGGTTCCTTTGAAATAACACAGCGAGGACGCTGTGAACGGTCGGGCTTATTCCGCCTGACTGTTCCGCTCTCGTGGTGTTGCACCGGATTACCGGTACACATTCACGGAGAGTTTGATCCTGGCTCAGGACGAACGCTGGCGGCGTGCTTAACACATGCAAGTCGAACGATGAACCACTTCGGTGGGGATTAG